>JASHOY010000310.1 GCA_030038435.1 Acidobacteriaceae bacterium | reverse complement strand
CCGGATGGATGTGGAATGGCGCGACGCGACGGGGACAGCGGTTGCCGCTTACAACTCTCCCGGGGTTGTTCCCAGCCCCAGCGCGGATGAGCTGATCTGGCCGGTGGAGATGCAGCAGAACGAGTATTTCCGGCGGCAGGGAGATCCGGCGCCGAGCGGAGATGACACGGTTGGGGATTTTCCGCCATTCAAGCAACTGTCCACCTGGGAGACGAACGTACAGAACATTCTGATCCGTGCGTATCAGTATGTCATCGCGCGCTATGACATTGATGGGTTCCGAATCGACACCCTGCGATATCTCAAGGGAGGTCTGCCGCAGGTTTTCGGCAACTCGATGCGCGAGTTTGCGCTGAGCATCGGCAAGAAGAACTTCTTCACCTTCGGCGAAGTTCTCGACGGCAACGAAGAGACCGATATAGCGCGATTCATTGGCCGCAACACATCGGACCAAGGCGACCTGGTTGGGGTGGACGCAGCGCTTGATTATCCTCTCTACAACGACCTGGTGCCGGCGGTGAAAGGCTCTCTCGCGCCCGCATCTCTGGTGGCCATGTACCAGTTCCGAAAGCAGGTAGAGCAGGACATCCTGAGTTCGCACGGTGACGCCACGCGCTTTTTCGTCTCTTTTCTGGATAATCACGACAACCATGCCCGCATTCGCTATATCCCGCCCGACGGTGTTCCCATCTACGATGCCCAGGTGACTGCGGGGCTGGCGTGCCTGTTCGCGCTTCCGGGAATTCCCTGCGTGTATTACGGAACCGAGCAGGGACTTCATGGCGCCGGTCCCGATCCCGCGGTCCGCGAGGCGTTGTGGGGAGGGCCGGGGTTCAATGCGGCGAATCCTTTTTATCTGCACATTCAGCAGATTGCGGCGGTGCGCGCCAGCCAGGCTGCGCTGCGTTACGGCCGCTTCTATTTTCGGCCTATTTCCGGGGATCAGCGGAATTTTGGTGTTTCGACGATTTCGCCGGGCGTCCTGGCATTCTCGCGCATCCTCAATGACCAGGAGGTGCTCACGGTGGCGAATTTCAATACCACAAGCGCGCAGAGCGTGTGGGTGATCCTTGAGGGGAGTTTGAGCGCCCCTGGCGATACGATCCGAATTCTCTACAGCAATCAAGCTGCGCCGGCGAAGCCAGGCCAAGTGCTGCAGCTTGGAGCGGGAGATGTGGCTGTGGCGGAAGTGGACGGCACGCACGGGGAAGGCCCGGTCAACGTGGTCCAGGTCCAGTTGCAGCCGATGGAAGCGCAGATTCTGCGCAAGGGCTGAGGACAATGGGCTCCAGCAAGGGGCAAGCACCATTTGGAGTGAACGCTGAAACCGGATTCCCTGGAATTGCAAGCTGATCAATTACTGCGCCCCGGTCCTGCAAGGACGAAATCTCTGTCCGCGCCCTGGGTGATACGGTGAAGAAATGCAGCTCTCCACCGAACAGCGGCTGCGGCGTGCGCAGATCTTCGACACCATTGCGGAGCAGTTTGATCGGGGCAGACGCGAGCCGCCGGCATGGCTCTACGACACCCTTTTTGCCGAGTTGCGACTGCATGACCGGCCTCCATACGTGCTCGAGATAGGCTGTGGGAGCGGCAAGTCGACGTTGCCCATGGCCCGGCGCGGAGCGCGAATTCTGGCACTCGAAATGGGCGCGAACCTGGCACGGCTTGCGCAGCAGCACCTTGCCGGCTTCGCGGATGTCGAAGTGCGTTGTACGCGGTTCGAAAATTGGGAGCCGTCGCCAGAATTCGACCTGGTTGCAGCAATCACGGTATGGCATTGGCTCGATCCGGAGCTGCGCTATCGAAAGGCCGCCGCGGCGCTCAGGCCCGGCGGCATGCTGGCGTTCACCACGACGGAACACGTCTATCCCCAGGGTTACGATCCGTTCTTTGAAGAGATTCAGCAGTGTTACGCGGCGATAGGAATGGGCCGGGTACCGTGGCCTCTTCCACCGCCCGAAGTCATTCCGGACTCTTGTGCCGAGATTGAGCAGAGCGGCTGCTTTGATGAAGTGCGCGTAATCCGGCGACTATGGTCGGAAGAGTTTACGGCCGAGGAACACGTTGCACTGATGCGCACGGCCTCAGACCACGTTTTGCTCGAAACGGACAAACGAGAATGGCTCTTTGGCGAGATGCGTCGTCTCATCGAGGCCTGTCCAGGGGGGCGAGTTCGTAAGCACAACCTTACGCTTCTCCATCTGGCGCGCCGCATTCCCTGATCGCGAAGGGCCGGCAGGATAGCGCTTCACCCGCCCGGAAAGGGAAAGGTTCGCTCCAGCATTCCTGGGGTGAAGGGCGGGCAGACTTATGTGACCTTCCGACCAGATCCAGCAATGCTCTGAAGTGTGAACTGAGTTGATCCTTCCATTTCTGCCCAGGTTTCTTCCAGATCGCGGAGGGATTGCTCTTCACAAAACGCCGCCGTGCCCCCGCTTGCCGTTGCAGACCAAGCGCCAGCGAGATTTCCGAAGGCAAGGGCTTTTTCAACGGGCCAATTACGTAGCCAGGCATGCAGGAATCCAGCGTTAAAGCTATCTCCTGCACCGACGGCATCGATCACTTCGACGGAACGCGCCGGAAGGTGCCATTCGCCAGCGCTGGTATAGGCCGAAGCACCCATTGCGCCGCGCTTGATTATCAGCAGCGGAACCCGCTGGCGGAGCTGGATGATGGCTCTTTCCGGATCCGGTTCCTTGGCCATCTGGCACGCTTCGCGCTCGTTGGGCATCAAAATATCGACAAACTGCAGCGCGTCAAGGATGCCGTCATCCCAGTGCTGCTTTGGATCGTCGTTGGGGTCAAGGGAGATGGTGAGGCCTCTCTGCTTAAGCGCGGCCAGGAGTCTGGGGATCTGAAAGGTGAGTGCGCGCTGCAGATAGTAGGAGCACATGTGGAAGTGGCGCGCGTCTGCCAGGTAGTCGAGGTCGAGATTATCGAAGCGGAGTTGAAAGGTTGCGCCCGCGTAGGTGAACATGTGGCGCGTTTCCCGGTGCTGCAGGTGAACGGTGACGCCGCTCGGAGTATGCCGCACCGGAACCGAGCGGGAGAGGTCGACTCCGGCCCTTCGCAGCTCGGTTTGGCAGAGAGCGCCGAAGTTATCGCCGCTGAGGGGGGTGATGAAGCCGACCGAGTTGCCCAGCGCGGCGAGATTGTGTGCCGTGATCGCACTCGACCCTCCGACGCGAACGGCAAGGCCCTCTGCCAGGAGTTCCCGCTCCAGCGGCAGATTCTCAGGAAGGCCATAGAGCAGGATGTCGAGATCGGTATCGCCGGCCAGTGTAAAGTCAAAGCGCCTGGAATGATTTATTGGCGGCAAAGATGAGGGGTCGGTCATACGGCTTCTCCGGGAAGCATGGTGAAGCGGCGTCGGACCACCCACAAGAGGATGCCGGCCACGGCCCAGGTTGTGCCCACGATGCGCGCCAGCGAGCCGAGGTTTATCCAAAGAAAGAAGCATGTCACAAGTCCGCATGCCGAGATCAGTATGGGAACCATTTGTCTGAAGCGGGCCTGTCGCCAGCCGCGAAGAATGGAGGCGAGATTGACACCCATGAAAGCCAGCAAAGCGCCATAGTTCAGCAACTCGGTGCCGAGCTGGTAATTGAAGATCAGTCCCCCCGCCAGACAGATGGCGCCGACGAGGAGCACATTATTGCGCGGGATGCGGCTTTTGGGATGCACGGCTGCGAAAAAGCGAGCGGGCAATGCTCCGTCCTGGCCCATGGCGTAAAGCAGACGCGCCGCACCAAGCTGGGAGGCCATGCCGGAGCCGACCGTGGCCAGCAACAGCGACGCATTCACGATAACGAAGAGAATGGGACCGCCCATGCGCGCCGAAACGCTGACATAGGCGGTATCGATGTCGGGGAAAGCCATTCCGCGTGGCCATACCAGTTGAGCCGCATAGACCTCAATGGCGGCGAGTACGCCGGTGATGAAGCAGGTGAACACGATGGCTCGAGGTATGCTGTGTACCGGATCTGTAGCTTCGTCGGCGAGCATGGAGATGCCGTCGAAACCGATGTAGGTGAGCACCGCGATAGAAGTGCCGCGCAGCAGGCCGGCAGTGCTGAATGTGGTCCGGTCATAGAAAGGCTGCAAGAAAAAGCCAACGCCGGGATGGGAGAGGTGCAGGAGCCATCTGAGTGCTGCGATCAGCACCAGCAAAACCACGACCCCAAGCGCAGCCGCCATGCCGGCGTTGATTCGCGCCGATGTCTCAACACCGTTGCAGTTCAGAATTGTAAAGAAGAGAGCGAAGAAAGCGACCCAGGCCGAATAGGGCACTTCCGGCAGAAAGTTCATGGCTGCGTGGCTGCACCAGATGGTGCAAATGAGCGGATTGGCCACATAGTCCAGGATTAGACACCAGCCGGTGAGATAGCCCAGGCTGGTGTGAATTTCTTTGCCGACGTAGAGAAAGGCCGAGCCGCCGTGAGGATACGCGCGGGCCATGCGCCCATAACTGATGGAAGTGAAGAGCATGGCCACCATGGCAAGCAAAATGACCGAAACGACGTGGCCGCGGGAGACATTGTAGAGTACGCCAAAGACAGGCATGGGCGCCGTGGGCTGAATGAGGATGATGCCGAAAAGCACCAGATCCCAGAAGCGCAGACTGCGCTTGAGGCCAGCGGTCTCGGTCCGGGTGGAGGGCGCCATTGTTGATCCTTATCGTGCCTGCTGCGGCCGACTCTGTCGCGTTGATGATGATTGCGGTGATCGAGCCTTCCAGAACGCCTATTCAATCGTTTGAAACATGAATATCAACCAAATCGGCAGGGATGTCAAGCGCCATCTTTGCCGGCGCCCGCTCGAAGCAAAGATGCTTCCCGCGGCGGCGCAGAGGATACCCGCACCACCAGTTCCGGCTGGGCCTTGTGCAATCGCGGAATTCTTCTGCTTGCCGAGGGCCGTCCCTCGATGGCGTCGAGCACCCACCGTGCCGAGAGCGATCCCATTTCCGTGAGCGGCTGACGGATGGTGGTGATTCCCGGTGTGGCCATGGCTGCCGGCAGGACGTCGTCGAAACCCAGTACCGAAAAATCCTGTGGAACCCGCAAACCTGCCCCGTCGAGACCGCGAACCACTCCCAGGGCTGTCATGTCGTCGAAGGCAAGAACCGCGGTGCAGGGGCGGCCTGATGCCAGGATCCGCCGGGAAATATCCAGACCGCCCTCGAAGCCGGAAGTGGGACCCACCAATCCCGGCAGCTGAAATACCAGTTGCGGATCCAGGCGGATTCCCGCCTCTGCCGCGGCGCACTGCACTCCCTTCCAGCGCGGTTCGCTGTCGAAAAGTTCTTCCGGGCCCCGAATTACAGCGATCTTTCGATGCCCGAGATTGCAAAGGTGGCGCATGGCGAGCGCTCCTCCCGCTTCATTGTCCACCAGCACCGAACTGATTTTCCTTGCCGTCAGATCCCGGCCCACAATCACGATAGGAACGTGATTTTTCTCGATGTCGGCCAGCAGGTTGGTCTCTTCAAAAATCCAACTGGCGATTACGATGACCCCCTCCGCGCGGACTTCGAGAATCATCTTGAGATAACTGTCGAATAGCCTGCGCTCGCTTTCCGCGTCCATAAGCAGCGGCCTGAACTGGGCGGGATGCAGGCCGGCCTGAATGCCGCGAAGGATGGGGATGCAGAATGGGTCGGAGAGATCGAAGGCGAGAACGCCGATGGTCTGACTGCGCCGGCGGCGCAGCGAGCGGGCATAGGCATCAGGATGATAGCCGAGTTTCTGCGCCATGGCGCGTATGCGCTCGCGGGTTTTGGCCGCCACGTTTTGCGAAAGCGGAGCCCCACTTAGGACAATGGACACGGTCGAGACGGAGAGATCACACGCGCGGGCGATGTCAAGCAAGGTCACATGGCCGGTTTTCCGTTGAGCCACTCTTCTCCTCCCGCCGGTCTTCGCTTAAGTGCGAGCCCTGCGCCATTTTGTCATAGCAGACCGGCAATCAGGGGCCTTTTCGTGTTTGCATGCGGCGATTGATCTGGTTGCGCTTCGTAGTTGGAACCGGTTTAGCGGACGTTGAGAAGATGCAATGGCGCTCCCGAAAAGTGTTTACGGACCAATGAAATTCCCGGCGATATTTTTTTAACTTGACATGTCATCGGGCCGATTATATAGTCGTCTCTCAAAGATTCAAACGTTTGAATAAGACGTTTGAGCGTCTGACGTAACCTGCGGCTACTGTGGGCTGCTCTCCTGCACGAGCTTGCCCGGGATTGGTACGGAATTTGCCATGCGCTGCACAGCAGTGCAACGTGGTTGGATTCGTTCCAGCCTCTGGGGCACCCAGCGTCAGCGATCGAGGTCGATGGTTCAGTTCGGCGAGCAGTGACATCACCTGGACTGGTGCTGCACCTGTTCCGCCGCCGAAGCTTGGAAATTGTTGGCAGCGAAGGTTGCAACGCGGAGCCGCGCTAACTGGAGTGTATCGTGCGCAAGGAGGCGAATTGCGCAGTTCGATAAGTAAGATTCCCAGGCAAAGAAAGAAATTGCAAATCTTCAGGAGGAGCAAGATGTTGAAGTTTGTCTTTTGTGAGATACGCAAACTGCAAGAGTGCTGGAAAGAGAAAGATCAAGACGCTGAACATGACAACCCGTGCCATGAGCGATACGGCACTTTCTGCTCCCCGCGACATGCAAGACTTTCATTTGACGTCTTCGGCTGGGTGCTTGCTGCCGCGATGATTTTCGTCGCCGCGGGCCATGCCGGATGGGCCCAGGGTATTACGGGATCGATTACCGGTACGGTCACCGATTCGACGGGCGCGGTAATTCCCGGAGCCATGGTTACGATCACGCAGATCGAAACCAACACGATTCACACGGCGATTACCTCGGCGGCCGGGACTTATGACATCACCCTGTTGCCACCCGGCCACTACAACATAAAGGTGGAAAAAGCCGGATTTCAAACTACGGTGCAAAAGGGTATCGCGCTGGCTATCGATCAGACCATGGAAAGCGACGTGAAGATGTCTGTGGGCTCGCAGGAGCAGAACGTCGTAGTAACAAGCACCGGGCCACTTATCCAGACGGAGGCCTCTTCTGTCGGAGATGTGGTCGAAAGCCACGCCATTCAAAACATGCCACTGAACGGACGACTGAGCGTGATGGGCTTGATCGCGCTTGCTCCAGGAGTGCAGGGAGTGGGAGCACAGGATCAGCTCGCGGTTAGAGGAATGACATTCGCGGTTGGGACGGGGAGCCGGAACGCTTACGGCGGCCTGGGGTCTACGCTGGATGGCGTGACCAACATGGAAGTGACACTGCAGCGCGCCGAGCCGGAAGTGCCTTCGCTCGATGCCCTCGCGGAGTTCAAGGTGATGACCACGGGTGCGCCGGCAGAATTTAATCAGCCTGCGCAGGTGATTGTGGCTACCGCTAGTGGCACTAATCAGTACCATGGTGAATTGTTCGAGTTCAATCGCTCCAAGGGTACGGCGGCAAAGACCTATTTCGGCGGAGGAAAACCGCGTCCGGCTTACGAGAGGAATGAATTTGGCGGTAATTTTGAGGGGCCGATTCGTTTTCCTGGTTACAACGGCAAGAATCGTTCCTTTTACTTTGTCGCCTGGGAGGGATTCCGTTTGAATCAGTCGGCCAGCCTGGACAGCCAGCAGCCGACGGCTCTGGAACGGCAGGGCATCTTTACCGAGTTCAATACGCCGATTATCAACCCGTCGACCGGAACTCCTTTTCAGAATCAAACCATTCCCACCGGGGATCAAAATCAGGTAGATCTGCAGTTATTGAAGCTTCTCTATCCGACGCCGACCACAAGCGGAACCGGCACCAACACGTTCGAACTGGTTCCTTATACCAGCAACGCCAAGCGGTTCTCGCTGCGACTTGATCAAAGAATCAGCGACAAAGATCAGCTTCGCGCTACGTTTCTCGAGGCTCTCTACGGACCGAATCCAGATGTGGGAGCCGACAGCCTTCAGGGCGGATTCTCCGGCGATGGCGAGCACAACACCAATGTCATTCTGGGTTGGACACATACCTTTTCTCCAACCTTGTTACTGGATACGGATGCCTCTTACTTTCATCTGCCCATCTACCGCACGCCGCAGAACTATCAAACAAAATGGGAGACAATCATTCCCGGCCTGAGTCCGCAGTTGATCGAAGGCGCGCCGCAGATCAGCATTACCAACATTACCGGCGTTGGCGAGCAGGGTTCGAAGGATTTGGAGCAGGTAATCCAGGCGAATACGTCTTTGACCAAGGTTTTTGCTCGGCACACCGTCAAGGCCGGGTTTGGCTATCTATTCGACAATCACTGGAATGATTCGGCAGTAAGCCCGCCACACGGTTCCTTTTCGTTCAACGGTCAATATAGCGGCAATGCCTTCGCGGACTTTCTGCTTGGTCTTCCCGCCACCACCGCCCAGGGAACGCCGGGTAATTTCATCACCCGTAACATTTCCAGCCAATGGGACGCATATGTCGAGGATGACTGGAAGTTACTGCCCAGCCTGACTATCAATATGGGTATTCGCTATGACCTGCAGTGGTTCGAGCCGGGCCCTTATGGCGAATTCTCACTTTATGTGCCGTCACTCAATAAAGTGGTGGTGTTCGGCAACTCCTACCCGTCGAGTGCGATCCCTTCTTACGTGAGCACATTGACAGCGGATAACCTGATGACGCTATCGTCGACTGCGGGGATATCGAATAACCCCTTCAGTTACCTGGGGCGTCCTGATAAAAACTTTGCGCCCCGGTTGGGATTCGCGTACCAGCTCTTCCCAGATACGGTGTTACGCGGCGCCTTCGGAATCTACTATAACCTGCTGCCGGCATCCTATATGGGGAATATGTTCGGAACCCTTCCCTTTGAGGCCACACAGACGTTCACCAACTCCAAGACCTATTCTTCAGCTTTCAATATGAGCAATCCGTTCTCCGCTACGGGTACTTACAGCGTCAATCCATCGGTGAACGCGCAGTATCCGGCGGTTACGCCTTATACGGAAGAGTACAATCTGGCCCTGGAGCACGAATTCGCAAGCGGATTCGATATACGCGTAGGCTATGTGGGCCAGCACAATTTGAAACAGAACAACTACGGAGGCAGCGGCAATACTCAATCTAACCTGAACCTGGCTAACCCTCCGGTAGTAGGTTCGACGGTGCAGAGCACGAATCTGCATCAACCTTTCTCTTCCATTCCTTACTACATGGAACCTATATTCCACAGCACCATGAACTCGCTGCAGGTGGGAGTACACAAGCGCTACGGCCGCGGTTTCGCCATCGGAGCTGAATACCAATGGACCCGTGTATTGGGAACGGAAAACCTGGAAAACTCCTCAGGCAGCAATCCCAATGACTCCTACGGTGACATTGGCGGCATTACGCCGCAGGTACTTACCGTGAACTACTCGTATGCGCTGCCATTCGGCCATGGTCAGCCGCTGTTTGCCAGCGCCGGCGGGCTCCTGAACCAGATCATTAGCAAATGGCAGTTATCTGGCATTTCCACCTTCCAGACCGGGCAACCATTTTCAGTGACATATAGTGCGCCCGGCTCCCCGGTGGGGCAGGTAAGCGGCCGCGCCGATCGTGTTCCCGGGGTTTCGCTCTATCCGTCTCATAAGTCGCTGAATGAATGGTTCAATCCCTCGGCATATGCTCCTCCGCCGTGTTATAACTCGGTTACGAGCGGGACGAACTGCCAAGCTGTTTTCAACGCCGGGCAGGGTGCGGGCGTAACCACTTATGCGAGCTACGGCAACTCTGGATATAACATGTTACGTGGTCCTGCGTTTCAAGATTGGGATATGAGCCTGCAGAAGAACATCCAATGGCACGAACACTATAATGTTCAACTGCGCGCAGACTCCTTCAATGTTTTCAACCATCCTAACTTTGCGACGCCAAACTCGAGTATTTCCAACTCCAATGCCGGAACTATAACTTCAACCAGCGGCACGCCTTCGTATGAAGCTCGCACCATGGAATTTGCCGCGAAGTTCTCTTTCTAGGCGGGCCATACTCGCGGTGTGTAACCTAAAAACATCTTCGGCGCGGCCGCACCTTGACGGTGCGGCCGCAATCTGTTCTCACTTTTTAGTATGACTTCACCTCGAACGTTGGAGGTTTAAGGAGGGGAAGAGTGAGGGTTGTTAATCCCAGGGGAACTACAAAATGAAGCTATGGCTACGGGCAGCAGCGGGTTTTATCGTCCTCTTCAGTCTTGTTTTCGCGGTTCCAGCGCGCGCATTATCGCGACACCCAAATGTGCAGTCGCTGAGCCAGAACAGTCAGGAGATTTTTGCGACTTCGATGCGGTGGGCCGATAACTCCTGGGATTCGCAGTACGAGCTGTGTCGGGCGCCGGCGGGAACTGTGGAGGGCAACTTGCGGGCGCCTTCCTATTACATGGTGCGGGAGTCAACGTGGTACGCGCTGGGACTCTTGCTGCGCGATGGGCCCGGTGATCGCGAGCGCGCTTCTGAAATTATTCGCGTTGTCTTGAAACAGCAATACCATGAACCGGGCAAGCCGTGGAATGGGACATTCAAGCGCTCTCCCAATGAGCCCGAGCCACCGGCCAAGGCGGTGATGTGGCGAGGCTACGATCCAAATTGGCGGGAATTCATCGGCACTACGTTCGCGATAATCCTGGAAGAATACCGGGACCGCATTCCGGCCGATCTGGCCAAAGAAATGATGACTTCCATCGACGATGCCGTCGCCGGCGAAGTGAAGCAGGGCCGCTTGCAGCCGACTTATTCCAACCCCGCTTTGATGCTTGCATTTCTGTGGGATTATGCAGCGGCCCATGGCGGCCGACCGCAGTGGATGGCGCCGGCAATCAAATGGCAGGATACCGTCTACGGACTTTTCAAGGAGCACGACACCTTCGACGAGTTCAATTCGCCGACGTACGGGGGAGTGGATCTGTACGCCCTGGCGCTCTGGCGCGACTACGGATCCACGCCGCAGATGCGAGCCAGGGGCCGGGAAATGGAGGCCGCATTGTGGCGAACGACCGCGGAGTTATATAACGCCAATCTTCGCAATATCTCCGGCCCTTATGACCGCTCCTATGGAATGGACATGCGCAGCTATGTGAGCGTTACGGGGTTGTGGTTGCGGACAGTGCTCAACGCGGACCAGGCGCCGCTGCCGTCCTTCAAACCTCCCGTAGATCACGTTGCGGATCTCTGGTTCGTTCCCCTCATCGTGGTTCTGGATACACACATACCTCAGGATGCGATGAAGAGTTTCGAGAGCTTTCAGGGTGAACACCGGGTGCGCCAGCCGATCGCGGAAGGGCGCATTGCAACAGCGTGGATTGGTAAGAGCGTGATCTATGGCGGAGAATTCACCAGGCATATGCGAGGCGTCGACGCGAGAAGCCAGTTTCATCCGGTGACGGTGCAGTGGCAGGCGCCAGGCAGGATCGGCTGGATTCAACTTACTCGTTGTCCACCAATCGATGCTACGGCAGACAAGAAGGGAATCGTCATTTCGGCGGATGGTGACATTAGCTTTCGTATCAGCGCTCCGGGGATCGGGGCAGGCGACGTAAAGTCAAATGTCTGGAAACTGCCAAAGCTGACAGTTTATGTAAAAGCAGACGCAAAGAGCTTCACGGCAAAACAGAATGGGGCATTTGTCGATCTGACTTATAAGGCCGTGACAGGTATGCACCTGACGATTGTGGGCCCGCGGGAGTAGGGGTTGCAGGGAGGCTACGAGACCCGGCTCCGCTTCCAAAAGCAACCGCACTCGGCCCGCGGTATATCAAACGGCTTACCCGGCGCTACCGGCAGGGTCGCTGGCAATGCGGCTCACCTTCACCGCCAGCCTGTCGAAGTTTACCGACCCTAGTCCACGCGCATCGGCCATTTCCAGATAAGGCAGGTGCTGCGGATCGAGATCCCAATACGCCTTGGCTACATAAGCGTCAATTGCCACGGGATCGGTTCCTGCGACGATAGTTTTTTTGATGGCAACATCTTCGAGGTTCCCGCCGGTGGGGCCGTTGCGAAGCAGCACGCGATAACAATCCAGCAGAGTGAGCGTCGGCAACATAAAACTGGCCAGGTCGACCAGGCTCTGATGAATCTGCTGGTGCAGGCGGTTGCGCTCACCGCCGAGAATTCCATACCAGTTCTTCATCCCCAAGGTGACCCCAACCAGCCCATGCTGCTTGGCAATGGGCAAGTTGATTACCTTATCCGCATCGAGAAACGGCCCGAAAACCGGCCATGTCTTGAGTGCTACACCTCCAATGTCCACTTCACGAAACAGCTGGGAATCCGGGAGCACGACTTCTGCTCCCTCAGCTCGCGCGGCGGCTTCGATACCGGAGCGCAGGAAGCAACGCCGCGGTTCATTGCAACTCACGTCGGTAACAATCACGCGTTTTGCCCCGGCCTGCCGGCACTGGCGAACTACCTCGGCCACTAACTCAGGGTTGGAATTCGCTGCTTGCTCCGGGGTGCGGTCCCAGGCAATGTTGGGTTTTAGAACCACAGTGTCGCCGGTGTTGATAAACCGCCGGATTCCGCCCAGGTTTTCCAGCGCCTTCTGCACGAGCAATCGCGGCTCGCCTTGGCGGGCGACAGGTTGGCCGGCTTCAGTGGGGCAATAAGCCACCGTGATCTTGGGCAGGCTCACGTTCGCCGCCACGCGATGGTCGCGCCGAGCTTTCTCGGGCGCTGCGGGGATGGGACGGCTGCTGCGCTCACTGAGCCAGAATGCCGTGCCTGCCACTCCGGCGGCAGCACCTCCCAGCCGCAACAGCTGCAGCATCGCTTCACGACGCGACATGCCTGATGCCAGCATCGCTCCCGGCCGCGATTCAGACCTGTCAGTGGTCAAGTCCGCTTCCACCTTTTCGCCCGGCTCGCCATGGTTTTGCTCGGCCATTTTCTTCTCTCGTCACACTTCCAGCAATTGGATTCGCCGCGGATCGTTGGTGCCGAGCCGGTGTGCCGCATCGGCCGCCGTGGCTATATAACGAGGCTCGCGGCCCGCGTCTTTCAGCGTCGACAGCCCTTCTTCAACACGCTTGCGGTCGAGCATCTGCCATGCGGACTGGTCCACGGCTACGCGGTCTTCGCCCACGATGAGCGCATTCGGGCGCCATAAATGCTCGGGGGAATACACCGGGCCGCCCTCGTAAACCGATGTGAGCGCGTCGCCAATAGTGAAGCGCACTTTATCGCGCACAGCAGACAAGGCGTTCACGTCGGCCACACCGGGATTGCAGTTATCGCCGTGCAGCAGATAGGGACGATCGATAACCCCATACATATTCTTCATCGAAAACGTTATGCCGGACATGGTGTGATCTTTGAGGATGGGCACACTGATCACCATGTCGCAATCGCGCGTGAGAACCCTCGACAGCCGAAGTTGAGCTGAGCCACAATGTACGGCGGTATCTTCAAAGCCCGCTACGTCCGATCCGTAGCATCGGACGCGGCTTCGATCGGTGCCGAGGTTCATTCCACAGGCCTCGAGGTCGCGCGCATTGCGGTCCCAAACGACGATATTTCCCGCCGGTACGCCGGCCTGCTGCAGCCGCTCACAGATGGCGTGGACCAACACCGCGTGTGTAGAAATGCCTCGCCCGCCAAGGCCATTGACTTTCAGCCCGATCACCGTATCGCGCGGCACCAGGTATCGCCATGCTTCGGCCGGCGCTGTTCGACCGGAATAAGCGGTCATCGCCTTGTCCAGCAGCGCCAGCACGTTCTGTTCGTCAGGTTGTGAACCCTGGATGCGCAGCCCGGCATCCCGGGCCACCACAACGCGGGACCTGGCGCCGGAAATCCGCTGACCTGGTTTTTGGGCCCATTCAAAGCTGCCTTGGGCACCCCAAAGCGCGGCTCCGGCGGCATCTTTCAAAAACTCGCGGCGACTCTTCATCATTTCCTCCTGACTGCCTGAAGGCGACGGCATAAACTCAAAGCTTCGCTTCAACACCATGGGCCAGCGCCAAAAGAGCCTGAGGTGCATCGGGGGTCGATTCATATCCGACGATGTGAACGAGGTACGGTCCCTTGCGAAACGTCACGCTTTGGTTGTATGCAACGCCCTGGTCACCCATTTGCACACTCCTGCCGCCTTTTTCCGATTTGGAGCCGAACATCTTCGCTGCATCGGCGGAGTTGCCCATGGTGAATATGTCGACGGCTGCCTCCAGTCCGTCCTGGTATTTGTAATCGGATGTGGATGCAGAAACGACGCCGGCGCTGAGGTATTCCTCCGCTTCGCCGTCGATGTATTGCCAAAGATCTTTCGCAGCATATGTGCGTGTGTCGCTGGTTTTCTGCCAACCCGCAACAACTCCCGAGGCCGGGAATGGCTGCTTCGAGTTTCTGCATCCTTCAGCGGTTAACAACAGCGCGAGCGCCAGCAAGGCGCTGACCGTTTTCCAGCTTCGTGGCGTTAATATCATCGGCTTCAACTCCCTTAACTTCGGCTGAGCAGAATCTGGCTCGAAGGCGAACG
Source organism: Acidobacteriaceae bacterium (assembly GCA_030038435.1). GTDB lineage: Bacteria > Acidobacteriota > Terriglobia > Terriglobales > Acidobacteriaceae > Telmatobacter. The sequence continues at coordinate 21,800 of JASHOY010000310.1, read as the reverse complement.
GCTTTCTCCAATGCTGGTCACGTAAACCGCCGGGTGGTCCTGGATGGGGCAGGCGTATTCGCAGGCGCCGCAGCCTACGCACCGGCTTGGATCGATGTGCGGCTGTTTGAGCATCTTGATATTGCCCGCCGAGTCCACCACTTTCTCCTCTTCGAGAAAAATCGCCTTGGGCGAGACCGGGCACCACTCCTCGCACACAATGCAATCGGTGGCCATAGCCCAGGGCAGGCAGTGGCCGCGATCGTAGAATGCAGTGCCCAGGCGCACCGGCTGTCTCTTCTCTTGACCCACTCCAACAACCCAGCCCTTTTCAGCGGGCGTGATTTGCCAGATTGCTCCGGTGGGGCAAACTTCCGAGCACAGCACGCAGCTAGGCTCGCAATACCCGACGCGGGGCACCAGTGTGGGTGTCCATAGTCCTTCGAATCCGGCCTCTTCGAGGGTGGGATGCAGCGAGTTGTTGGGACATACCTTCATGCACTCGCCGCAGCGGATGCAGCGGGAAAGAAAATCGGACTCTTGCAGCGATCCCGGGGGGCGCAGCAGCCGGTCATGGCGATCTTTGCCCATCCCGGTGTTAGCGCGGATAAGCGGAACCGCGACAGCACCCGCGGCCAGTCCGGTAACCGCGCGGCGCCGGCCGAGGTCCGGCGAAGCCACTTCCTTTTCTTTGCGGAAGAAGCGAAACTGCAAACTAGAGTGCGGACAACTGCCCACGCAGTTCATGCACATCAGGCACTCTGACTTGCGCCAGTTCGCACCGCCGATGGGATCGTCGCCCCCCTGGCAATTCAACAGGCAGCGGTTGCATTTATCGCATGAGGCCGCGTCCTTATGCAGGCCCAGGACAGACCAGCGCGAGACTGCGCCCAATAAGGCACCCAGTGGACAAATGGCACGGCACCACAATCGCGTTACACGGAGACTGGCGGCCAGAATGAGAATAAAAACAACGCCCAGAAAAACTCCCTGCGCAAAGTGCGATTGGCGGAAATCCAGCACCGTGAATTGCAGCACATCATGAAGGATCGCGCTGGTTCCGCTGATGGCGCCGGAATGGCTGTGCTCAAGCGGCGCCAGCACGGCGCGTACTGCGTAATTGAACGCCGGCAGAATAGAGAGCCCAACCGAGCGCACCAGCAGGCTGAAAGGATCGAGCCATCCGATCAGCATGGTTCCGAAGCAGGCCGCCGCGAGGCCGGCGATCAGCACCACATATTTAACCGTTTGCCAGCGCTTGTAGCGATTCGATTCGATACGCTGTTTACCGCGCTTGGCCTCGGACCGCCAACTGCCGAGGAAGTGTTGCAGGGTGCCGAGAGGGCAAATCCAGCCGCAAAAGAATCGGCCGAGAAAGAGCGTCGGCAGCAGGATGACGAGGCTCCAGAGCAGGCCACGATAAAGAGCGTGCGTGGCCAGCGCATTGCCCAGGGCGACCAGCGGGTCCCACTCAAAGAACAGGCGCACCGGCGCGTGCACATGAAGGTCGCCGGCCACGCCTGGCGTGGAGCGCAGCGAAGTCAGAATTAGCAGTCCAAGGAAGAGGAGCAGAAAGAAAATCTGCGAGATCCTGCGCAGAAGCGGCAGCTTCACGGTTTTCGGCGTTGTTGCCGGGGCGCTTGCCATGCACACAACATCATTGCTGTGTGGGCGTCAGGCGACAGTGATCATGATCACGAATCGCACCTGATAACCGCGGCTTATGTCAAGGGGTAGTAAGCGCCACTGGAGGCGGATTCGCTGTTACCGGCAAGAGGGATTTCCTCGGCGAATCGATATCCTACGCAAGTGTCAGTCAGCAGATATTGCGGATTCGACGGATCATCCTCGATCTTCTTGCGCAATTGGCGCACGAAAGTGCGCAGGTAGTCTACTTCCTGCCGGTACTGCGCGCCCCATACGGAAGTGAGAAGCTTGCCATGAGTCACGGCGCGGCCGGCATGGGCCATCAGGTAATAAAGGATGTCGTATTCCTTTGGCGTCAGGCGTATAGGCTGGCCGGACTTTTTCACGCTTCGGCGCGCTGGCTGCACTTCGATTTCGCCGATGGTGATGGGCAGATCCTCGGGCCGTTCCGGCGTTTGCGCGCGCCGTACCGCGGAGCGAATGCGCGCCAGGCATTCGCGAAAGCTGAAGGGTTTGGTGATGTAGTCGTCGGCGCCTTTCTCCAAGGCCTCGACCTTGTCTCTTTCGTCGTCGCGCACGGTGAGCATTAAGATGGGAAGCCGTGGCGCCAAGGCGCGCAGCCTCTCCAGGGTTTTCATGCCGCCGATCCCGGGCATGTTGATGTCCAGCAGGACGACGTCAAAGCTGTCTCCTCTGGCCAGGTGCAGCGCCTCTTCGCCGCGCGACGCTTCGACAATCAGGAAGCCCAGTTCCTGAAGCGGCAGCCGCAGCGACCTGCGAATGGCGGGTTCATCATCGACGAGCAGCACGCGGATGCTCTTTTCCGTATTCAAATTCGAACTCCTTACGAATCGGCCGTCCCAGAGATAAAGAGTATCCCGCGGCTGCTTTAGCGGTGATCGGGACCGGCCCCCTCATACCGTCTTCGAATATGCCCGTGCTTTTCCGCGCGCGGGGGATTCAAAGCTGGGACTCGGAGAACGGAATGCAGTGCGCTCCGAGATTCGACCAGGAAGAGCGGGCCCGCCTCATAACAAATGCAGAATCAGGATTGCATAATGACCGGGATAAATCCAAGTTCATTCTCGTAGAGACCCTTATAAACCTTTGAGGGAAAGACCTGCTTTTCTTTATGGGAACCTTAGGACCATCTTTATGGGAACTTTAGAGACCTTCTGGTGTCATCAAAACAGCTAAAAATCAGTGACATCTCGCGTCACGCACATGGACCTAAACTCCACATTCATTCAGAAAGGTGAGGCCCGAAAATGAGGTGTTTCTTTCGACTGGCAACAGCAACTGGCGTATTGGCATTTGGAGTGGCAGTAACGGTTCAGCGAGCTGCCGCCCAGAGTTCCGCTGCCCCCGCTCCCGCCCCGGCAGCAGCCGCACCGAGCCCGCTCCCCACGCCTTCAGTCACCGGACCTTTGCAGTGGCTGCCTCCGGCTACCTTCAGCTCGGGGCCATTCGGCAAACTCGCCGCCAATGGCATCGTTACCGGTTCAGGGCTGTGGCAAGGCAATCACGTTCCCGGCGACAACACCGGACAGGCGACGCTGAGCAACGGACAGATATTCATTCAAAAGGCTGACGGCCCCGTTCAATTCTATGTTCAGGTCGGCGCTTACACCATGCCTTCTCTCGGAACACCGTTTCTGCCCGCCGACAAGACGCTGACCGACTTCTACGGCCCCGTACCTGTAGCCTTTCTCAAGATCCCGGCAGGCAAGAACACATCCTTTCAAATCGGCTCGCTGCCCACACTCATTGGCGCCGAGTATACCTTCACCTTTGAAAATATGAACATTGAGCGCGGCCTGTTGTGGAACCAGGAGCCGGCCATCAGCCGCGGCATTCAGGTCAACCAGACGCTGGGCAAATATTTCTCAGCATCGCTGAGCTGGAATGATGGTTATTACTCGAATCGATATTCCTGGCTGAGCGGCATTTTGACCTATACCAAGGGGGCCAGCAGCCTGGCATTTGTCGCGGGCGGCAACGCCGGGGCCACAGGTTACGAGACCGCCGCGACCCCTCTGCAGAATGACAGCAGCATTTACAACGTCATTTACACCTACACCAAGGGAGCCTGGATCGTTCAGCCGTACTTCCAGTTTTCGAACGTTCCCGCCAGCACCCGCGCCGGCGTAGCGAAGGGCACGTCAACCACGGGCGGAGCAATTCTGGTCAGCCGCGCCTTCAAGCACGGCTTCTCGCTCCCGGTGCGTTTCGAATATATCGCCAGTTCAGGAAGCGCCACCGACAGCAGCGCGAATCTGCTCTATGGGCCGGGCAGCGACGCGGTCTCCGGGACGGTGACGCCTACCTACCAGACGGGTGGCTTTTACATCCGCGGCGACCTTTCCTGGACGCACGCGGGCAGCTATGTGCCGGGTGATGTGTTCGGCCCCAACGGCACCAATGCCGATCAGCCTCGACTGATGGGGGAAATCGGCTTCATCTTCGGCAACAATCTGACCGAGCGCTAACGCGGTAGCGCCGCGTCTATTTTTGACCCCGATGCTGCGGAGCGCTGTTGGTCCGCAGCATCAACCGCAGCAGGGTCCGATCCTCACAGGGTGGTCGTCGGCTTAGGCAGGCGGTTTTTTGCGCGGTCGAGAAAAAGCCTCATGCGCAGGGCTTCGGCGCGCTGGGTAGCGACCAGCCGCATCTGCCGGCGGATGTGGTCGAGGTCATCGAGCGAGGCCACCTGAGCCTCGTCGTAGGCGGCGTCATTCTCCAGGCGGGCAATGCGCTGCTCGACCGAGCGGCGAAAGCGGGGACTGATTTCGAAACCATCCTGGGTGATACAGCCGGTGTTCATGGCAGCATTCCTTTTGGGCAGGTCAATTCGTAAAAGAAATACGTTTACTGCCTCAAGTTTTTCTCATCAGCGCCGATATTACGAAATAGAGGACTGGAAGCGCCAGATTACGCGTTTGCGAGACCTCAGTCACTGCGAGTGTGCCGAAATGATACAGGGGCGAGACCTGCATCGCCCCCGCTTCATTCCTTCCACATTTCCGCGAACATCGCAGCCACCTTACTTGGCAGCCGCCAGGTCCAGGACCATTCGCGTCCCGCTTTCAAGCTGGACGTTCTGCCGGGCGGCCAAAAGCATGCCTGACGCGCTCCCCGCAACGCTGCTGTCGAGCATCACGCCGGGAATTTCCGTGGCATGGGCGCCAAGCGAACCCACCGCTCCAGCCGACCCGCCGAGACCGCGGTGCAAATCACCCGAGGCTCCGCCGGCAAGATCTCCGGCGGCATTGATGCCGTTGTCCCCTGCATTCATGGTCCCGCCGGCCGTCGAAGCCAGACCAGAGCCGACACGACCGAGGTTCGATGTCGCTCCGCCGACCATGCCTGCGCCGCCTCCAATCAGGCCTCCGCTTGCCCGGCCGATTGCGGCGCTGCCGCCGCCCATAGCGCCGCCACCGGCCGCCATGCCGCCCCCCGCTGGGCCGGCAAAGGCGTTTTCATTCTCGAAGGAAGCCGCCTCAAGCGACGCAGGGCTCGGGCTTACCGAGGCAATGACAGAGCGGATAGCGAAGCTTTGCCCATTCTTCAGTTCCACGCGATCAAAAGCAATTCCCAAGCTTGATGGTTGATGTCTCCTGGTATGGGGCTGCACTTCGGTGACGTGCCCGACGAGCCGCGAACCGCTGGGGATGACGATTCCGCCGGCAGTTCTCATTTTTTTCGTGGTTTTCAGCACCACCGGCTCGCCGACCCTGGCCGTCTTCGAGTCCAGCTTGCGCTCCAGTTCGCCGCTCACTGGACGCATATTTGCCCGGGCTGCGGCCGCGTTGTCTCCGCTCGCGCCGGCATCAGAGTAGCGGCTTTGGGCACGCGATGAATCTGCTGCCGCTTCACTTGCGTTGACGTGTTCATGGTTGACGTTCGCTTGCGCGGCTGAATTCGACGACTGGTTGACATGCGTGCCGGCGGCCGAGGCCGACACGCTCTGGCTTGCCGATGCGCTGGCTTCTTGCGCTGCAAGGGGAAGACTCGCGAGAGCAGCTAAGGCGGCTGCCATCGGGAGCCATCGGGCGGTTCTCATCACATTACCCTCCGTAGTTTCGAGCGGGAAACCTGCGAGCCGACTAACCCTACACAGGCTAGCCGGTTTGATGCCAAAGGACGGGCAAACGCTGTGCCAAAGCGGAAAGATCTACTGCGACAATGTAGCAAATATTTGATTTTTAATGATTTAGTTTGGAATTTACTATCTCCTGGCGAGTTTTCAACTGTCCTGGGGCACCGGGAACTTTCTACTCAAAACTGGTAGATTTTTCCATGCAAACTATAGTAACTATTGTGGATGCAACGATTTGCGTGCGACTCTCATCGGCACCAGACGGTGTTTCTGCGAGTTGCCACGGGAGAAAACCCCGGCTGCCCAATTTTCTGGCGCGGGTATAATGAAAGGGCAGAGTTCTGTTATCTTTCGCGGAATGAGCCACCCCGCTCCCGCCACGGATCATCGATGCCGGATCACATAAAAAAACAGCTCCTGGCTGAGATCAGCCAGCTCGAGCATGAACTTGCGCACGAACTTCCTGCCGAGATCAAGAAGGCAGTCGCAATGGGCGATCTGTCTGAGAACGCCGAATATCACATGGCGAAGCAGAGACAGGACTTCGTAAATGCTCGACTTGGACAACTCAAGCGGCGGATGGCGGAACTGTCCCTGGTCAACTTATCGAATATCCCCAAGGACAAGGCGGGATTTGGATCCACGGTGGTGGTTTACGATGCGACCAAGGAAGAAGAGATTGAATATCGCCTGGTCACCAGCGAGGAGTCGGATGTTTCGAAGGGGCTTATATCCACGACCTCTCCGATTGGGCGCGGACTGGTGGGCAAGCGCGTCGGCGACGTAGCGACGGTGGTTACACCGAACGGCAAGCGCGAGCTCGAAGTCCTAAAATTGACAACGATACACGACGAAGCCGGCGACGGAGACCAGGACAGCAAAGCCGACGGCGCCAAGCAGTAGCAAGGAAGCTCCAATGATTTCCTGGACCAGTGCCTTTGGCCGCGCCTGCGGCTGGCTTCTTGATCGCATCGTAAACGGACTGGCGCTCAGCCGCATTTCACCGAACGTACTGACCTTCATCGGGTTGGTGATCAATATCATTGCCGCCGTTCTCTTTGGCCAGGCCAACGCTACCAACGGCGACGAGATGTTTCTATTTGCGGGACTGGTGATTTTCGGCGCGGGCATTTTTGATATGGTCGATGGCCGGGTGGCACGCCGCACCAATCAGGTTACGGTCTTCGGCTCGTTCTTCGACTCGGTGATCGACCGTTATTCCGACGTGGTGTTGTTCTTCGGACTGCTTGTCTATTACGGCCGCATCAATCGTTTTCGTTACGTGGTGCTGGTGGCCTTCGTGATGGTGACCTCGCTCATGGTCAGCTACACGCGGGCCCGCGCCGAAGCGCTGATCGGACAGTGCAAAGTGGGTTTCATGGAGCGTCCGGAGCGGGTTGTGCTGATCATGCTCGGCGCGCTGTTCAATCACTGGGGAGTGATGGCGCCGGTGTTATGGGTTCTGGCCGTGCTTTCAACCATTACGGTGGCGCACCGCATTGTTTACACCTACCAGAACACCAAGCATCTTGCGCCGCTGACCTGATGGGGAAAGCGGCGGCGCGGTCATCAGCAGTTCGTCATTACCTCGGAACATCCCGGCTTGACCGGCTTCCAGCGAATCAAAAACTGGGTGAGCGCGGAGGAATTGAGGCTGCGCATGTTTTCAAACTGCCCGGAGGACTGGCTGTAGAGCAGCTTGCCGTGGCTGCTCAGCACGGCCAGCGCCGGGACACCTTTTTTGAGCGGAATGCCATAGCGCTCGGCGAGGCTGACGTTGGCGTCCATCTGGCCGATGTTGATGTGCACCACGATGTAGTTGGCATGTACGATGGGCGCATTTTGCGCGTCGTGAAAGTAGATGTCGAGCACCTGGCAGTCGGGGCACCAGTTTCCGCCGAAGTCGAGCAACACGCGCTTATGCGCGGCTGCGGCGGTACGTAGTGCCGCGGCAATGTCGGTGCGCGCCTGGCTGGGCGGGGGATAAATGTCCGGCGCGGCCGGATGCGCCGCTGCAGCGAAGAGCGTCAGTGCGGCTCCAAAAGCGAAAATGCGCCATTTTTTCACAAGCGGGAAGCCTCCAGGGGGTGCTTTCAGTCTGCCACAGTCGCGGGGTACTGTGCCATGTCGCGGAAGCGCTGCGCTTTGCGCTGAGGATTGCATGGCGGAATATACTTTGAGGGTGGGAAATAATCTGCGCAAGCGTCTCGAGTCGACAACCTTTCCCAGCCTCGAAGCGATGATGCAGGGGTATGCTCAGGCGGCAGCCGATCGGGGCGGCGATGAGTTCCGCCGCAGTCTCGATTTCAGTGCCGAATCGATCGAAAGACTGGATGAAATCCTGGTCCTTATTGGCGATAATCCGGAACTGGACATCGATTTCGAAGTGCGGCTCTGGGGCAGCTACCTGGGCGAAGTATTGCGCCGGCGCTATGCGGGCAACTGGGAGATGACGCAGTACCCGGGCGGCGAAATGGCCGTCCCTGCGGTGGAAGTGCGCGGCTCCCGCCTGTTCCCGCTGATGAAGGTTTATCGCAGGCTGACCGAGGGGGAAGAGGAAGATCTCGCCACGTTTTTCACCATGGTCACCGACCGGCTGGGTAACCCTGCACGCGTAAACTGAGGCGCCCTGCCTTCAGCACCGGCGCGGGGCAAGGGCAGCCCTGATTGTCGCGAAGCGCATCGGAGGGCGACGGCGATGCTCTCTTGATGGCACTGAAAAATCGAAAAAGACGGTGGTGCGCGTTTTGACGCTTGTGTGCGACAATAGTGCAGTGAGCGTGCGCGGCTAAAGCAGAGCGCACGGAGGATATAACAATGGGCGATATGCTTCAGCCATGGCATCTGATCGTGCTCGCCATCGTAGCATTTGTGCTTTTCGGTGCCAAGCGGCTGCCGGAACTGGGGAAGGGACTGGGAGAAGGTTTGAAGGGATTCCGGGAAGGGATCCGCGGGATTGGTGACCCGGCTCCGCCGGCGAATACAGCCCAGAACGTGCAGCAAAACGCGCCTTCTACACCGCCAAGCGCAAACACAACAGAGACCAAGGCATAATTGTTGCGCGGGCCACGCGCTCGCTGCTGTTGATTGCCGTCTTTGAACAAGAGACCTGTGCCGGAAGCACAGGTCTCTTGTTGTTTGAAGCTGCAAGCGTGAGGGTTGGACTGCCGGGTGCGTTTACACTGGTGCTGCCATGCAGGCGGGCGGCGACGCAGCCGCGAAATAGGTTGCCGCGATTCGGTCCCGCGGGAAAGCAAGCGCTTTGAGCCTCAACCCGCGGACTCAAGCATCCATTCTCACTGGTACGACTGGCCTGAGGGATAGTAGCCGCGCTTGGCAATGATGGTCAGATTTGGCCGGTCGACGCGCACATCGATGGTGCGGAAGCGGCTGTCATAGATCGAGGTGTGGCTGTAGTAGCCAAGGGTGTACTGATTGCGTGCCTCGGCAGCGATCTTCTGGTAGCTGTTTTCAATGCCCGCCGTGCCGGTCTGGGTATCCAGATCGCCGCCGGTGGCGACGGTGTATTTGTAGAGAACGTTGTCGTACATGGTGAAGGGCAGATGGAAGCGGTCAATGAAGCCCACGCCCCACTCCGCCGACTCGCCCACGAGAGTGCCGTAAACCGCGATATTGTTGGCCTGGAGGTAGTGGACGACCTCTTTCCAAGTGGCCCTGCTGCCGTATTCCTTGCCATCGGAGATGACGTAAATGATCTTGCGCCGGTCCTTGGGCAGAACGGCAAGCTGGCGGGCAGCGGCCAGAATTGCGTCATTGAGGGTATGAATTTCCTTGGGGATGGTGATAAAGGAGGAGTCGCCTGCGGACCCCCCGCGCTGCACGTTGGGATCCATGCACCAGCCGTTCTGCATGACCGCGCAACCGCCGGCGATTGGGCCGCTGTTTAAGGGCACCATGGCATCGCTTCCGGTGGCCTTGGCCAGAGCCAGAACGGCGGGCAGCCGTGCGCTCTGGCCGGCGGTGAATCCGGTCCACTCCTTGGCGCCGTTGGCGTAGGTGAACACGGCGGCCGAATCGTAGGGTGTCAGAGAACCCTGGATCGCGCCCAGTGAGGCGTTGACCCTATCCATGATGTTCGATGGAAGGCTTTGATCGATGACATAAGCGATCGACAACGGAAAGGCGTCGGTGCTGAAAAAGGCGAGATTGACGTGCTGGCCGTTCTCATAGACGGCGAAGTCATTGGGAGTGAGTCCGGCCACCCACCGGCCTTTCGCATCCTTTACGACGGTGGGGACCTGCACGTAGTTGACGTGAATCACCAAGCGTCCCAAATCCTGCTCGCTCGATGGAAGTGGCGGACCCTGCGGCCGCGAGGCGGGTGGCGGGGGGGCTGCCGGAGCGGGCGGCGGAGGTACCGTGGTTTCGCCCGAGGATGAAGAGGTGCTCGGGGCGGTCGTGCCCTGACCCGGCGTAACCGGGCCGTCGACGGTGGCTAATGGAGGCGCCGTTTGCGGCACCGGCGCATTGGGCACCGGGGCATTGGGAGCGGCCGGCTGCTGATTCTTGGCTTGGGACTGTTGCTGCTGGGTTTGGGCCGCGGCACACAACGCCGGTCCGCTACTCAGAGATGCTGCCAGCAAAACTGCCGTTAATCCAGACTTCACGAAAATCCCCGTCCTTCCCTGGCGCCGAAACGGTTCCGCCGGTGCATTCGCGCACCACTTGGTCAGCGCAGGATGCTGCACCTGACAGAGTATCAGACGCGCCAGATCACCGGTGGTTGCCTGTGAATCGTCATCTCGAGTTGCAAGTGAGTCCAGGGCCGGGAGGCGATTTCAAACGGGAAAAGCGAATTTCGAACTGGCACCAGACGCCGCAATGCGCTTTCCCCCACCGCTCAGCAATTCGGGGTATGCTTTCTTCGTAAGTGGATTTTCGTCCAACATATTGAAATGCTGAGCCGGATTCGAGTTGCCGCGTTGCTACTTGCCCTGCCTTTGCCTGCCGGGGCATGGGGACAGCTTGCTCCCTCGCCGGACGCCTCGCCGGTCAGCAATGCGCCCGCGCTTCCACCCGACCAGTCGGTGGCCACATTCAAAGTGAATGTCAACCTGGTGGACGTGTTTTTCAACGCCAGGGACAAGCACGGCGAACTGGTTCCTCACCTGACGCGCAATGAGTGCACGATCAGGGAAGACGGGGTTCCGCAGACCATGAAGAGCTTCGAGGCCGAGACCAACCTGCCGCTGACACTGGGTATTCTGCTTGACACCTCGGGCAGTCAACAGGACGTGCTGCCGCTGGAGCAGCAGGCGGGCGCCGAATTCCTGCGCGACGTGTTGCGGCCGCAGGATCAGGCATTCCTGGCCTCGTTCGATGTGAATGTGGACCTGCTCCAGGACTTTACCAACAGCCCGCGGGAGCTGGCCGACGCCATGAACAAGGCGCAAATCAACACCGCCGGCGGGAATGGGGGCGGGTTGCCCGGCCTGGGCGGAGGACCACTGCCAACCAGCGGCGATCCCAAAGGCACGCTGCTCTATGATGCGATCTACCAATCTGCCACGGAGAAGCTGAGCCAGCAGACCGGGCGCAAGGCCTTGATCATTTTGACCGACGGGCAGGATGAGGGCAGCGACCACAAGATCGGCGAAGCTATCGCGGCGGCGCAGCGCTCCAATGTGATGGTTTACGTGATTCTCATTGCCGATGTGGGCGGGTATATCAACGCCGGCATGGGATATTACGGCTACTCCGCGGCCAAGCAGATCAGCGAGCAGACCGGAGGGCACCTGATCGACGTTGGCAACAATGGCCGCAAGCTGACAGCGGCATTTCAGCAGATCAGCGATGAGCTGCGCAGCGAATACCTGGCCACCTACACGCCCAGCAATACCAAGCTCGACGGCACCTTCCGCAAAATCTCAATGGATTGCGGTCAGGGTATCAAGATTCAGACGCGCAAGGGCTACTACGCGCCGAATGGCAATAGCGGGCAGTAGGGGGGAGCTTGCAGCCGGTAGCTCGTAGCGTCTTGTGCAGCCTGCCGGAGATTCACGATGTAATTTGACCCGCGCCAGGAGGCCGGGAGCAGCAGGGCTGAAAGCCCGCGCTTATTCTGCGAAACCCTCGGCCCGACTGAAGCGCGTCCTTGTTACAAAGCTCCTTCAATTGGGTTTTTCCGCGACTGGCAAAGCAATGCCCAAATCAGATTGGGTCGCCCGATTGGTTTATTCGCTGCGTTTTTTGCTTTCCTCGAGAAAGTCTTTGAGTATGAGCGTGGCGGCGACCTGATCGACGACGCGATGGTGCTGCTGGCGGGGATGGCCGGTCTGGTAAAGGATCTGGTGAGCCTGGTGGGAGGTGAGGCGTTCGTCGTGGAGATGGATGGGCAAGCCGGTAAGTTCGCCGAGTGCGGCCGCGAAGGCCTGAGTCTTTGCGGTTTGAGCGCTTTCCGATCCGTCGAGATGAAGGGGATTGCCGACGACAATGCCGGCGACGCCAAAGCGGCGGGCGAGGCGAGCGAGCGAGCGCAGGTCTTCGCGCGGGTTACGCCGGCGTTCGAGCGTCAACACCGGCTGCGCAGTAAGACCCAACTCGTCGGAGACGGCTACTCCGATACGGCGATTGCCGACGTCAAGGGCGAGGTAGCGAAGTGGTGCGGCAGCCTGCAAGCTCTGGTCTCCCGTCATTCAGCTTAAAACCGGCCCCATTGCCGGCGCTATGTGCATCCAAATGCAGAGTCTAGAATCGAAAGAGAGAGCCGGGTCCCGGCAGCGAGTTTTTGCGTCATCTACAACAGTGAGGACCTTTCCAGGACGGCATGGCGGCAAACACGCGGAAGAGCAGGAAAAAGAAGCGCTTAGGCGTTGCGGGCCTGCTAAAGGGAGTGCTCCTCGTTGCCCTTGCTGCCGTGGGCGGCGCGGCGTGGCTGGTTGTGACTCCATTTGGGCCCAGCGGTGAAACTCTGGTCAATATTGCGTCGGGCTCATCGACGGCGCAAATCGGCAGGGATCTGGAAGCGGCGGGGGTGGTGCGCAGCCGGTTCGCCTTCGACTTGGTGCGGCTGCTGAAAGAAGGGACGCTGAAAGCCGGAGAGTACCGCTTTACCCATGCGGCCACGGTTTTAGAGGTGTATGACCGCATTGAACGCGGGGATGTTTACACGGTTTCAGTCACCGTTCCCGAAGGCGCGAACATTTTCGAGATCGGCGCGAAGCTGCAACAGGCCGGCATTGGGACGCGGCGCCAGTTCCTGCTTACGGCAGTGGAAGAGGCGGGGTTAGTGAGCGATCTGGACTCACAGGCAAAGAGCCTTGAGGGCTATCTGTTTCCAGACACCTACCGTTTTTCTCCAAACGCGACCGACCGCCAGGTGGCAGAGACGATGGTGCGCCGCTTTCGCGCGGTAGCACGGGAGCTGGGGTTGAAGCAGAACGTGCATCAAATTGTAACCATCGCTTCGCTGGTAGAGCGGGAGACGGCGGTGGATTCGGAGCGGCCGCTGGTGGCGAGCGTCTTCGAGAACCGGCTCGAAAAAAACATGCCGCTGATGAGCGACCCTTCGGTGATTTACGGACTGGAACTGGACGGGCGCTGGCGGGGAGCGATTCACAAGAGCGACCTGACCCTGGACACGGCGTACAACACGTATCTTCATGCGGGCCTGCCGCCGGGGCCGGTAGCGAATCCCGGAATTGCTGCGCTGCGGGCCGCGATGCATCCGGCCCAGACGAAATTTCTTTACTTTGTAGCCGCGGGGGCCAACCCGCAGGGGCATTCGTTGTTTGCGACCACGCTCGAGCAGCACAACCGGGACGTGGCCGGCTATCGCAGAGCTATGAAGCAGGCGGGTGCGCAGTGAGAGCGGCGGTGCGTTCCGCTGCCGCAGCAGGCATGGGCCTCACGCTGCTGCTCACAGGGTGTTCTCTTTTTGTTCCGAGCAAGCGCAGGCTGCCGGTTCCCAAAGCGCCGCAGATTGTGCAGACGGTGACACCCGAGGAACTGGTAAAGCGTCTGAATCAGCGGTGGGACAGCCTGCAGGCACTGACGGCTACAGCGGAAATTGTGGCCACAGAATTCAAAACTGAGCAGGGGCTGGCGAAGACGGAACCAAGTTTTCGCGCGGCGATTGTGATTGCCAAGCCGGAAAAGTTGCGAATTCGAGGAACCTATTTTGGAGTGATGATCTTTGACCTGGCCAGCACCGGAAATGACTTTACTTTGGAGATTCCCGCCAAAAACAAGGTCGTTGAAGGCTCCGACTCTGCCAGGGCGACGTCAAAGAACACCTGGGAAAATCTGCGGCCGGATTTCTTCTTCGACGCGATGGTAGTGCGCGGCGTGGAACCGGATGAACATTGCTTCGTGACCTCAGACACGGAGACGGTCGAAGATCCGACCAAGAAGCATCTCTACTCGGTGCCGGAGTACATTCTTAACGTCAATCGCGTAAACCCCGGGAGCCAGATCGAAACGCCGGTGCGGGTGGTGACTTTTCACCGCGACGATCTGCTGCCCTATGACGAGGATATTTATAACAGCACCGGCGAATTGCAGACGCAAGTGACCTACCAGGACTATCGCAGCTTCAATTCCATCCAGTACCCCTCGACCATCACGATCTTGCGGCCGGGGCAATTCAAGCTGGTGCTTGCGATCGATGGCATGCACCAGAACATGAAACTGCCGGCGGACGAGTTTCAGTTAGAGCTACCGGCGGGGATGAAGGTGCAACATCTGCCGTAAGTCACGAGGATTTTGGAGCAATTGCACAAAGGAAGCCGGCCGGATGAGGGATGCTCATCCGGCCGTGGTGTTTATCGAGGGTTGCGGACGGGCTCAGAATGAAAGAGTCATTCCGAGCTGACCCTGCCGGGGCAGGTAGTCGTTGGAAATCTGGCCGAAGCTGGAGTCAGTGACGCCGGTGTCGGGAGTCTGGTAGTTGACGCGGTTGAAGATGTTGAAGAACTGGGCCTGGAACTGCAAATGCACGCGCTCGACAAACTGGATCGACTTGCTGAAGGACATATCCCAGCTCATATAGCGAGGCCCGTAGCCGCTTCCCTGGCCGACGCCGTCGTTGCCGAAGACGAAGCCGATGGGCTGCGAATAGCAACTGGTGTCGATCCACTCGGAGATGGTGCGGGGATTGTCGGCGACCGAGCAGGTGTAATTGGCGCGCTGTCCGCTGTTCTGGCTGAGCAGGTATTGAGAGCTGGCGGTTACGAGCAGCGGCGCGCCGGAACGGAGCCAGGTAACGCCGCTGATGTTCCACCCGCCAATGATGGCGTCGGCGGCTGGAGAGATGGAGCTGGCAAACTGCTTTCCGCGGCCGAAGGGCAGGCCGTAGACGTAGCTGAAGGTGAGAGTCTGCGGGTAGTTGGCGTGGTGCCAGCCCGCGGTATCGAGGTACTGGTGCATGTCGTAAGAGTCGAGCTGGTTGCTGTAGTTATCCATCGACTTGGACCAGGTATAGCCGGCATTGAAGGTCAGGCTGGCTCCGGCGCGGCGCTCGAAGACGAGCTCGCCGGCGTTGTAATGCGACTTGGCTCCGCTATTGCGGAAGTCCATGGTGGAGATGCCGGGAGCGATGCCGTAGAACGGGTAGCACTGCGGGGTGCCGGGATACTCCGACGTGCCATATTGAGCCTGAAGCTGGTCGTAGGACGGACCCTGGGTAAACGCCGTCGGATTGCACTGGTTGAGTTGCCAATCGTTGTAGAGGTAGGAGCCCTTGGTGCCCACGTAAGCGGCGTGGAGGGCCATGTTGGCGCCGAGCTGCCGCTCAATGCTGACGTTCCAGTTGTCGGCCACGCTCTGGCGGAAGTTCTGCGCCACCTGATAGACGCCGAAGCCGGGCGGCGATGCGATGGTGCCCCCTGGCGCTACGTTGAAGGGAACAATGGGCGTATACACCGGCGTGCCCGAGGTCGTGTTGCCGGGCAGGCCGTTCTGCAGGATGAGCGAGCCGCAGGTCGAGTATTCGGCGGCGTTGGGGTTGGCGGTAGCTGATCCGCCTGCCGGAGTGACTCCGTAGGGCGTCGAGCAGTTTCCTTCCGGCGAGGAGTTGTTTTCCTGTTCCAGCAGCGGGAAGTTGCGCTCCAGCGTGCCGCCGTCGGCGCCGAAGTTGCCGTTGAAGTAGCTGACGCCGAAAGCGGCGCGAATTGCTGTCTTGCCGTTGTCGGGCGTGTAAGCGACACCCAGGCGCGGCGCGATGTTTCCGTAATAAGTGTTCACATTGGGGCCGCGGTTGCTTGACGAGGCGAGTTGAATCAGACCGGCATCGGGGCCGGTGGTTACGAAGTTGCTCTGCAGGTTATGCACATCCACGGGGTGGGTGTAGACATCGTAGCGGAAGCCGAGGTTCAAGGTGACTTTCTGGGTCACGCGCCAGTCGTCTTGAGCGAATTCGCCGATTTCCTTGGTCCGCGTGTTGGGGGGGGCGAAGAAATGGTCGCGGTCGACGCCGTTCATGGCGCCCACCAGCCAGTCGGCGATGGCCGAGCCGTTGCCCTGCGCGGGGTTGCTTGCGCTCGTAGCTACTCCGAGCGCGGCGGCGTAGCCCGGCGCCAGCGGCGTGCCGGTCATGTTGCCGTTGGCGCTGAACTGCCCGCGGGGATCGTTCTGCGAATTGAAGACGCGCGCCTGGATGGGCGTATAGGCAATGCCGAACTTCCAGTTGTGGCGGCCACGGATGAAGGTGAACGCGTCGTTGAACTGGTAGTTGTTGGTAAGCCTGCCTAATCCCTGCGGCACCCAGCCCGCGTCCCCGGTGCCCTCGAAGCCGCTGATATTGACTTGAGCAATACCACTAGTATCGGGATAAGCGGAGATGTTTCCGTTGGGAACTCCCAGGGTATTGTTTTCCGCTATGCCGTCCGCGGGGCTGAAGTCGGTGGTGGCGTAGCGGCTGTAGCCGAGGCGCAACTGATTCATCATGGTGCCGGTGGCGCCGAAGGTGTGATCCCATCCGACAACGTTGTTGCTGAGCTGGTTGGTGGCTTTGATGTTGCCATCATTCATGAAGGGGTTGGGGCTGGTATCCTGGCCGACCAGCAAGGGCTGGTTGAGGGTTCGATTGCTGTAGCCGAAGCGGAAGAAGAGACGATCACTCTGTGTCAGCACCCAATCAACGCGGGCGTCTTCCTGCGGCTCGGACGCGTCGTTCAATTCCACCTGCGTAGCGTTATTGACCGCTCCGGCAAGGTTGGGCAGCGGCCACACCGAGGGATTGAAGAAGGCCGCGGCGATGGGCGCAATGTCCGACGCAGGCACGGTGTCAGCGGTTCCCGTGGAAGGGGAGATGGCCGAGCTGGCGGTGCACGGTTGAGGATTTGCAGCGCCGTTGGCCTTGGCGCCGTAATAACAGGCCATGGGATTGCCAATGGGACCGTAGGTCAATCCGCCTTTGGTCACGTTGAAAGCGGAGAGATTACCGCTGCGGGCCGCGGCGGTGGGCAGGCTTATGATGCCGGAAGACCCTTCGGCGAGCTTGAGCCACTGCAGATCGGCCGCGAAGAAGAGTCTGTTTTTGATAATCGGGCCGTCGACTTCGCCGCCGAACTGGTTATAGTGGAACGGCGGGTTCAGCTTGCTGAAGTAGTCGGGGTCATTGAAGTCGGTGTTGCGGTTCCATTCGAAAACCTGGCCGTGAAAAGTGTTGGTTCCGGTTTTGGTGGTGATGTTGGATACCTGGGCGCCGAAGGTTCCGTACTCAGCGGTGGGATCGCTGGTTTCCAGTTTTACTTCCTGAACGAAATCGAAGGGAATCTGCAGGCCCATGTATCCGTTTTCCAATTCGACATCGGTCACGCCATCGACCAGGTAGAGATTCGACTCGAATGGAAAGCCGCTAGTCTCGGTGTAGGCGCCGCCGCCGGCGCCACCCGGCGCCGTGGTGGATGCTGTGGATGAATCTTCACCGTTGCCGGCACCCCAGGCTGTGGGCGTGGAACCGGGAGCGAGCTGCATCAGCATGGCCGGAATTCTGCCATTGACGGGCAGGTTGTTGATCTGTGCCTGGCTGATCGTGGTGCCGAGGTCCGAGGTGGTAGTTTCGACCATCGGGGTCGCGCCAGTCACTGTCACTTCAGTGCTCACGGCGCCGGGCTGGAGGGTCAGATTCACGCTGGTGGTTTGCTCCACCTGCACGACGTTGTGCGGCGAGATGACCTTCTTGAATCCCGAGGCGGAAACCGAAACGGTATACTCGCCAGGATTCAGGTTGGGGAAAGTGTAAAAGCCCTGCGGGCCGGTCAGTGTGGTGTTGATAACGTTGGTTCCCTCATTGGTGAGAGTTACGGTGGCGTGGGGAACCACCGCGCCGCTCGAATCCTGAACGGTACCGAGCAGGGTGCCAGTTACCGCCTGCCCCAGTGTGTTTTTCGGGGAAATCGAAAGCAGAAGGGCGAGCCCGATCACGGCGTAGATTGCTGTCAATCGCTTTAGCATGTGTCCTCCCAAAGTAGCTTCCCGGAGTGTGCTGATTGTTAGCGTTTTCAAGAGAGGGGGTAAAGCACGCGCTCGTCCACTCCGTTCCGCCGCGCAAGAATATTGCTTCCCGCCTCAGAAAAGTGCTTCTGGAACATCCCGCATATACTGGGCGGGAGATTGTATGACTGGCTAGTTACGGGGGGTTACTTAAGTCTGAAACATGGAGGGCCGACGGCATATGCAGCCGTCTTTGGGATTATCGGGCCTCAAAAAGCCCGGCGTTCCAGCTACGTTAAAGCTCTTGTTACATGGAGGAGGAGCGATGATCTGTGCAGGCCGAGGTTCTGGTCGCTATTTCATTACAGTAAAGGCTGCCTATTCGTGCGCACATTGCTGTCGTAGAATCAATGAATCGAATTCAGGACTCGGGCTCGACGGGCCAATGCGCGTCGGGCGAAATCGGCGAGCACGTAATTCTCATCGCTGGTCCCG
This sequence comes from Acidobacteriaceae bacterium, assembly GCA_030038435.1. Taxonomy (GTDB): domain Bacteria; phylum Acidobacteriota; class Terriglobia; order Terriglobales; family Acidobacteriaceae; genus Telmatobacter. The sequence continues at coordinate 3,184 of JASHOY010000310.1, read as the reverse complement.
TTGATTGCGATTGAGTACCTGTCGGCAATGGAGGAGCAGGAGTGAATTACCCTCCGCAGGAGCGAAGCGAGCGGCAGATGCAGCGCATTCTGCAGTCTGTGGCGTTCCGCAATGCGCACACCCTGCAGCAACTGCTCCAATTCCTCGTCGACCAGGCCTATGGTCCTGATTCGGAAACGCTGAAAGAGTACACGATTGGGGTGGGAGCATTCAGCAGGCCGCAGGACTTCGACCCCAAGACCGATCCCATTGTCCGAGTCCAGACGCATCGGCTGCGGCAAAAGCTGAGGGAATACTATGGTGGCGAGGGCAAGCACGATCCCATTCTGATCGAAATCCCCAAGGGCCATTATCTACCGACTTTCGCAGCTCTCGCGGGCCACGGGCATGAGGAAGGTGACGAGGGAGCCGGTGCGTCTTTAATCAATCACGTTGGATCGAACGGAGCTCCGGGAAGCGGAAGCGCAGTGCAGGCCAGCGGCGCACGATCCCCGGTTTTAACTGAAACTAAGAACCAGCAATCCGGAAACCGGATATTCAGGCGTGTGGCACTTGCCATCGGAACTGCGGCGGTAATCTTTGCTGCCGGCTTCTGGCTGGGCGAGATGCTGCACCATGTTTCATCCGCCAGCAGCGCGGCTTCAGCGAGTCTGGAGCCGAACTTCAAGCACTCTACCGATGCGGTGAAGGCCTTTTGGGCCGGCTTGCTGGGTAATGACCCGTCTCCGATCATCGCGCATGCGGATGCGGTCTTTCTTCTTGACTCTCATAACGACCTGTTCTGGTTTCCGCACGGCGCCAGCGATTACCGCGGCGCTCCCGTGGATCCGCACCTGGCCGAGGAATTTGCTGCTGACCCGGAACTTGTGGCCAAAGCCGGCAAGCTCTATTACGAAGACGTCTATCTCGGTTCCGGCGACCTGGTTGCAGTTTCGACGATGTCGAATCTCTTTGGGCAGATGGGGCTCAAGCCGGTCGTCGAGCCGGGAAGGGACCTGACCCCGGATGACATGAAGCAGCATAATGTGATCCTGATCGGATCTTCGTTTCAAAGCTATGCCGTAAGCCAATTTAATACTGTTGGCGATTTCACGTTTGTGAACCCGGACCCCAAAGGGGGCGTTTGGCGGGGAATCATCGAGAACGCCCACCCGCGGCCGGGCGAGAAGTCGAGTTATGGCACAGAGCGTGATCCCGTTACCGGGGTTTTGAAAACCGACCACGCGCTGATTACGGTTCAGCCTGGCGTGGTGCCGGGCAGGTACATTGTGGACCTGGGCGGACTGGACACGACCGGGTGCGCGGGAGCAGCGATGTTCGCGACGTCAGCAACGGGAGTGGAAGAGCTTGCCAAGGCGCTTGCCACCCAGAAGATTCGCGGCGTAAACGGTGGTCCGCCATTGTTTCAGGCCTTGTTGAGCGTGCGCCTGGAAAAGGGCGACGAGGTGCTGGGTGCGTCACTGATTACGGTGCATCCGCTGACAACGGATCAAAAGCAGTTGCCGGCCAATGCCAGTTCGGGCTCCGCGGTTCAGTGAGGAAGGCGGAGGTACTGCGAGGAAGGCGGAGGTACTGCCTACTCCTGAATTCGGGCGAAAACAGGTCTGCACATGCGGAAGCCGGGCACGAAATTTCAATAAAAATCCCGAGGAGATCTCCTGCCGGAGCCTCCCCGGGGCAAAGCGATACCGAAAAAGGTAAAAAAGGCCTACCAGGTGACCTTGGCAGAAATCTGCATCTGGCGAGGCAGGTTGCTTTGGCCGGATGGTCCTCTGGTGATGGTTCCGAAGGAGGTGTCATTGGTGCTGCCGTCGGGGCTACCAGTCCACAACGGATGGTTGAGCACGTTGAAGGCTTCCACGCGCATTTGCAGCTTCAGGTTCTCATAGAGCGAAAAGTTCTTCGAAAGGTTGGAGTCGAACTGATGCGACCTTTGAAGCCGGATGCCGGTGTATTCAGCGCCGGTGTAAGCTGCGCCATAGGACGGGATCTGCAGGAAATCTGCGCCCTGTGAGCAGGTCCCGTCATAGTCGAAGCTCATTTGATGGAGAGAATAGACGCCGCTTTTCTCCTGGTACTGTTCGGCGCACGCTGCCGCGAGGCGAATGTAACCGTTGTCGTTCTGGATGTGCGGCTTCACATAAGCGTTGTGAAGGTAGATTTCGTTTGGATTTCCGGGCAGGAGCCAGGGCGCTCCAGATTGATACACGTAGAGGCTGCCCAGTTCCCAACCACCGATGGCGCCATCGACGATGCGGTTGGAGTTGCCCAGGAAGGTCCGCCCGCGGCCGACGGGAAGGTCATAGACGCCAGATACGGTCACGCGGTGCGAGTGATCGTTTCCGTCGATCTGCCGGTAAGGAGTGAGGTAAGTGGTATCCCAGTTGCCACCCTCATCGATCATCTTCGACCATGTCCAGGTTCCATGAAGCACGAGGCCACGGCTCATCCGATGCGACCCGGTGACCTGGAGCGAGTTATACCAGGTGTGCGCGGTGTTGGCCTGCCACATGGTCATATCTGTGAATTGCGGCATCGGCCGCGTCAGATTGAGCCCACCGATGGTAGACGAGGTGTAGTAGCTGGAACCGTTGAACGGTGCGAGCCCTTTGAAGGGATTGGTAACGTTGTAGTTGCTGCAGTTCTCGTACCTCCCGCCGGTCATGGGATTGCAGTTCAGCGCCTCGATGGCGGCGGCGCTTTCGTGGTTGGCGTTCGGGCAAGACCCGGCGAAACTGCTGTTATCGCAGTCGCCATTGAAGAGCTGGCTTCCGACGTAGGAAATGTTGACCATGTCGTTGGTCCGGAATTGTCGTTCCACGCCTACGGAATAATTCCAGAAGGTGGGAATGATGTACTTCGGATTGATGGTCCAAGGTCCCTGGCCCACGTCCTCCAGCAGTCCCAGCGAATTACCGGTAGGCTGAACGACCGACGCGTATGGGTTGTTAATTGGATTTAGGAGATTCGGACGGACCGAACCGGGGTAGTTAGTCGATCCTGAAAAAGTGATTTTCACATCGTGTGCGACAGCACAAGCTGGTCGATGGGAGCCGAAACCGCCTGGCATTGGCTCCAGGCCGCCAGCAGGCTGGGCAGAAAATAGAGCCAAAAAGCTCTGAGGAGCTTGTGGAAGTTCATGGCGGCGGCCGCCAGCATGGCGTTGATCGCGTCGCCGTAAATG
>JASHOY010000309.1 GCA_030038435.1 Acidobacteriaceae bacterium | reverse complement strand
TCGCCGCGGCGCAGCTGGGTTCGGATTGGGAGACGGTGAAGGCCAATCTCCGCCGAATCCGCAGGGATGGCCTGCACATTACGCGAGGAGAAGTTGATCCGGGGCGCGTGGGGATCGCCGCGCCAGTCTTTGGGCAGGACAAGAATGTGATTGGCAGCATTACCATGGCGATTCCAGAGAGCGAAGCCACCCCGCAGGGCGTCGCCAATATCTCTGCGCTTGTGCAGGCGGCTGTGCGTGAGATCAACGCCGGCCTGAGATGGTTGTCATCCGCCGAGGCCGCTCCGGACTTTGCCGAGTCGCAGGCCTATCACCATCTGCACAAGCCTCCCGATGCCGGGACAGCCGATGCATCGAAGTTCTCCTAAGGCTTGGAGACAGGTGAGGGTCGCAGCCATCACTCGCGTCCTTCAGATGGGAGCTGCATGAGTGCTGCGATTCGCTACCGAAACAAATCTCTTTCCGCCGGCCGGATGAGATCGCTCCCGCTCCCCGTTCCTTCACGAATCGTCAAGCCCTGCAGAAGTGCTGCGGGAACGCGATCGAGTTTTCCCATCACAAGCTCGGCAGCAGAGGCGAGCTCGTCCGCCAGGGCAATCACCGTGGCATGGAGCGTCTTTCCTTGTGTGTCATGTTGCCCCCGATAATCGATCAACGCCGTCATCCCCGCGACACCCAGCGCGACGTTGACCAGGCCTTCCCTCCACGGGCGTCCGAAGGTATCGGAAATGATGACCGCGACAGAAACTCCGAACGCGCTTGCGAGTTGCTGTTGCATCATGCGCGCGGAGTGATCCGGATTCTCCGGCAGCAGCGTCGCGGTTCCGTCGGGAACGTTGGAGATGTCCACTCCGGCATTGGCGCAGACGAATCCATGGTGCGTTTCGGCGATGATCACTCCGCGCTCCATGCGCACAATGCGCTTGGTCTCCCCCAGCACAACTTCGACGACCCGGGCGTCCTTTCCGTATTCGGCGGCCCAATCTTTCGCTCGCTCGGAAGGCTTGACCGAGTCGAGACGGACGAGTCTTCCTTCTGCTTTGGAGACGATCTTCTGAGCCACGACGAAGACTTCGCCTGGTTGGATAACGAGTTCCTGTTGTTGGACCGCTCGAATAAGAAGACCGGCAAGATCGTCGCCAGGGGTGACTTCGGGCAGCCCGCTTAGGGGAATAATCTGGACCGGGGAGGGAGTGTGCCGGTAGTGAGCTTCCATCTTTGACACGTTTGATCGGTTCAGCGGCGCACAGACTAACACGAGGAATAAAGCAGGCCAAGCAAGTTAGGAAGCTTGCAGGGAGGACCAAATGGGCGAAGATAAGATCGCCATCATCGGCGGGAGCGGCGACCTAGGGTTTGGGCTCGCCTTGCGATGGGCGCTTGCCGGAGTGCCGGTGATCGTAGGGTCACGCGATGAAGGCAAGGCCGAGGAAGCGGTGCGGCGCATCTACGAAACCTTGAAAGCACATGCGCCAGAAAGAGCGGAGGGCTTCGCAGTCAAAGGGCTCGCCAACGGGCCAGCCGCCGCAGAAGCTTCGGTTGCGGTGTTGGCCGTGCCTATTTCGGCCCAGGTTGACATCCTCAAAAGCATTCGAGGCTCTTTGCAGGGAGCCATCCTGGTGGATGCAACGGTCCCCTTGGCTGTGGCATTGGGCGGCAAACCGACGCGAATGCTGAGACTTTGGCAGGGTTCCGCCGCGGCGCAGGCTCGGGAGCTGGTGCCAGCGGCAACGCCCGTGCTGGCGGCCTTCCACAACGTGTCGGCTGGTGCTTTGCAAGACCTATCGGTGACCCCCGAGTGCGACGTCCTCGTCTGCGGAGACGAGGACGTCCCTAAGCAAACTCTCTTTCGGTTGATAAATTTAATTCCCGGCTTGCGTCCGATCGATGCCGGGACTTTGGAAATGTCCGCCATCGTCGAGGGTATTACCGCCGTGTTGATCTCGGTGAACCGCCGCTATCGCGTCCACCACAGCGGGATTCGCATTACGGGATTGGAGCACAAAGCATAGACGGGCGATCCACGCAGGAACGTTAAGAGTTTTTCCTCTCATCTTGCCGACAAGTGTGAATGTCAGTCGTGGGGTACGTGCCGGTCGTGCCCCGAAAGGGCTCGGCGCTCAATTCGCCGCCGCGCAGTTCCCGTAGCGCATAAGTGACGACGTTTGCGGTGGCCTTCTTCCGTCGGCTGGTATCGAAATCTATTTTCGAAGGTGGCTTGGCGATATGGCTGGCGAGCGCGGTGGCGCTGGCCATGGGCCTCTTGCATCGTAGCTGCCCAGGGCCGAGCGACGCACTTCCAGGGAATTCCTCACTGTCCAACGCCGTTTATACAACCTGCTTTCGCAAGGGCCACGAGAACTGACACTTTTTCCTTGACGATCGCGAACACGTCCCGACCTCCGCCCGTTGCCGGACGCATCGCCAAGATACGCGTTACCGCGAACCAACGTGTCGAAGCCAAAGACCTGCTGCTGACCATGTTTCGTGACCAACCGAGCCATCGCGCTCGCGACCGCGTCCTCGAGAAAAATCTGTCCCTCCGGTTCCGTCTTTGCCGGCGTCGAGCTTGATGCCCAAGGGCAATTCCGCATTCAGGATTCCGGACGACGGTGAGTGGAGTCGGAGCCACACCGTGGCCTGACGCGGCCTTGCCGTGGCCGCTGTCGAACGGTGCCCCTGACATGCCCCTCCGGGCGAACTTCGTGTAGAGTGTTTGGCATCTCCGGACTAAGGAAGCGGAGACCGCCGATGAGAATCACCAATCCCGAGGACTGTGTCGGGCCGCAGCAGTCTCTCGAAAGCAATCGAGGGAGTCTGACGAGCGCAGGGTCGTTCGCGAGTCCCCATGCGGCAATGTCCGCGCTCAGCTCCGATAGTCGACAGGACAGCGCCAAGCCGAGCGAAATGAGGCCGACTGACAAGATCGCACTCGAAGAGCACTTTGTGCTCGCGGAAAGCATCGAGACCAGTTACATCGTCAGGGATCTGCCGTCTGAAATTCGGCACAAAATCCTCGACCTGGGCAGCGGACGCATCGAGGAAATGGATCGCGGCGGTCTCGACATCTGCATCCTTTCGCTTGCGGCACCCGGAGTCCAAGCGGTTTTTAACGTCGCGCAAGCCATCGCCCAAGCGCGACGGACGAATGACTATCTGGCCGAAAATGTCGCGAAAAATCCGAACCGTCTGAAAGGTTTCGCGACACTGCCGCTACAGGATCCCGAGGCTGCTGCGCGGGAATTGACGCGCTGTGTCAGAGAGTTGGGCTTCTGCGGGGCGCTGGTCAATGGGTTCTCACAGATCGGTCAAGCGGATTCAGCCGTTTTCTATGATTTGCCGCAATACCGTCCGTTTTGGGCAACAGTCCAGGAACTGGATGTTCCATTCTACCTGCACCCTCGTGATCCCTTGGCAAGCAGGCAGCAATCTTACGAAGGATATGGCTGGCTCGCCGGCTCGCCCTGGGGATTTGCGGTCGAAACTTCCATACACGCTCTTCGCCTGATGGCCAGCGGGCTGTTC
>JASHOY010000308.1 GCA_030038435.1 Acidobacteriaceae bacterium | reverse complement strand
AGAGAATTGCGCGGATATGCTTCGGCGCGAATCCAGCATTGCAGCGGAAAGGCGGGGCAAAACTCGATTCCGAAGTCCTCGGGGATGCGCGGTTCAGGCGGGCCGTAGGCCGCGGGAAGGAAAGCTGTTTTATCAGGGCTTCTTGGAGTGCAGTTTGCCCTTCGGGGCGCCGCTCCACAGAACGTCTTCGATGTGGTCCAGGAATCTCGAGCTTGGGAACACAGGTAGCGCCTAGGCCGCGAGAGTCTTCTTGACGAGTTCGCTAACGGTGCGGCCTTCAGCGCGTAATCCGGCAGCCTGAAGTTTGGCCTGCACCGCCTTCATCGCCAGGCCCATCTCTTTGGCACTGGGCTTGTGTCCGGCTGAGGCGGCAACCTCGGCTATCGCTTCGTTTACCAGCGCGGCCAGCGCATCTTCGCCGGCGGTTTTGGGCAGAAACTCCTCAATGATCACGATCTCGGCATTCTCTTTTGCCGCCAGCTCGGGGCGATTGCCGCGCGTGAAGTGGTCGATGGAATCGCGGCGCTGCTTGATCATTGAGGCCAGCACCTGCTCCGACTCGGCTTGCGTCAGCGGACCGCGCTTTTCGATGGCCTTGTTCATCAGCGCGGCTTTGATCAGCCGCAGCGCTCCGGTCCGCTCCTGGTCGCGTGCTTTCATGGCCGTGACAATTTGCTGACTCACCAGTGTTTCCATTGCGCTTCTTTCGTCCATTTCCATCTATCCCTCAGTCCTGATTCTAGATTACGGCCCAGATGGCGCTGACCTGCCGGCTGCCGCTCCGGCGCCGCATGCATCAAGTTGGAACGGTTGCGCATTTTTGACTTTACGAAATCGAATACGGCGCGCGTCGGTCAAAGCCCGGAACTTTCTCTTCTCTTTCGCATTTTAAAAAGTGAGGTAAAAAAATAATGATCACCGGGGTTAAGAAGACGAAGTCCACGATGCTTGGAATCGGGGTTCTGTGTCTTGCAGCATTGCCAGCGTTCGGCGATGTGCCCAGTGGGCAAAACAACAATCAGAGCTATCCGGATCCGGGCACGCTGAATTACGTCCAGGGCTCAGCTTATCTGCAAGGTCAACAGCTAAACGACGACAGACTGGGGAACAGCGAAATGGCTCCCGGCCAGGTATTGCGCACGACCGAAGGAAAAGCGGAGGTGCTGCTTACGCCCGGCGTATTCCTGCGGCTGGGCGATCACAGCGTGGTAAGGATGATTTCGCCGGACATCGCTAACACCAAAGTGCAGGTGTTGAAAGGCGAGGCCGGCGTCGAAGTGGACGAAATTCACCCGCAAAATAATCTGCAGATCGTAGACAACGGTGTGACCACGCGGCTGTTAAAGCGCGGATTCTATGAATTCCTGGCCAACCCGGCCAGGGTACTCGTCTTCTCCGGTAAAGCCCAGGTCGAGAGAGGCGATGGGAGAGTGCGAAATGTGAACAAACACCGCCAGATGGCGCTTGAGGTCGGCGTCAGGGAACGGCCGCACGGCTTCAATATGAAGAATTCTGAAGACTCCTTGTACAACTGGAGCAAGTTGCGCTCCCAGTACTTGGCCGAGGCCAACGATCAGTACATGAACGAGTACGGCTATGCTGGCTATCCCGGCTGGTATTGGAATCCCTGGGGTCTTTGGGACTGGGGTGGTCCTGGCTGGGGTTGGGGTGGCTGGGGTCCTGGCTTCGGTTGGGGTCCTGGTTGGGGCTGGGGTGGATTCTGGGGCGGTCCGATTGGCTACTATCGTCCCTTGCCTGGCCGTGGATACATGCACCATGGCGGAGACCTTCATGGTGGTGTACGCGGCGGAGGTTCCCATGGCGAAGGCGCTCCTCGCGGCATGGCCTTCCATGGCGGTGGAATGGCTTTCCACGGTGGTGGGATGGCGTTCCATGGTGGCGGTATGGGCCGCGGCCGCTGATAGTCGCATGTCTGCCCGGTAGGCGCCGGCTGCGAAAAACGCAGCCGGTGTCCACGGTCTTTCCCGAAATTTTCCCTTCGCGCGAATAAGCTCTTTTATTTACAGCAGTTTGCAAAAAGCCTGATGTGACGATTGGGATCGGCCATAAGGCAGGAATTTTCGCAATTTTTATCACATAATTCACAAAAAAGTGTATGATGTGACTGTGAAATCTGATCCGGCAAGGATCGCATCACCCAGGAGATGTTCATGTTCCGCAAAACTCGCCTTTTTACGCCCGGTCCGACGCCTCTGCTGCCCGCTGCTCAATTCGCCATGGCGGCTGCCGACATGCACCACCGCACTCCCGAGTTTCGCGCACTTTTCCAGCGCGTTCTTGGACAACTGAAGATTTTTGTAGGCACCAGGAGTGACGTTTTGCTGCTAGCCTGTTCGGGCACGGGCGCGATGGAGGCTTCGGTTTCGAACCTTACATCGCCGGGTGACCGGGTGCTGGTGTTGACCGCGGGCAAATTTGGCGAGCGCTGGGTTGACTTGACGAAAGCCTTTGGCTGCCAGGTGGACGTGGTGAAAGCGCCATACGGCGAGACCTTCGACCTCGGCGCAGTCCGCGCTGCGCTCAAGCCGGAGACGAGGGCTGTATATGTGCAGGCGACGGAAACTTCCACTGCGGTTCGCCACGACGTGGAGGCGATTGCGAAGCTGCTGAAACAGGCGGCGCCGGAGACCCTGCTCGTGGTTGACGGGATTACCGGGTTGGGCACCACGCATTTCGATGTGGACGCGTGGGGCATCGACGTTCTCATCGGCGGGTCGCAAAAGGCGGTGATGATTCCGCCGGGTCTGGCTTACTTGAGTGTGAGCGACCGCGCCTGGGCAGCGATGGAGACGGCCCAAAATCCGCGCTACTATTTCGACTTGCGCAAGGAGCGCAAAAACGCTGCCAAGGGGGAGAGCGCATATACGCCGTCCGTAGCGCTGATCGCGGGTCTCGGCGCGGCGCTCGACTACATAGCCGGCCAGGCCGGCGGCGACCTGGAAAAAGGCCGCATGGTGCTGGTGGATAATGCGCAAACCAACGCAGCCGCCACTCGCGCCGGCCTGGTCGCGCTAGGATTCACCCTTTTCGCTCCCACCGCGCCTGCGGCTGCGGCGACGGCTGTCGCCGTTCCCGAAGGCATGAGTTCCGATGATGTGGTGAAGACGCTCAAGACGCGTTTTGCAACCGTCATCGCCAATGGCCAGGGAGAAATGAAGGGCAAGATCTTTCGCATCGCGCATCTCGGTTTCTTTGACTATCTGGACACCATCGCGCTTATCGGCGCCATGGAGCATATCGCCAGGGACACACTGAAGCTGCCGGTCGATTACGGTCAGGGCGTAGCCGCGGCGCAGAAAGTGTACGCGGAGGCTGTGACCCAAAGTTAGCTCTCAGCGATTTGGGGTGAGCGATTGAATTTTCAATTTCGATTCCGCAGCCGTGGCGCGCCGGCTGGTGCACAAAGCTGCTGGCGCAAAGCGGCGGGCCGCGTATCAGAAGCCGGGAGCTGTTTTCATGCCTGAACTATCCTTTGGAGAAAAGCTGCTCATCGCGCGCAAGCAGCTTGATCTCTATCAATACCAGATGGCTGAGCGGCTGGGTGTGCATCCCAACTCCATCTGGAAGTATGAACGTGGCGAGGGTAAGCCGCACGCCGCGGTGGTGCGCATTTTCGACCTGCTGTGTCAGCAGCACGGCATTCGGTTCGACGAGTATGAACTTCTAAAAAACAGCGGAGGAGAGACGATGAAGATTGTTCTGGCGGAGAAGGTTTCTCCGGCGACGCTGGCCGTATTTGCGGCCGAGCCGGGATGGGAAGTATTGACCCACGACCAATTGCCCAACGGCCTCGCCGCCGCGCTCGCCGATGCCGATGCGCTGGTAGTGCGCTCGGCCGTACAAGTTGACGATGCGCTGATGGAGAAAGCGCCCCGGCTGCGCGTCATCGGCCGCGCCGGGGTTGGCGTGGACAACATCGATGCCGAAGCCGCTACGCGTCGCGGCATCGTGGTGATGAACACGCCCGGCGCCAATGCCGTGGCGGTCGCCGAGCTGACTCTCTGCCTCATGATCGCGCTGGCCCGCAAAGTTCCGGCGGCCAACGCGTCGATGCACGCCGGCAAGTGGGAAAAGAAAATTCTCCAGGGCACGGAACTGCGCGGCAAGACGCTTGGCATCCTCGGCCTGGGCCGCGTCGGCCTGGAAGTTGCGCGGCGTGCCCGCGCCTTTGGCCTGGAAGTGATCGGCAGCGACCCATTCGTTTCTGCCGCGGTGGCGCGCGAGAACGGCATCAAGTTAGTTTCGCTCGATGAGATGATTTCCGGCTCCGATTACATCACGTTGCACGTCGGGCTCACACCGCAGACCGCCGGTGTCATCAACGCCAAATCCATCGCCGCCATGAAGAAGGGCGTGCGCATCATCAATTGCGCGCGCGGCGAACTGGTGGACGATGCGGCGTTGATTGAAGCGCTGAAAAGCGGGCAGGTGGCCGGCGCGGCGCTCGATGTGTTTACCGTCGAGCCGCTCAAAGATTCACCCTACACCGCACTCGACAATGTTGTTCTGAGCCCGCATATTGCCGGTTCGACGGCGGAGGCGCAGGAGGCGGTGGGCGTTCAGATCGCCCACCAGGTGCGCGAGTATCTCAAGCTGGGCGTGGTGCAGAACGCCATCAACCTGCCTTCGCTTACGCATGAGGAGTACGTGCAGCTCGCGCCTTACATCGAGATGGCCAGCCGGCTCGGCGCGTTTCTGGCGCAGGCCGGCGGGCGCGGCATTGAAGCGATTGACCTGGTTTATGGCGGTGCGCTTGCTGAGGCCAAGACCGAGCTGGTGCGGAACGCTGCCATTGCAGGGCTCCTGCAGGGCTCCGAGAATGTGAACCGCATCAACGCCGCCGCGGTAGCCGGCGAACGGGGCATCCGGGTGCACGAACAGAAACAGGAGAGCCCCAATGGCGGCCGCGCGAATATGCTCACCATCGAGCTGCATTCGGGCAAAGGGGGAAGCCGCGCCAGCGCCACGGTGCTGCACGGCGAGCAGCCGCGCCTGCTGGCCTTCGACGGCATTGACATCGAGGCGCCATTGGAAGGCAACCTGCTGGTTTGCCGCAACATCGACGTTCCTGGCGTGATCGGCAAGATCGGAACTACACTCGGCGAGCACGGCGTCAACATCGCCAATTTTGCTCTGGGCCGCGAACGCGCCGGAGCCAAACCGGTGAAGGCGCTGGCCGTGGTGCAGGTCGATGCACCCGTACCCGCGGCAGTTCTCGACAGCCTGACGGCCATCGAGGCCATATTGGAAGCCAGGCCGGTGGAACTGCCTTCGACGGCCTCATAAAGCAACAGGGATGCGCGCGGTTACACACCTGTCGGCGATGCATGACTACGCCGGCTGATTCCATGTCGAAGCGAGGCTTTCTTTTCTGGCTCGGGTTCAGAGCCGGCGGGAGCGCTTTGCGCAACGATCTGCGAATCAGCCCCGTCTTCTCCGGCGCGGATTGTGCGCGCATTTGCCGAGACATCCATGAGCCGAAAAGTGGCCGAAATCCGCCAGTTTAGAATGGTCGCTGGATGCAGCGTTAGCCATTATGCGGATGGAGCGGGTTGGTGAACAGGTTTCGAATCGAACACAGGGTAAGAGAAGTGTTGCGGCAGTGCGGGGATAATGCTCCCAGGGTATTCCAGCGGGTTCTTCTAGCGCTTGTCATAGTTGTTGGTGTGCAAGCCGCGGCTGCTCCGGTGAAACTGGTTGAGCAGGACCCAGTGTCCACCATAAAGTTGCCGGACGGCGGTTATCTTCTGGACTTCGGGCGGGTCGCCTTCGGCAATCTTCTGCTGGCTCCCAAGTCGGGGAGCAAGGGCGAGTTGACCATCCGTTTTGGCGAGGCGATGGAAGACGGCCGGATAGACCGTCACCCTCCGGGATCGGTGCGCTACTACGAAGTGAAGGCTCATCTGGATGGGAGAGACGAGGTGATTGCCCCGCCGCGAAACATCCGCAACTCAACTCCGCCTGCGGTGCTCACGCCGCCCCAGTGGGGCGTAGTCACGCCTTTCCGGTGGGTCGAGATCGAAGGGTGGCCCGGAAAACTGCGCGTGGGCGAGGTGAAACGGAGAGCCTTCTTCGACAGCACGTGGAACGACCATGCAGCGAGTTTTCAGTCTTCGAATGCCATGCTTGACCGGGTATGGGAACTGTGCCACTACTCGATCAAAGCCACAACCTTTGCCGGAGTCTTTGTGGATGGCGACCGAGAGCGGCGGTCTTATGAGGCTGATGCCTATCTGACTCAACTGAGTTATTACGCGGGCGATCCCAATTCACAGATGGAAAGGGATACGTTCACGCGGCTGATGAAATATCCCACGTGGCCAACCGAGTGGGCACCTCACATGGTGTTCATGGCTTATGCGGACTGGATGCAAACCGGCGATAAGGAATGGCTGGCGCAGCACTACGATTATCTGAAGACCAAAACGCTGGAAAACCGGGCCGGCCCGGACGGTCTGATCCACAGCACGCCGGAGCAGATGGGCAGCCATGATGTAGTAGACTGGCCTCCCGGTGAGCGCGATGGATACGTGTTTACCCCGGTGAATACGGTCGTGAATGCGTTCCATCTGCGAGCCGTGGAAGATATGCGTCAGCTTGCCCTGGCTCTGGGCAAGCAGCGCGACGCAGAGGTCTATGCTCAACGCGAGCGCACCACTCTGGTCTCTTTTCAAAAAGTTCTATTCGATGAAAAGACAGGATTATACCGGGACGGCATAGGAACCGATCACTCTTCGATCCACGCAAACCTGTTTCCCTTGGCTTTTGGACTGGTCCCGGAGGACGAGCGTGCCCACGTGGCGGAATGGCTTGCACAGCAAGGCATGCGGTGCTCGCCCTACGCGGCCCAATACCTACTGGAAGGGCTGTTTGAAAACGGAGAGTCGAAGGCAGCCATAGATGAAATGATTGCGCCCGGCGACCGTAGCTGGAGGCATATGGTCGACAGCGGAGCCACAATCACCTGGGAGGCCTGGGATGCGCGCTACAAACCAAACCTGGATTGGACGCACGCGTGGGGTGCGGCTCCGGCAAACCTGCTGCCGCGCTTTGTACTGGGAGTGGAGGTGCGCAGGCCGGGATGGAGCGAAGCCGAGATTCAACCACATCCCGGTGGCCTTCGGTTCGCAAGCGGAACCGTTCCCACCCCAAGAGGAACCATTCGCGTCTCCTGGAAAATGACGCAGAAGTTTACCTTGTTATTGACGCTGCCGAACGGGATGAAAGCGAAGGTGCTGGTGCCGGCGACAGAAGGGTCGCGAGGAGTATGGATTGACGGGCAAGCCGCAATGGTTCACCGGGAAGGCGCATGGTGGGTGGTAGATAAAAGTGTAGGGGGCAGAAAGTCAATCGAGGTGCGCTAAGGAGTTAACTTTGCGCACCGCCATCTTTGCGGGAACCCGTCGGCATTCATTGAAAGAGGCCTATTCGGGCTGGAAGGCTCCGGAATCGGCGAAGGAATGAATTTAGGCCTGCGCAGCGCAGAGTGTAGCGTCGCCGCTGGGATGGTATCCGCGTCAGGGAATTCACTTGAGCTGGCGCAGGTAGGCGACAAGATCGGTAAGTTGCACAGCGGAAAACTGGGTCAGGTCGGGCATCTCGCATTCCGGCTTGAGCGATTGTGCGTT
>JASHOY010000307.1 GCA_030038435.1 Acidobacteriaceae bacterium | reverse complement strand
ATCCGGGGAATGTCATAATAGCTTCGCCATGGAGGGAACGAAGGGCGGTATCGACGACTGTTGGGCTGGCTCCCTCGGTAACTGCGGAGGCGGCATCAGTCGCGAGCATATCGTCTCCCAGTGTGTGTTCCCCGACCAATCGATCGTCGTCAAGGGTCTGGACTGGTGCCTGAACGAGCCTAAAGAGCTCCGCATTGAAGCGCTGACAGCGAAGATTTTGTGCAAGGACCACAACTCTGCGTTGAGCGAGCTGGATTCGGAGGCAGGTCGCGCCTTCGATTCCATCCGCGAGTTTGCCCGCAGCAAAACCGAACGGGAAAAGACGCCGTACATCAATTGGGCATTCAAGCAACTGACGATAGACAGCGACAAGCTGGAAAGATGGTGCCTGAAAACCCTGCTCAATTTCAGCTTCGGCAGAAACCTGGTCATCGGCCCCGGCTCGCACGGACCCGGATCGGTTCCCGCCGAATTGGTGAGGATCGCATTTGGCCTGGAAGAGTTCACCAACGGGCGCGGAATCTATATTGCGTACCGGCAGAACGAGACATTCAACTTTGACGACCACTTCAACTACATCGCCAAGGCGCACGATTCGCACCTCGTGATGGGTTTGTTTCGTCTCGGTGGGTTTCGGTTTTACCTGAATCTCTTTCCGACTGAGGGCGGTCCCCTGACGGCGATAGAAGACTCAAACGTCTTCTACCGCGTGACTCACTTCAATCAGCCAATCGGCGATAGCCTCTCCCTTCGCCTGTCAATCGCCTGAGTCCATCCGGGAATGTCGGAAACGTCCTTTCAGGCACGTCATATGCAGAGCTCTCGAATGCGGGCGTGAGATTGGGGGCCTCTCGCTAAAAGTCAGCTGGAGAGTGAAGCGCTCGTGAGCCACAAAGGGGCGTGGGTTACGAACAGTATTTTCGTACTACGTTCTCATTGCGATACCACGCGCTAACATGGGTGAGAAACGTGAATCGCAAAGGAACCCCGGTGCACCGACTGATTTGGCTCGCTTTCGTGGTTATAACGTGCTCGTTGCTTGGGCAGGATGGCCTTGCCCTCAGAATGCGTATCTCTTAGCGGGCTGGTTTTGGAGAGATTAACTCATCTCGTAGTGGTCGTGGCGGTGGGAATGTGGAAATCGGCTTTATCGATTTCCAAGGTGGGTGGGAAGGGTGGAAAAACGGCTTCATCGTTTTTCCATGCTTTCCACCCACCGTCATTTCCACCGCCTGCTTGGTGCCGCTTTGCGGCCGCCGTCGCGTCTCCGTTCTCCCAGCGGCTTTCAAACTCCACCGGGCTGAGGTAGTTCAGGGTTGAGTGCATGCGCCCTCGGTTGTACCACAGCAGCCAGGCCAGCACGGCATCCTTGGCCTGACGAATGCTCAGGAAGCGCTCGCCGTGCAGCCGTTCCACCTTGAGCGATCCAAACAGCGTCTCGCTCACCGCGTTGTCCCAGCAGTTGCCCTTGCGGCTCATCGAGGCCTGCATGCCGTGCTTGCCAACCACTGCACGGAAATCCTCGCTGGCGTACTGACTGCCGCGATCGGAGTGAAAGATCAGCTTCCCTTTTGCCGGCCGCCGCTGATACACGCCCATCTCCAGCGCGTCGATGACCAGGCTGCGGTGCATGTCGGGACGCATCGACCAGCCCACCACCTTGCGGCTGAACAGGTCGATGACCACCGAGAGAAACAACCAGCCTTCCTCGGTGGCGATATACGTGATGTCGCCCGACCACGCCTGGTTGGGCGCCTGGGGGCGGAAGTTGCGGTTCAGCAGGTTCGGCGCGATGGGAAGATCGTGCCGGCTGTCGGTCGTCATCACGCGAAACCGCCGCTTGCCGCGGGCGCGGATGCCGTGCTGCTGCATCAGCCGCTGCACCCGCTGCTTGCCCACGCGGATGCCGCGCTTGGCCAGTTCCCGCCAGATCCGCGGCCACCCATAGGCGCCGCGGTGTTCGGCGTACACCGCGCTGATGTGCGCCAACAGCGCCGCATCGCTCAAGTGCCGGCGAGAAGCCATCTGCCGCCGCCGCGCCCGGTGTTGATGAAAGCCGGACACGCTCACCTTGAGCACCCGACACTGCACACAGATCGGCCAGAGGTGCCGATGGCGTTCTATGAAGGCATACTTCACTTCTGGCCCTTTGCAAAGTATGCCGTCGCTTTTCCCAGGATGTCGCGCTCCATCGTCACCCGCGCCAGCTCCGCCCGCAGCCGGCTGATCTCCATCTGCTCGGCCGTCACCCCCGCCTTGCCGCCGACCTCCTTGAGCTTCCCCTCGCGCTTGGCCCTCACCCAGTTCGACAGCGTCTGCTCCACCACGCCCAAACTCCGTGCCGCCGCCGCGATGCCCTGGCCCGACTCAACCAGCCGAACCGCCTCCTGCTTGAACTCCAGCGTGTACCTGCCTCGTTTTCCGTTCCCCATCCTCGTATCCCTTTCGCCATTACAGCAGCTCCCTATGGGATACGTTTTGCGCGGGCAAGCTCAAAGAGAGTCGATTTTTTCACAACATGCGGCAGTGGGAATGCCCAATTGTGATTATCTTAAGTATTGGCTCTGCGAATCCCCAGCCGA
>JASHOY010000306.1 GCA_030038435.1 Acidobacteriaceae bacterium | reverse complement strand
AAGCGGGCTCGGGACTGCTATCCAGATCGCCTCCACGGTGGATGCAGTCGAGCATCCGACCCGGTCCAAGTGGTATCGCTGGCGAACCGAAGGCAAAGCGGTGATCGACTATTTGCTTGACAGCGAAGTGCACACCTTCGCCTTCAGCGTAGCGGCCAACGCCATTATTTCGTTCATTCCTTTCGTGGTGCTGCTCTACACGCTGGCGCAGTCGGTGTTTCACTCTGCTCCGGATGGCGCCATGATCCGAATCATCAACCAGATGGTGGCCTACTTTCTGCCTTCGGCCACCAAGGACCCCAACTGGCTGGTGAAAAACATGCAGGCCGCTGCGGCCTTGTCTTCGCGTCATGGCGTGCAGGTTTTTTCTCTAGTCGTGATTCTCATCTCGTGTACGGGAATTTTTCTTCCCCTGGAAGTGGCGCTGAATCAGGCGTGGGGCGTGGCCAAAAGCCGCAACTATATCTACAACCAGGTCATTGCATTTGGACTGGCGTTGATCATGGCGGTGCTGGGCATGGCCAGCATTCTGATCAATGAAGCGGTGCAGGGTGCGCTGAGCTTCGCTTTCTTCGGCCACACCCAGAACATTCTCTTTCAAAGCCTCAGCTATTTGTGGCTGGCTGCGACCACCGGCGTAGCCTGCATCATATTCTTCTTTTTCATTTACTGGCTGCTTCCCAATCGCAAGGTGCCGTGGCGCCCGGTGATGCGCACCGCTATGGTTACGGGGGTGGCGTGGCTGGGGGCGCGCCTGGTCTTCGTCGCCGTGCTGCCGCACCTGGACCTGCGCACGATTTACGGGCCCTTTTTCGTTTCGGTGGGATTGTTGTTCTGGGCATATATTTCGGGGCTAATTCTTTTTGCCGGGGCGCAGTTCAGCGTTTCGCGGCTGGGCGGCAAGAAGAGCTAGCCTGCCTGAGTGCAGCGTCTTATCCTGAGCGGGGTGCTGAGCGTGCATCCTGCATTCGAGGAGCGGTCCGGGCATCGCTGGCGGCCTGGTGCGAAGCTGCCCCATATCGTCCACCCGAGGAGCACCGTCATGGCAACTGTTTTTCCGGGCCGCTACACGGCGCAGAGCGAAGAGCCATTTGTAATTTTTCTCATCGGCATGCGCATCAACCGGCTGCTCGCCGTACCTGGCTGGTTCCGGGTGGCCGCGGCTATGCCGCAGATGATTGCCGAGCTGAAGCGCACCCCGGAACTGGGATTGCTGCACGCGGAGTTTTTTCTTTACTGGCGCGGCGTCTGCGTGGTGCAGTACTGGCGCAGCTTCGAGCATCTGCACGCTTATGCCCACGCCCGCGATGCCAAACACCTGCCCGCGTGGGCGGAGTTCAACCGCCGCATCGGCGGCAACGGAAGGGTCGGGATCTGGCATGAGACTTATGTGGTGAAGCCAGGGGCTTACGAGGCTGTTTACGCGAACATGCCGCGCTTCGGGCTGGCCCGCGCCACAGAACATACTCCGGCTGTGGGCCGGCTGGAAATGGCGCGCTCGCGCATGGCCGGCGCGCAAACCAGATGAGCGGGCTGAGGGAACATCTAGAAAGAGTTGAAGCGGCCGTTGCCGCCGCCTGCCGCGCTGCCGGACGTTCACGTGCCGGGGTTGAGCTGATGGCCGTCTCGAAGATGCATCCCGCGGCTGCCATTGCTGCAGCCGCGGAAATGGGCATGACGCTCTTCGGTGAAAATCGGGTGCAGGAATTTGCCGCCAAAGCGCCGGAGATTGCCGGGCTGCGCGGTCGCGCACGAAACTCCATTCGCATGCACCTGATCGGTCATTTGCAGGGCAACAAGGCGGCGCGGGCCGCCGAACTCTTCGACGGCGTCGATTCGCTCGACTCGCTGCGCTTGGCCGAGCGGCTCAATGATGCTGCCGGCAAGCTTGGCAAACGGCTGCCGGTGCTGGTCGAAGTGAAGCTCAGCGCCGAAGAGACGAAGACTGGCCTCGATCCGGCCGCGGCGGAGACCGCGCAATTGCTCGACCGTCTTGCGGAACTCGAGCATCTGGAGATGCGCGGCCTGATGACGATCGCGCCGTTCGGCGTTGAGGACGAAGTGACACGAGGCTGTTTTCGCAGCCTGCGGCAATTGCGCGAGCGCTGGGCCGCGGCGCATCCCCGGCTGGCATTCGATGTTCTCTCCATGGGCATGAGCGGAGATTTCGCGCTGGCCATTGCCGAAGGCGCAACTCGCATCCGCATCGGCACGGCGCTGTTTGGTTCGCGCGCCGGCCGACAGCAAAAAGCCGGGTCCGAGACGGATGCGGAGACGGCCTGATGTTGCGCGCGACCGGCGACGGGGTTACGCTGGCGGTGCGCGCCCAGCCCGGCGCCAAGCGTACCGCGATCCTTGGCATTTACGGCGATGGAGCAGGTGCGCAATTGAAGATTGCGGTCCGCGCGCCGGCGCTGGAAGGACGCGCCAACCAGGCGCTTATCAACTTTCTCGCGGAGACCTTCTCGATAGCCAGAAGCAGCGTGGCGCTTACTGCAGGAGAGCTCTCGCGCAGCAAGATATTTCTGCTGCGCGGAGTCGCCTTGGCCGATGCCAATGCCGTGCTGACGGGAGATGGTAATCGCTGATGGCGCATTACCCCTGCGGCTGGACCACGATGTACGAGGTTTCGCCTCCGCGGCTGATCAACAGCAAGACCGGCTGATTGGATTTGCCGGCGATCGCCTTGTTGTATTCCTGCACATTGTCCACAGTCATATGATCGACTTGCAGGATCACATCGCCATGCTGGACACCGGCGATGGCCGCGGCGCTGCTGGGATCTACCGAGGTCACGACCACGCCCTTTGTGCCCGGCGGCAGGCCGAGTTGCTGCGCCAGGCCGCTGTTGAGGTCCTGCACCGAAAGACCGGGCAAAGCGGCGCCGGAGCCTTGGCCGCCCACGGCCATTTGACCGTTCTGCGGGAAGACGCCGAGCTTCACTCCGATCTGCTGGGTGTGCCCGTTGCGATAGACGCTCAGGCGGGCCGTTTCTCCCGGCGTCATCTCCGAGACGCGCAGACTAAGATCGCTGGCGTCGGTGACGCCCTTGCCGTTGAGGCCCAGAATGATGTCGCCACGCTGGACACCTGCCTTGTTGGCAGGGCCCCCTGGGCTGACGCTGGCCACCAGCGCGCCTCCGCCCTGGCTGAGACCGAAAGCTCTGGCCATATCCGGAGTGACGTTCTGAATGCTGACTCCAAGATATCCACGGATCACCTTGCCGTGGGCGACGATCTGCTCCATTACGTGCCGCGCCATGTTGATGGGGATCGCGAAGCCGATGCCTTCATTGCCGCCTCCGCCGCCAGAGATGATCGCGGTGTTGATGCCCACCAGGTCGCCGCGCAGATCGATCATGGCTCCCCCGGAATTGCCCGGATTGATCGCCGCGTCGGTCTGGATGAAGTTCTCATAGTGCTCGATCGCCCCGCCCAGCGCGCGCCCCGTCGCGCTTACGATGCCCATGGTGGCCGTTTCACCGATGCCGAAGGGGTCGCCGATGGCGAAGACCACGTCTCCCACCTTGAGCAGGGACGAATCGCCCAGCGTAAATGCGGGCAGCCCCGAGGCATCGATCTTGAGCACGGCGATGTCCGTACGCTGGTCGGTGCCGATGATTCTGGCGCGGTACTCGTGGCGGTTCTGGGTGAAGACTTCCACGTCGGAAGCGCCCGCGACAACGTGATTATTGGTGAGGATGTAGCCGTCGCTGTTGATGATGACCCCCGAACCGAGGCTGTACTCCCGCTGCGTTTGCGGCTGCTGCTGTTCCGGCTGGTTGCCGAAGAACTGACGGAAGAACGGGTCAGAAAAGAAGCTGGGCATGGACGGCTGCTGCACAACCTTGGTCGAGGAGATGTTCACAACCTTAGGCAGGTCGGGGTCGATCACCGAGGAGAAGCCGTTGGCAAAATTCCCCAGAGCCAGGGGAGAATTGTTCTTTGCCACCTGCACCGTGACGTGTTGCGCGGTACCGCTGAAACCGTTCACGTGCAGCACCCCGGTACGAAGAAGTCCACCAATGATGAGGACGAGAATGACCGCGGCAATCAAAATGTATGGCAGCTTCCGCGTGCGGTTCTGGACCGGAACGGGCATAGTCTTTCCTTTCCTTTACGTGACTTCAAACCAGGGTCCCAAAAATTAGATGCGGCTCTCGCTGGGCGCCGCGGCTATCGCAGCCTTGCAGCCCGTCGTCTTCGACCAGCCCATCTTGTTCCGCTGATCTCCCGGCCCTGATTTGTAGCTCGCGTCGACGCTCTCTAACAGTTTCTCAGGCTGACCCGGTCATGGAAACTCCAGGCGCCTTATTTGGACGCGGCTTGTTCCATGCCCGGCTTTTCAGGATTGGCATAATAGCCGCGCGGCGCGCGCACAGAGAGCGGCCCATGGTGTGGCGCGCTGACCTCGACGCGGACCGTCCGAAAACCGCCGTAGCTGAACGGATCGCTGGAGTGGTAGTCGATGACATACTGTTCGCGGATATCCTGGGCCACCTGGGTAGCGATGGCGCCCACGTCCTCTAGCGACTTCGGGAAATAGGCCACGCCGCCGGTTTCGCTGGCGAGCGCCTCGAGCGCGCTTTTTGCCTGCTCGGCATCCTGCCGGTTGTCCTCATAAGTGAGCCCGATGGCGTAAACCACCGGCCCGCCCAGATTCTGCACGCGGCGAACGGCTTCCTGCAGCGTCAGGTGCGAGGCGTCATCGGCCCCGTCAGTAATGATCAGAAGCACCTTGTTGCGGTGCTTGCCATAACGGCTGAGTTCATCGGCGGAGGCCGCCACCGCGTCGTAAAGCGCCGTATAGCCCTTCGAGTCGAAGCGCGACAGTCCCCGGTCAAGGGCAGTGAGACTGGTGGTGAATCCCTGATCCAGATAGGCGCGCCCGGAGAAATTTACGACAAAGGATTCGTCTTTCCGGTTTGAATCAAGCAGGAACTGGTAAGCCGCGGCATTCACAGCCGCGCGCTTATCGCGCATGGAACCGGAATTATCCACCAGGATGCCCATGGAAACCGGCGCATCTTCATGCTCGACGGAGTTAATGGTCTGAGGCACGCCATTTTCCCAGACCCGGAAATCCTTCTGCGTCAGGTCGTTCACAATGCGGCCTTTGTCGTCGATTACCGCACAGTCCAATAAGACCTCATCCACGTTGGTGCGGTAGGTGTACATGCCGTTACGGCCCTTTTTGATGGCCGCCGCGGGGCTGGTCGCAGTGATATCCGGCGAGGGTATGGGGTCGCTATCCACGTTAAGCGGAGGCTGAGACTCGGGCATGGTCGGATTCCATGCCGGATTGCTCATATTTGCAGGCTGGGAAGCGGGCTTCGCCTGGGCAAAACATGCAGGTCCGCAACCAAGGAGCAGCAGAACGAGGAGCGGAAAGAGCCCGAAACGGCACTGGTTCAATCGGGTTGGCAATCGCATAGCAAACGGCGCGAGCATACACCGCGCCCTTGCGGTTAGATGCGCTTATGCGCGTTGGCGCAAAGACGCGGCCGGGAAGAAGTCCGCACAGAGACACTTGCGCCGCAATTTGACAGGCGGAAATCGGGCACCGTGGCTAGACCGCCGGGCGCCGATGTCGCAGGTACATGCGAAACTCCGCCCAGGAGATCCGGTCAACCCAGGAAGATGGGACTGCAACCAGGGGGCGATGCAACTGGCGGGAGACCCGCACTTCAAGGTAGCCAAGCCGCCAGCTTGCATCGTCCATGAGAAATCCGGCGACGTGCCCCATGTACCCGTCGGTGGCGCGGACGCGGTATCCCGCCAGGTGTTGAACGCTGCGCAGGTGCGGATTCTCGCCGGGAGGGGAGGGGAATTTGAGGCCGGTGGGAAAGGAAGACAATCCGAATTCTGCATCCACCCAGCAGGCGAGCGCTCCGAAATACTCGCGCATCGCCAGCCCCTGCTGGCGCCACACCGGTTTCTCCGAATCGATGTCGGGCCCGCTGCGAACCTGCGCCCTGGTGAGGTTGACGCGAAGGCTCTTGCTCGCCCAATCCGGAAACTCAAAAAACGAGATCGGCAATACCACATCGCGGCGGCGGAGCCAGCTCCCGGCGTCGATCACCACGCTGCAGATCTGCCATGACTGGTCATCAAAAAGAAAATCGCGAACCTTGCCGGTTTCCCCGTTGGTGGCAATAACCGGCGACTCGATGAGGGCGCTGACGTCGCGCACAAGATTCATATTTGGTTTTGGAATGAACGCAGGTCTCTGTGGGCGGCTGATCCTGGTTTGTATTTTTAGTTTCCCTGTGGACATTGACCTGTTTCTTCTTTATCCCGGTTTTGGTCTATTCAACTCTTGAACGCGTCGCACCGCTGCTGATCTTCCGCCTCATTTCCTGGCCTGGCTCGCTCCTCGGGGCCATCTTCACCAGCTCCCGCGCTCCTACATTAGTAGATGCTGCGGCATGGCAAAAATCTCCAGGAAAGTGAAGCGGCCTGCTCTGCGCGGTGCTGCGCGGAAATCAAAAGGCCTTGCCGGCCCGGTGAAATCGAACCGGGGGTTGCGCAGGGAAGCCGCAGAAATCCCATGTTGATGAGACGTTGAAAATACCCAAACGTAATGCATCTAACTCACTGGAGAGGGAAGCGCAGGCAGAGCGCGATGGAGAATTGCTCATGGTGCCTTTCGATAGGATAGTGTTTCCGGTCGATTTTTCCGCCGCTTCTGAAGCCATGGTTGCGGATGTGATCGCCTGGGCGCGGCGTTTTCAGGCTCCGGTGATCGTGCTCCATGCCTTTGACATCGTGCCGCAATACAACCTTGCCCCCCGCGTCGATGCGCCCTTTGGTCCCGAGCCGGGCGCGGTGCCGTATATTCCCGCACTCAAGCAATTGCGCGACCTGCGCCAGCAGCAACTGGAGGAGTTCGTGCGCCGGCGCTTTACACAACTCGGCGTAGAGGCAAAAGCCGTTGTGGAAGACGGCGATGCGGCCCTGGCCATCGAGTGGGCGGCAAAACAGTCGCAGGCCGGACTGGTGATGATGGCCACGCAGGGCATGGGCGCCTTCCGCCGCATGCTGCTGGGGTCGCTGACCCCCAAAGTGCTGCACGACGTCGAGTGCCCGGTCTATACCAGTCCTCACGAGCCCGGCGAGAGACCGCGGTCTCCGGACAGCTTCAAAACCATTCTCTGCGCGGTGCGCATGGAAGCAGAGTCGGAGAAGGCCCTGCGCATGGCGGGCGCGCTGGCCAAAGCCTTCGGCGCGCAGGTTTGCCTTTTGCACGTGCGTTCTTCAGATGAGGAAAGCGAACACCAGAAAACGGCCCTCGGCGTCGAGGAGGCGTTTGAAAAGGTAATGGGGGAAACGGGTGAAGGCATGGCGGCCCAACAGGTGCGCATCAGCGATGCGGAAGTGAACGAGGCGGTGAGGCAAACCGCGTTGGAAGTGGCAGCGGACCTGGTGGTGGTGGGCCGCGGTCATGCGCGGGCAACAGTTTCGCGCATCTGGTCGAATCTCTACACCATCATCCGCGAGTCTCCGTGCCCGGTGTTGAGCGTATGATACAGGCGGCAAGGGATCGTTCTCGCCGCCGGAAAGGGCCAGGGGCCTAGATCGCTAATCATCTCAAGAGGAGAGTTATGTCGCGGCACGGCATTCCCATCGGGCGTCTCTTCGGGATTTCCATCGATCTCGACTACTCGTGGTTTTTCATCGTAGCCCTGCTGACCTGGATGCTGGCGGCCAGTTATTACCCTGTGCAGTTCCCGGGATGGACAGATAGCGCGTACTGGGGAATTGGATTCGCAACCGCGCTGTTGCTCTTTGTCAGCGTGCTGGTGCACGAACTGGCGCACTCCCTGGTCGCCAAACGTTACGGCATTCCCGTGCCGCGCATTACTCTGTTTCTCTTCGGAGGCGTCTCGCAGATCGCCACCGAGCCCCCCAGCGCCTCTTCAGAATTCTGGATTGCCATCGCCGGCCCGGTCACCAGTCTCGCCATTGGCGCTCTCTGCTGGGAAATCGAGCCCGCCTTTGCCGGACAGGAACTGATGTATGCGCTGCTGGAATACCTGGCGCTGATGAACCTGATCCTGGCCTTGTTCAACCTCATTCCCGGCTTCCCCCTGGACGGCGGACGCGTGCTGCGCGCGGCGGTTTGGAAAGCCACTCACAACTATCACCGCGCCACCGTCGCCGCCGGCATCTCCGGACGCTTCTTCGGCTTCCTGCTCATCTTTCTCGGCATCTGGCAGGCGGTTACCGGAGACATCGTGGGCGGAATCTGGATCGTGGTGATTGGATGGTTCCTGGAAAGCGCGGCCGGAAGCCAGTTGCAGCAGGAGTCCATCAAAAGCATGCTCGGCGATCACAAGGTGGCAGACGCCATGCAGCGCGACTTTCCTCATATCGCCGGAGACATCTCGTTGCACGAGCTTGTCGAACACTACCTGGTGCAGTCCAACGCCCATGCTGTGGTGCTCACTGCGCCCGACGGCACCGTTGGCGTGGTCACACTGTCGGCGGTAAGCAGCATCAGCCGCGAAATGTGGCCCTATACGATGGCCAGCCAGGTGATGACGCCGCTGCGCGCTGCTGACACCACCCGGCCCGATGCGATTCTGTGGTCGGCGCTGGAAAAGATGGGCCGCGGCGGGGTGAACCAGCTTCCCGTGGTGGACAACGGCGGCATTGTAGGAATGCTCTCGCGCGAAGACATCCTCCACTACCTCAGCGTGCAGCAGCACTTCCAGGGATGGAAGACGATCAGCGGAAACGCACACTGAGCGCCGGCCGGGACCCGCGGAGCCCTGCCGCGAATCGAGGTCGCCACCGCGGACCTGGCCGCCGCCACACGGATCGCAATTGCGTTCCTCTCACAATTGCGATCCTCGATGACATTTCGCGCCCCCGCAAATGCCCGCGGTGAAGCGGCGCTTGCCCCCTTCGCCAAACCCTCCTCACAAATCCGTTGTGCTCATGCCCGCATCAGCGTATGATGCAACCGGTATCCCCCTTCATTTCCAGAGGCTTCCTTTCCAGGGAATAGGCAATGCATTTCCGTACGCGGACAGAGGAGGTTTCCCATGCAAGCCATCGGCTCGGCGAACGGGCGGGTAAAGAATACTGCCCTTGTCAACGCCTCAAACGACAAGGCACAAAGCCTGCAGGACTTTGACCTGACTGACCTGCAGCAATTCACGCGCGAAGGCGTCTACTCCAACAATGCAAGCAAGGATTTTCACCTCTTCTACGTGGGGCGCGACAACGTGCACGAGATTCTCAAGTACGTGCTCTCGCGCGCCAGCGTCTCTCTCTACGTGAACATGTTCGGCTTCGACGACCAGGAGCTGAACGACATTCTCATGGCCAAGGCGCTCGATCCGGGCGTGACCATGCTGATCACACTGGATAAAAGCCAGGCCGGCGGAGTCCACGAAGCCGCGCTGCTGAAAGCCGACCAGCAACACAACCTCGCGGCTTACAACACCCACTTTGTCATCGGTCAATCCGAAACCGGGCAAATCAGCCACACCAAGGGATTCGTGGCCGACGGCAAAGTCGGCGCCGAAGGATCAACCAACTGGTCGACGGCCGGCGAAGGCACCTTCGCCAACGGAACCTGGCAGGTCGACCCCGGAGCTCCGGCGGGGCCGGTGAGTCCGGGACACGGTTACAAGGCGCAGAACAACACGCAGTCTGTCTTTGTGGATTCCGATGCCGTGAACCGTTTTCAGACCGAGCTGATCGCCGAGCACGTGATCGCGCAGAAGCAGTCTGCGGGAAAGACCGCCGCGGCCAACGGAACCGCGGTTGCAACCCAGGGCAACGGCGCGAAAAAATAGGATCTGCATGCGAAAGGCCGCGTCCGGCGCGGCCTTCAGCATCTCGAGCGGCGCTTCGTTCAGCCGTTCAACTGGTCCTGCAGCTTGTTCAGCGTGCGATGCAGGTCTTTATCCGCTCGCCGCTGCTCGTCGATTTTGGCAATGGAATGCATCACCGTGGTGTGGTGCTTGTTGCCGAACTGCCGGCCGATTTCCGGCAGGCTGGCTTCGGTCATCTGCTTGGCCAGGTACATGGCGATTTGCCGCGGCACCACCACATTGCGCGAGTTGTTCTTCTGCTTCAGGTCGCTCACCCGCATGCCGAACTGCTCGGCCACCGCGCGCTGAATCGCTTCGATGGTGATTTTGCGCACCTGCATATCGATGAACTGCTTGAGGCACTGCTGCGCCGAAGACAGCGTGATTTCCATCTTGTAGCTCTGGCACCAGGCCACCAGCCGCGTCAGCGCGCCTTCCAGCTCGCGGATGTTGGTGCGCACGTTGGAAGCCACGAACAGCGCCACATCGATGGGCAGATGCACCTGCTCGCTTTCCGCCTTCTTCTGAAGGATGGCGACTTTGGTCTCCAGGTCCGGCGGTTGAATGTCCGCAATCAGACCCCACTCGAATCGCGAGCGCAGCCGATCTTCGATCTCGGCCAGCTCTTTGGGCGGCCGGTCTGACGCAATCACGATCTGCTTCATGTTTTCGTGCAGCGCATTGAAGGTGTGAAAGAACTCTTCCTGCGTGCGCTCTTTCTGCGCGATGAACTGAATGTCGTCAACCAGCAGCACGTCCACGGTGCGGAAGCGGTCGCGGAAGCTGGTCATGCGGTCATTGCGCAGTGAGGAAGTCAGCTCGTTGAGGAACTTCTCCGCGGAAACGTAGCAGATGCTCGACATCGGCTGGCGGCGTTTCACCTCGTGCCCGATGGCCTGCATGAGGTGCGTCTTGCCCATGCCTACTCCCCCGTAGAGGAAGAGCGGATTGTAGGCGCGTGAAGGCCGTTCGGCCACGGCCAGCGCTGCGGCGCGCGCAAACTGGTTGCCGCTGCCCATCACAAAACCGTCAAAGGTGTACCGGGGATTGAGCTGCGCCGCCGTGGACCAGTCGAAGCGCGCCTGCTCGGGAATACGAGCGGGCAGGGGAGCATGGGGTGCGGTAGCGGCGTGCGCCGGCACGGGGGGAAAGCCTCCGTCTTTGCGGTGCGGAGGGATGGACGGATCCTCGTCGGCGGTCACAAAGCTCACATCGTCCAATTCAAGCGCTTGAAGATCGATCGCTTCCTGAATAAGATCTCCGTACTTATCGCCGATGTGCTGGAATTCCGGCGACGGCACGCGCACATACAGCGTGCGTCCCGCCGTGTGGCTGTACCGCGTAGGTTTCAGCCAGGTCTCAAATGACTGCCGGATGACTTTTTTTTCCAGAGCAGCCAAAATCTGCAGCCATGGATTTGGCGGCGCTGCCTGAGTCGTTGCGAATGTCATCTTACCCAATCCTAACTGCGACGTCCGTCTTCGTCTGGTTCATGCGCGGTCTTCAGGCAATAGATCACCGACGGCGCCAAAATACAGCTTGTGCGCCTTCAACTCATTAGCCGACTGTCTGTTGCCGCTGGTCTGCCCTGATTACTTACAGTGGGGCCGCGAATAAAATGCCTGGACGTTGGAACGTCAGAATGATTTCTTAATCGGTCCCGATGTTAGCACATCTCGCAGCCATTGCAACCTCCCTTTCACATAACTTTTGGGACGTGCCGGCTACTTGCACCATGGATGGTGAAACTGATCTAATCGCATTCCCGTGACCTTGCGGAGGCGCGAGGAGTTTTACGTATCTCTAGCTATGAGACGTGCTTTGGGCGCGAGGTTGCCTTGAGCGCGCGCGGGTTTTTTTGCGCGCGAGACGAAGCACCGGCGCTGGATTCGTAATGCGTTATGCGATACACTTGAACTTTGCCGATAAGGCTCAGATTTGACTTAGGAAACAGGAGCGCAATTCGATGCCCAAGCGCACATTTCAACCCAATCGCCGCCGCCGCGTAAAGACCCACGGCTTCCGGGCGCGGATGAAGACCAAGGCCGGCGCAGCCGTGTTGAGCCGTCGGCGTGCGTCGGGCCGCAAGCGGGTATCCGTCAGCGCCGGCTATCGCGACTGAAGCGGCAGACCCCATCGCATTGGCAATGCGGGACTTGATTTCCACCAACCTTTCATCCGCAATTCCCATGAAGGCTTCCCTTCAGCCTGCGCCCCGCCAGTCGTTGTCCGGGATGCGCCTGCGCAAGCATCGCGACTATCTGCGCGCATATGAAGCGGGACGCAAGCGACATTCGGCGTCCATGAACTGGGTGCTCGCGCCACAGCCGGAAGGTGCTATCGCCGGCACCCGCGTGGGCCTCACCGTAGGCAAGGTGCTGGGTAAGGCTCACGAGCGCAATCGCATCAAGCGACGGATGAGAGAAGCTCTGCGGCGCCATATCGAAATGTTTCCGCCCGGCTGCGATATGATTTTTCATCCCCGGCGCAGCGTCATCTCCCTGGATTTCGCGAAACTCGAAACGGAGATCGTACGTATTCTTGAACAGGCAAACGCCGACGCGGCGCGCATGGCGGTCGCGGCAAGGCGGAACGCAAAATGACGCGTCTCTTGCTGGCTGCACTTGCCTTTTACCGCCGCTGGCTTTCCCCGGCGCTGCATGCTGTCATTCCCGGTGGCTGCCGCTTTCTTCCCACATGCTCGGAATATGCGGCCGTAGCGATTGCCAATCACGGCCCGGTGCGCGGCTCGGGACTCGCGCTTTGGAGGGTCCTGCGCTGCCACCCGTTCGCGCGCGGAGGTCTTGATCCCGTTCCCCCGGTTTCTCACCCGAGACCTTTTGCTCACAAACCGTTACCATAGAAACAAGAGCGGCTCTCGAGGCCAGCCTCTTAATCGACAGGAAGCACCCTTTGCCCGAAATTCATAATCCCAATCTTCAATCGCAGGGACCCGGCGGCGGCAGCGGCGGCGACATGCGCTCGACCATGGCTTTCATGCTGCTGGCGGTGCTGCTTTTCCTTGGCTACCAGTACTTCTTCAGCAAGCCCAAGCCGCCGGAGCCTAGCCCTGCAACGCAAGGCCACACGCAGCAGCAGGCGCAAAGCGCGCCCCCGGCGGCGCCATTGCAGCCGGGCGCAGCCGTCTCTGCTGCCGGGCGAAGAGCTGTCAAGGCTGCGCCGCCTGCAATCAGCGCTGCGCAGCAATCGGCGACCACCGTTGAAAACGAGCTGTACAAGATCGTCCTGTCGAATCGCGGCGGCGTCATCGAACACTGGTATCTGAAGAAATACAACAACGA
The DNA here is from genome assembly GCA_030038435.1 of Acidobacteriaceae bacterium. Taxonomy (GTDB): domain Bacteria; phylum Acidobacteriota; class Terriglobia; order Terriglobales; family Acidobacteriaceae; genus Telmatobacter. The sequence goes on along the minus strand of JASHOY010000306.1, from coordinate 11,431 downwards.
TAGCGGCAAGCCGTTGGACATGGTGCAGCCGCAGATGGCCGCGCAGTTCGGCGATCCACTCACGTTCCTGACCTATGACGATGGCCTGAGCAAAGAATTGAACCAGGCGCTCTACCAGGTGAGTGTTTCCGGCGGCCAGCGTACCGCCAACGGCACCTACATTGCCCCCGCGTCCATCACCTTCCGCTACGCGGCCAACGGTGTGGAAGCAGTAAAGACGATTCGCTTCAATTCAAGCTATGTGATCTCAGTCGATGCCGAAGTGACCCAGGACGGCTCCCCGGTGCGGGCGCTGATTTCCTGGCCGGCGGGATTGGGCGACATGGATGAATTCGTGCGCTCGTCGCTGGCCCGCACCATGACCTTCGCGTCAGCAGCGGCGAAGTTCGCCTGGGCAATTGACGGCAGGCCCGATTCCATCAAAGCCTCGAAGGTGAGCGGCGGCGCAACCCTTACCGAGCCCTATCAGTATGCCGCGGTGACCGACCTGTATTTCACGGCCGCTTTCCTGCCCGACGATCCTGAAAACGCGACCGTGGTCACCCTGCACCACGCCGTGAATCTGCCCACCAATCCCAGCGAGACCAACGGCAAAACCAAGCAGGCCGACGTCATCGGCCTGGCCATGGGCTCAATTACGGGAGTGGATCATCTGCGTCTCTTTGCAGGTCCCAAAGACACCCAGGTACTGGCTTCCATTCACGCCATGGGCCCGGACGGCAAGCCCAACGGACCATCGCTGGCGCCCTTGATCCAGTTCGGCTGGTTCACCATCATCGCCAAGCCGCTCTATCTCGCCGTGCGCTGGCTGCGCCAGACTCTGGGGCCGGGTGCCGACAACTGGGGTTGGGCGATTGTCATCGTCGGCATTCTGCTCAATCTGCTTACGCTTCCCACGCGCATCATCATGACCAAATCATCGCTGAAGATGATGCGCATCCAGCCCAAGGTCGACGCCCTTAAGCGCAAATACGCAAATCTCAAGTTCAACGACCCCAAGAAGGCCGAAATGAACACCGAGATGATGCACCTCTACAAGTCTGAAGGCGTCAGCATGTACGGCGGCTGCCTGCCCATGCTCATCCAGATGCCGCTGCTCTATGCCATTTACGAAGTGCTGGAAAACGCCATCGAGCTGCGCCAGGCGCACTGGTTCTGGCTGCCGGATCTCTCCGCTCCCGATCCTTTGTATGTGCTTCCCATCCTGATCATCCTCACTATGTTCCTGGTGCAGTACATTTCGCCTTCGCCGGGCATGGATGCCTCGCAGCGGCGCATGATGGCCTTTGTCATGCCCGTGATGTTCGGCTTCTTCATGCTCCACTTCCCCTCGGGACTCGCGCTTTACTGGGTAGTGGGCAACTTCATCAGCCTCGCCATTCAGGTCTGGATCAATCACTCCAGCATCGGCAAAGAGATGCACGCTATCGCCGCGCGAAGAGCGGCTAAGAAAAAGGGTAACCTCGGCCAGCAGCGTCCGCTGGCTCGGCGCTAGCTCCGCGGCCGGTTAAGTTCACAAAGCCGGCGGTGCCGCGGGGTGGAACGCGGCTCCCCGCGCGGTTGGCATTTTAACCAGGCCGCAAAAGAAAGAGCCATGTTCCATCCCACTGAAGACATCCGCATTCAATGGACCAAGGTTGTGCTTCCCCCCGTCTTCCTTGAAGAAGAAGCGCCGGTCACGGAAGCCGCTTCCGAAACCATCTTCACCGCGCGCAGCGATATCGCCGCCATTCTCTCCGGCCGCGATTCCCGCCTCCTCGTGCTCGCCGGTCCCTGCTCCATTCACGACACCCAGGCCGCCCGCGAATATGGCGCCCTCCTCCAGAAGGCCATCGCCGATCTCTCCGCCGACCTGCGCATCGTCATGCGCGTCTACTTCGAAAAACCGCGCACCACCATCGGCTGGAAAGGGCTCATCAACGATCCGCACCTCGACCAGTCCTACAAGATTAACGACGGTTTGCGCCTGGCGCGGCACCTGCTGCTCGACCTCGCCGAGATGGGTGTGCCCACGGGAACCGAATTCCTGGATATGATTTCGCCGCAGTACATTGCCGGGCTGGTGGCCTGGGGCGCCATCGGCGCGCGCACCACGGAGAGTCAGGTTCACCGTCAGCTTGTTTCCGGCGTCTCCTGCCCCGTAGGCTTCAAAAACGGAACTTCCGGGGACGTGCAGGTGGCCATTGATGCGGTGCTCTCCGCGGCCCATTCGCACACCTTCCTCGGCCATACCAAGCATGGGCAGACGGCGATCTTCGTGACCACCGGCAATCCCAATTGCCACATCATCCTCCGCGGCGGCCGCAAGACAGTGAACTACACCGCCGACTGCGTCGCCGACACCGCCGCGCGCATGCAGGCCGCAGGAGTGCAGCCGCGCATCATGATCGACTTCAGCCACGCCAACAGCGGCAAGGACTACCGCCGGCAAGCAATGGTGTGCCGCGACGTTGCCGCCCAGATCGCCGCCGGCGACCGCAGGATCATCGGCGTCATGATGGAGAGCAACTTGGTTGCCGGAGCGCAGAAGCTGATGCCCGGCCAGCCGCTGCGATACGGGCAGAGCATCACCGACGGCTGCATCGACTGGAAGGAAACCCACGAGCTGCTAAAGGAACTAGCCGCGGCAGTGCGGGCGCGACGGGAACGATAGATCGCCGGTGGCTTGACGACGGCGTGACTTCGCGCCGGACGAGAGACCTGGGAGAAGGACGTTTTCTCGCAGTGTCACGGTTCAAGCGCTTCCTGTATCGGCTGTGATGAAATGCACAGGCAATCGTATACTTGAAACGGTAATACTATTGCCGACTTGAAATCGCTTTTCGGCGCCCTCCCAAACGCGGGTGACGCGCGCTCAGACGTATCCAACTCCCCGTCGGGCAAATTGGCGCGTTGAGCATCGTTCCGTTAACCTGTCCAGTGGACCGCCGTTCGAGGAAACCAACACACGGAGGCTTTTTGAAATGACCCAGGGCGTGCTGGAACAGACGTCTGCCGAGGCGGCAGGTGAAACTTCGACTTCAACCAAGTATGTGTACTTTTTTGGCGGCGGCCAGGCGGACGGCAACGGAAAGATGAAGGACGTGCTGGGCGGCAAGGGAGCCGGCCTGGCGGAGATGACCAATGCCGGGTTGCCGGTGCCTCCGGGATTCACGATCCAGACCGAGGCCTGCCGCGAGTACATGCGCGGAAAGCTGAATTCGAGGATCGACAAGGAAATGCGCGAGGCGCTGAAGCGCCTGGAAGAGATGCAGGGGCAGAAGCTGGGCGCGGGGGACAATCCGCTGCTGGTCAGCGTGCGCTCAGGCGCGAAGTTTTCCATGCCGGGGATGATGGACACGATCCTGAACCTGGGCCTGAACGACAAGGCGGTGGAAGCGCTCGCGAAGCGGAGCCAGAATCCGCGGTTTGCGTATGACTCGTACCGGCGGCTGATCCAGATGTTCGGCGACGTGGTCCTCGATATTCCCAAGAAGAAGTTCGAGCACATTTTCGACGGCGTGAAGCACCGCGAGAAGGTGAAGTTCGACTACGAGCTGACGCCGGAGGCGCTGAAAGACATCATTGCGGAATACAAAAAGCTGGTGAAGAAGGAGACGGGCAAGGATTTTCCGCAGAACCCGATGGAGCAGCTTGTGGCCGCGCGCGATGCCGTGTTCCGGAGCTGGAATAACGACCGGGCGAAGACCTACCGGCGCATCAACCATATCGATGACTGGCTGGGCACGGCGGTGAACGTGCAGGCTATGGTCTTTGGCAATCTGGGCGAGAACTCGGGGACGGGCGTGGGCTTCACGCGCAACCCGGCGACCGGCGAGCACACCTTTTTCGGCGAATACCTTATGAATGCGCAGGGCGAAGATGTGGTCAGCGGCGTGCGCACGCCCATGCCCATCAGCGAGCTCGAGAAGGCCATGCCGCAGGTATACGACCATCTGAAGACGATTACGTGGAAGATGGAAAAGCACTATCGCGACATGCAGGACTTCGAGTTCACGATTCAGGACGGGAAGCTCTACATGCTGCAGACGCGCAACGGCAAGCGCACGGGCTTGGCCGCGGTGCGGGTGGCGATCGACATGGTGCGCGAAGGTCTGATCACCCAGGAAGAGGCCATCTTCCGCGTGGAGCCGAATCAGCTTTACGACTTCCTGGTTCCGCGGCTGGTGGAAAAGGGCGAGAAAATTGAGGTGCTGGCAACGGGATTGCCGGCGTCGCCGGGCGCGGCCGTGGGTCAGATCGTGTTCACCGCCGAGGATGCGGTGAAGCATCACGCCAACAAGTCCTACAAGTCCATCATCCTGGTGCGCGGTGAGACCACTCCGGAAGACATTGCCGGCATGGAAGTGGCGGACGGCATTCTGACCTCACGGGGCGGCATGACGTCGCATGCGGCGGTGGTCACGCGCGGCATGGGCAAATGCTGCGTGGCCGGCGCGGGCGACTGCACGGTGGACGAGGCCAAGCGCGAACTGCGGGTGAAGGGAAAGACTTTCAAGCAGGGCGACTGGATTTCGCTGGACGGCACAACGGGCCGCGTGATCGCCGGGCAATTGAAGACCCTTCCCGCACAGCCGGACGATCCGGAGCTGGTGAAATTCATGAGCTGGGTGGACCCGGTGCGGCGGCTGAGGGTGCGGGCCAATGCCGACATTCCGCGCGACGCCAAGCAGGCCCGGGCCTTCGGGGCCGAGGGCATCGGGCTGTGCCGGACCGAGCACATGTTCTTTGCCGAAGATCGCATCGAGCACATGCGGGCCATGATCCTGGCCGACAACGAAAAGGATCGCAGGGCGGCGCTCAAAAAGCTGCTGCCCATGCAGCGCGCCGACTTTGTGGGTCTGTTCAAGGCCATGGAGTCGCTGCCGGTTACCATCCGGCTGCTGGATCCGCCGCTGCATGAGTTCCTCCCCAAGCGCGAAGATCTGCTCGTCCAGATCGCCACGCTCGAGGCGACAAAGCCGAAGTCGCCGAAGCTGAAAGAGCTGCGCTCGTTGCTGAAGCGGGTGGAAGAGCTGCACGAGATGAACCCGATGCTGGGGCTGCGCGGCTGCCGCCTGGGAATCACCTTCCCTGAGATCACCGAGATGCAGGTACGGGCGATCCTGGAAGCCGCGGTAGCGGTGAAGGCGAAGGGCGGCAATCCGCACGTTGAGATCATGATCCCGCTGATCGGATCGATCGAAGAGATGCGCAACCAGACGGCGATTGTGCGCCGCATTGCGGATGAGGTCTTCGCGCAGAAGGGCGCCAAGGTCGATTACATGGTGGGCACCATGATCGAGCTGCCGCGCGCGGCGCTGACGGCAGATCAGATTGCCGAGGAAGCGGAGTTCTTCAGCTTCGGCACCAACGACCTGACGCAGACCACCTTCGGCATCTCGCGCGACGACATCAACAACTTCCTGCCGGCGTATCTGAAGTACGGCATCTTCAAGCATGACCCCTTCGCCACGCTGGATCAGGCGGGTGTGGGCCAGCTTGTGGGGTCGGCGACGGCCAGGGGACGCAACACGCGGCCCACGCTGAAGGTAGGTATCTGCGGCGAACATGGCGGCGATCCGGAGTCGGTCAAGTTCTGCCACAAGATCGGGCTGAACTATGTATCCTGCTCGCCTTTCCGGTTGTTGACGGCGAGGCTCGCAGCGGCGCAGGCGGCACTCCAGGAGAAACAAACGGGGCCAGACCTGCACACCGGGGCCAAGTAGCCGATAACCGGCGCAACGGCGGGGGCGCGGCCATTGGGCTGCGCCCCCGCTGCATGTGGGGGCCGGGGGCAATCTTTGGGCTGGGTCAGGCGATTTTTGAATTGCCGCGCGAGCTCGATAGGTGACGATAGAGGCGCGATACGGTGCTGTGAATGAGCCGCGTCTGCTCGGCCTTAAGCGCTGCGTAGGAGCGCTCCACGTAACGGTCGAACTCGGGAGGCCAGCCGACGGTGGAGCGGGTTTCGGAGCAATCGCCTTCCGCCCACTTGGCAAGGACAGCTTTGTAGCCGACGACATGGGTGACGAACTCGAGCAGGCAATAGGGCATCTCTTCTTCGACGATGAGGTGCGCCTTCTCGATAATGATCCGTTCGCGAATGTCATTGAGAGGCATGAAAATCGTCGTCATCCACAGCATCCACTCTTTCATTTCGTGTGGCGCGATGGGATGGCACTGCGTCTTGCCTTGTTTTTGGAGCAGAGAGCGGTAGGCGATGTTTCCAGCGCGGGAAGCGACGTAAAGCGGGCCGTAGAATTCGTTGAGGCGACGGTCGACGAGCTGCAGCCGGGCGTTGCGGCGAGCCATCATGCGGTTGCCGAGATAAGTAACGAGATAGCCCGCGAAAGCCAGCAGAACGGTGATCACCACCGTGCTCTGAAACGTGTTTCCGGATAAGAGGTTGGGAAAATCCATAGCGCCGCGCTCTGCCTCGCGGAAAAGTATACGCGGGCTTCTCTGCGCGAAGATGTGACGTCCGGCGCAGATGACCGGCTGCTACTTTGGAGAGTCAACGCATACCGCAGCCGTGCAAAAAAGCAAATGGGAGGCCGGAATACGGCCTCAACTGATTATCGAGGAGCTGCCGCAGTTCACCGGATAACCTGAACGGGGCAGAGCCAGCCTGAGACTCTGCCGCATTGATTCAACCTGGAGACTCAATCCGCTGTGACTACATACTGGCCTTCTCCGCTGAGCAGGACGACGGCACGCTTGCCATCTTCAACGGGAGTGCTCGCTGTTGGCTTGCCGTTTACTTTTATCGTGGCATTGGGAATGGGAACGGGAACCGATACTCGCGCCTCAACTCCCGCGGGCAAGTCAATGGTGGTTTCGTAGCCGGCGTTCTTGCGGATGGAAACTTTGAGCATTCCATGCGGGGTGGGCTCAGCGCCCCGAGCCCACTGCAGGCCAAGTAGATCGGGGCGAATATCTACGTTCGCGAAGCCTCCCGCGGTCGGCTGAATTCCAAGTACCTGCGCCATGAGCCAGGGGGTCACGCCGGTGGACCAGCCGTGGGCCAAACTTACATTGAAGCCGGACATGTTATCCGCCTGCAAGGACTCATGGAAGCCGTCGCCCTTATACCAGCTCGGGTCGTAACCCTCCCAGTAGCTCGTCGCCCCTTCCTGCACCATGCCGCCCCAGTACTGGCGGATCCAGTCGAGCGCCTGGCTGCGATGTCCCATATCCGCCATCGCAGTTATGACATAGAAGTTATAGTAGGGCGTGATGATGTAAGGGTTATATGCAACATGCCCAACGTCAGAGAGGGAGTGATGCCAGATGCTCGCGTACTGATCCTTGTTGGCCACGCCCGATATTACGGCAAAAGCATTGGGCTGCCAGCGATCTCCAAACGATCCTTGCGCATCCAATAACGAACGTTGCGCCGCGGCTTTGAGCGCATCTGCCTTCTCCTGCATCCGCTGGGCGTTGCTTTGATCGTGGAGAATGTTGAGCAGATAGGCCCCATCCTTGTAAGCCAGGTAATACTCAAACTGAGTTGCCATGCGGGATTGAGCGTCGTCGCCATTCATCTCCGGCGACCAGTCCACGAATGGCCACGCACGAGACAAATCGGCAAAGAGATTCTGGTCATTCAGATCCTTTTCCATGTAATCGAGCAACTGCACCAGCCGGGCGTGGACACTCTCCAGTTGTTTCATAGAGCCGAAGTGCAGGTAATACTCCGTTTCACCACTTACCCAAAACGCGGAATACCCGGGAATCTCGTTTACATGCCGGTCTACAGGAGAGGGACCCATTAACCTGTTCAGCGTGTCCTCCATGAGGAAGTGATCGGCGAAGACATCATCGATGGTGCGGCCGCTGACGTCGAGATCGCCCATCCAGCGATTGCGGTCGCGTTTCGGCGCGTCCCAGATGTCGTCCTGCATGCAGAGGTGCGCGGTGTAGGCGCCGATGGTCCACATCTTGTTCAGTTCAGGATCAGAGGATTCAAATGAGCCCTGATATTTCACTGGATAGGCAATCCCGTCTAGGCGAATGGAGCGAAAGCGGGTGTCGCGTCCTGCCAGGAATCGGACGATGGCGTAGCGGAATGCGCTCTTTGGGCCAAACGCCGTGCCATGCGGGGGCAAATAAACGGGATCGATGCCGAGATACGGTTCGATCATGGCTTCCTCTTCCGATTCGCCGTATTGCACGGTAACTTGCGCCGGCGCATCGGAGTCCGACTCGATTTCCAGCCGCCCATTAACTTCGCGCCCGAAGTCGAGCAAAAGCTGCGGAGAATTATGAAACGAGACTTGCTCTTCGGGAAGAGTTACCGTCAATTCGCCGCTGCCCGCGCCGGTGAGCGCCTGCGCATTTTCAATCGTGCCCAGGCCATCGTAAACCTGATCGACCTTCATGGCCTTCAATGGGAAATGTGCCAGAAAGGGCGAGATTCCGTCATAACCTGGCCACGCGTACATTCCCGCATCGGCGTTGGCCTGGAAGAGGTCGATCGAGCTCTCGATGCCTCCTTCATCGTCGACACTCTGCCAACTGGCGTCGTTAAAGCCGGTGTTCTGCCAGCCCGCGAGTGGGGCCTGCGTAGTGGCTTTCCACTGCGCATCGCTCATCACCAGCGGCTCAGCCTGGAGGCCGCGCGCGGCGGGAAGAATCATAGCGGCCAGCACTTCTCCGTGACTCAGATCGCGGCTGATGGCGTCCCCGGCTTCATTGCCGGCGTCGGGGCCGCGCACCGCTTCGATGGCGAGCGCGTTGCTGCCCTCACGCAATGCGCTGGTCACGTTCCATTCATAGACGCGAATGCCCATGGGGAAATCGAGATTGAGCTGATAGCGGCCCACTTCCTTCCCGTTGAGGTAAATGGCAGCCTGCCGCGGACCGGCGACATAGAGGGTGGCGTGCGCCGGAACACTGTTTACCTGAAAACTGCGCCGGAAGTAATGGGGAGCGAGGTTGTGGGCCTCGGTTCGCGGCGAAGTTGCCGCACTGGTCCAGATATATTGCTCAGGAAGCGGCTTGTGAGTTGCCGATTCCAACTGGGCTGATGACAAGTTCCGCGCAGGATCCAGTTGTGCATCCGGGATTTTCGTGGGCCCATTTTCCGGATTGCCCATCTGCGCTCCCGCCGGAACGAGGGCCGCAACTAAAAACGTCAACGACGCAAACCGCATGATGCGATGCATGGATTCTCCTCACACGCTGGTCTCTGGACCTGGATCGAAGGCCAACGGATTTATGCGAATTTGAGAGTTCAATTTCCCCTTAAGAAGCCTACCCCCTGACGGGCTTGCGGCGAAAGGGCCGTTCTCTCCTGCGATTCCTTGGCTGGCGCGCCGATGCGTCAGAGACGGATGGATCGAGATTCAAGACCGATCGGGAAGGGAAATCACAACAGGGCAGTGAGCGGGTAGGAGGCGGCAACGCCCGCGGAATGGAAAGAAAATCCGATAAATCCATTTGACAAGCAAAACGGCGCGCGCTACATTTAACCAGTCGGTTATTTAACTGAAAGGTTTTACGCAGATGCAGGACCCGCTCAGCTCGACCTTTGCTGCTCTCGCCGATCCCACGCGGCGGGCCATCCTGGCGCGGCTGGCGATGGGCGAGACGTCGGTGACGGAACTGGCCCGACCCTTCGAAATCACCATGCCCGCGGTCTCCAAGCACTTGAAGGTACTGGAGCGCGCGGGGCTGATTGTACGGGGACGCGAGGCGCAATGGCGTCCCTGCCGGCTGAAAGCAGGCCCGCTCAAGGAGGCGGCAGGCTGGATCGAGGACTATCGCCGCTTCTGGGCGGTTCATATCGATGCGCTGGAACGCCACCTCGACCGCATGGGAAACTCTGCGCCACAGGCAAGATCGGCGAAAAGGAAGACGAAGAATATACGGCGCGGGACAAGCCGCGTGCGTAACAGAGGAGAATCGCGATGAAGATCAAGGTAATGAGCTTGTATGTGGACGATCAGGAGAAAGCGCTGCGCTTCTATACGGAAGTGCTGGGCTTTGTGAAGAAGGCGGATTTCAGCCAGGGGCCATATCGCTGGCTCACCGTGGCCTCACCCGATGAGCCCGAGGGCACTGAACTGCAACTGGCGCTGAACAACAATCCCGCCGCCAAAGCGTATCAGGAGGCGATGTTTCAACAGAGCCAGCCCGCGGCCATGTTTTTCACCGACGACCTGCAGGCCGATTACGAGCGCGTGAAAGCGCGCGGCGCGGAGTTCACCATGCCGCCAACCGACGTTACGGCCTCGAAAATCGCCATGCTGAAGGATACTTGCGGCAATGTCATTCAGGTGACGCAACTGATGCGCTGGCAGGGCTGACGGCGATGAGCGATCACCAGCCATATACTCCGGGAGAAGCGCGCGGGGCGCGGGTGGAAAAGAACGGAGAGAAATGGACGCTTATTCTGGTGAGGGAACTGCATCACCCGCCGGAGAGAGTGTGGCAGGCGCTCACCGATCCCGCCCATCTGCGCGAGTGGGCGCCCTTTGAGGCCGATAGCAGCCTGGGCGCGGTAGGAAACACGGTGAAGCTGACCTGGGTGGGAACCTCGCGGGTATCGGAAGTAAAGGTGACGCGCGCCGAGGCTCCCAGGGTGCTGGAGTTTTACGACATGCGCTGGGAGCTTGAGCCGCTGGGCACGAGCACGCGGCTGATGTTGTGGCACAGCATCGATCGCCGCTTCGTCGCCTGGGGCGCGGCGGGCTGGCATATCAGTTTCGACGTGCTCGATCGGCTTCTCGCCGGCGCGCCCATCGGCCGCATGGCAGGCAGCGATGCGATGCATTTCGACGGCTGGCAGCGGTTGAACGCCGAGTACGCGAAACAGTTTGGCGTCGAGCCGCTCAAGTGGCAGCCGAATGCGGTGCAAAAAACTTGAGCAGTCTCCGATGTACTGGGACAGAGGGATTCGGCAAACCACCGCCGGCAGCCTGTTGCGTTCACGGCGGCGGTGATCGTCAACACTGTAGCCGCTTTCGTGGAGTCTTTCCTCAGCCGGTTCTGCCGTGTCCTGGTCACAAGGCCTCTTCTAATGAGTTGTCGGCAGTCTGTTCAAGCGCTCCTACTTGCCGTGTGCTGAGGTGGTGCGGGCCTGGGTGTGGGCCGGCTCGCCTTCAGGCACCAGCTTGATTTCGAAGATCTTTGGCCAGAGTTTGCCGGTTACGAAGAGACGCTCGTGGGCTGGATCGTAAGCAATGCCGTTGAGCACAGCTTCAGGGTCGGTGACGGAGCCGGGAGGCAGGAGGCCGGTGAGATCAATCCATCGCAGCACGTCGCCGGTTTGCGGGGAGATGATAGCGATGCGGTTCTTGTGCCAGATGTTGGAGTAGATTTCGCCGTGAATGTATTCAAGCTCGTTGAGCTCGTCGACGGGCACGCCGTGGTCGCGAACAATGATGCTTCGAACCTGCTTGAAAGTGTTGGGATCGAGGAAATGGAGAGTGGAAGTGCCGTCGCT
>JASHOY010000305.1 GCA_030038435.1 Acidobacteriaceae bacterium | reverse complement strand
GCACAAAAACCGCTTCACTGTCAGCATGGTCAACATTTTCTCCTGTGTATGAGCGGCGTGCGGACGCAGCCGCAGGGGCGTTACGTATGACTTCCTCTGGAGGATATCGGTGCCGCCGATGCGACACAATCACCCCGCGGTGTTATTACCAGCGGGCAGGTCTCGAAGGTCTTGCGGGAGAGGGGAAGTGGTGCGCCACTTGGCAACGAATTGGAACTCCACCTTGGCCCACCTGGAGGAGATCGGGGACATTGCGAACTGCTCAACCAGCGGAGCCTAGGAAGGGCTTAGGTCTGTTTCCTCTTGAGGCTGCGGCGCTGTGACTCCGCTTCCTTCATACCTCAGATCACGCTTCAGAACCTTCCACTCAGTTCGCAGGATTTCTTGTGTTAGCGGCACAAGTTCGCGGACAATCTGGATTCGCCCGTTTTCGTTCGCATTGCCAGTCAGAAGGTCGATCAGATTGCTTAAAGCAGGGTATTTGGGGTCTTCCTTGTTCATCAGAAAACGCACCTTGAGAGAAAGCCGATAAATCTGCAGCATCTCGTCATCGCCGTATTTGGAAACCAGTCCAAACGCCTGGAAATCAGCGAGGGAGTCACGAAGCTGGTTGATCCAAGCCTGTCGGAAATCCGCAAGTTTCATCTTCACCGCCAAATCCTGATCGGCGACCTTCATCTTCCATGCCAATTCATCCTGGCGCTGCGCGTTCCGCTTGGCGTTAATGCCAGCGATCCAGATACTCAGGAAAGTGAAAACCGCCCCCACCGCGAGCGGCGCGAAAACAGCGATCGAAACTTGGGTGGATACGTTCATCGGCACCATGCTATCCCAAGGCAAGCGGTTCGCCCCCCCCGAGAGCATAGGCCGGATTCGAGGGGGGATTCGAGCGGAAAAAAGGGGGGATCGACCCCAGGATTCGCGCAATTTTCGTCTGTATGCACCCGCTGCTGGAAAGACCCCCCAGAGGCTCCCCACGCCCCCATCATCCCACCGCCAAAAGGGACCCAAGCACTGGATCGTAAACCACTTACGGGCGGACGAATCTCCATTCCAGTTTTCCGACGGCGCCTGTCCCTGTTTCTATTCTGGTCCGCTATCCGTTGCACTCCACCTGAAGGGGCGCTGAAAACATTGGGCTTATAGGCCAGAACTGATAGATAGTCAGTCCTGAAACAGTGATATTGCACGACTTGCGGGACATTCTCCGGCGACAATTCGCAAAACGTAAAAATCGAAAATGTTTTTCGTGGCGCGAGACGATTCCCGCGTTTGATCGCGACCCTGCAACGTCGTTGTCGCATCTCCACTGTGCCGAAAGTCAGCCCATTGACAGATGCGGATTGCGTGTTACAGTTGCAGCAACGCTCGTTGCTGTTATCGTTACACGCGAGCAGGAAGGCTCAAATCATGGCTCAGGGCAAGTTCATCAGTTATCTTCGCGTCTCCACACAGCGCCAGGGGCGCAGCGGGTTGGGATTGGAGGGGCAGCGTTCGGCAGTCGCTGAATACCTCAACGGCGGACGCTGGAAACTGGTGCAGGAGCTGGTGGAAGTCGAGAGTGGCAAGCGGAATGACCGCCCCAAGCTGGCTGAGGCGTTACGGCTCTGCCGGGTGCATGGCGCGACTCTCATAATTGCCAAGCTGGACAGGCTCGCAAGGAATGTCAACTTCATCTCCAACCTCATGGAATCGGGTGTGGAGTTCGTCGCAGTGGACTTGCCGCAAGCGAATCGGCTAACGGTTCACATCATGGCAGCGATGGCGGAGCATGAAGCGGCGATGATCTCGGCCCGCACGCGGGCGGCATTGGCCGCTGCAAAGGCTCGCGGCACTCGGCTGGGGGGTAGGCGCTGGAACAGTTCGAGAATCGCGTCCAGGGGCAACGTAGCGAGCGCACGGGTGCGTAAGGAAGCGACTGCGAAACGCGCTGCGGACCTCCTGCCCATCATTGACGCGATCAGGGCTGAGGGCGCCACCTCGCTTCGTCACATTGCCGCTGCCCTGAATGAGCGCGGGATCACGAGCAGGCGGGGCGGTACCTGGTCGGCAGTCCAGGTCCAGCGAGTTCTGAGCAGTACTGTTCTCCCAGTCGATTGAGCCACTAAAGGGAACGGGGAACATTGATCGGGCAAATCGCAACCGAAAGCCGGTGCGGTGAGTGGCCGCCTGATCCGACTGTATGGTGGGAAAGAAGGAGTGCCGGAGCCAGTCTCCATGTAACCTTGAATTGCCATGCCTGAAGAGAAAAAAGAGAAATTTCGGGAACAGTTTACAGACTGGGTTGCAAGGACTACTGAGCGCCGACTCGACGCGCTGCCGCAAGCCGACGCGTCGCGGTTAATGAGTCGTTTTTTCGTAGAGGAGGTAATTGGCCGACTGATGCCGGGGATTGTCCCCGAAGACGAGGTTGAGGTACAGAACAGCGTCATTGACGGCCCAAATGACTCTGGCGTGGATTTCATCTATCGAACGGATGGTCATGTTCTCCTGGTACAAGCCAAGCTGCGCGGACGAGATCGCGATGAACAGGTCGAGGCATTAGGGCGGTTCCTTGATGCGCCTCAGCGGCTGCATCAGGCCGTAACGAGCAAAGGCCATACGCTGTCCGCCCAATTGCGCGAGCTGGTCAGCGAAATCGACTGGGACACTGATGGATTTCATCTCTTCTTCATCACAACAGGCCGGCTGACGAAAGCCTGCGAGGAACGCTTTGACCAGGGAGTTGTCCCCCCGGACGGGATAGCGGACTTTGATGAGCGCCTCGACGCACAGCTTCTGGATGAGAGCGCGCTGAATCAATACTGGCGCGAAGCACGTTCGGCAGGGGACTTCCCGAAGACGACGGTCGTTATTCCTTTCGTTGGCGACGAAGACGATCGTCCCTGGTGCCATTTCAGCGAGGATAGCGGACGCAGCATGTACATCGGCGAGGTCAGTGGAGCCGTGCTGAACCAATTGTATTCACAGCATCGTGCCAGTCTCTTTACCATGAACATCCGCGATTATGTCGGGGACACATCCACGAACAAGTCCATCATCACCACAGCCACAAACAATCCATCGAATTTCGTATTCTTCAACAACGGCGTGACGGCGATTGCTTCAAAGATCACCGAAGATCCGGTGAAGCGCACTCTGAACTGCGAGCGGCTCTCTGTAATCAATGGTGCTCAGACTGTACGTTCGCTCCGACGCGCAGCCACGCAACGAAAGCAGGACCAAGCCGATCACTCTCTAAAACACGTCCGCGTCTTGCTTCGGATCATCACTTTTGATTTCCCAAGGGAATCGCAGTTTGTTCAGGACACAACACGGTTTAACAACACTCAAAACTCTGTTAGAGTCGCTGATTTCCGCAGCAACGATCCGGTCCAGAAGGATCTGGCGTCTCGCTTTTACAGTCTCTACCGCGATGGAAAGCGGTTTGCCTACAAAAACAAACGAAGTCCCTCGCGTTCTGGCGAGATAGCCATCAGCCTGGAGGATTTCGCCAAGACATTGCACGCTTTTAGTTATGGCCCGGACGATGTCGCAGGCGGAACAAAGTATCTCTTCGACACAACGAAAGCCGGTGGGTATCGGAAGGTGTTTGGTGATCCCGACCATCCGTGTAGTGCACCCTGCTGATTTAGACAGGCTGGGCCAGGTTTGAAGTCAGGGTTGCAGCCTGGAACGCGGCACGGGATTCGTGCGGCGTTTGGCCCTTCAGTCCGCGGTGCGGACGGTCGTGATTATATTCCTCGATCCACAGGGCGATGGACTGGCGGGCGTGGTCGAAGCTCTGATACTCGTTGATCCAGACCTCCTCTTCTTTCAGGCTGCGGTGGAAGCGTTCGATGTAACTGTTGCCCTCCGGATGGTTATACGCGGTGCGGCGATGCTGGATACCGAGCCGGCTGAGGCTTTCAACGTAGCGCGCGGAAGTGAACTGCGTGCCGTTGTCGGTGGTCAGGGTGAGCCCCAGGCCGCGCGAGCCCTGAGGCAGGTGATGAAGGACCGCGCGTTCCAGCGCCGCGAGGGCCTCGTCGGTGCGACAGCGCAGGCTCAGATCCCAGCCGACGATGTCGCGCGTGCAGCAGTCGATGATGCTGACCAGATACGACCAGCCGGTGGAGGGTCCGGCCCACACCTTTGTCATGTCCGACTGCCACACCAGGTTCGGGTGCGGCGCCTCCACGCGGCTCCAGTCCTTGCGGCGTGAGACGCGGTAACGTCCCTGCCGGACCAGCAGACCGCGCTCGCGCATTACGCGCAGCACCCGCTTGCCGTTCACGTTCATATCCTGCCTGCGCCCGAGCCACCACGCCACGCGGCGATAGCCATAAGCCGGCTTCTCGCCGCAGGCGGCCACGATCCGTTCATCATCGTCGCGATGGGCGCGACTGCGGTGCGCTCGTTTACGGTAGTAGAGACTGGAGCGGCTGATGGTCAGCGTCTCGGCCACCAGCTTCGCCTCTTTGCCCTGGGCAACAAGTTCCCTGGCC
>JASHOY010000304.1 GCA_030038435.1 Acidobacteriaceae bacterium | reverse complement strand
GGGAAATTTCCGAACAAGTGGCGAAAGATGTGGCGGGATCAGCCGGCGCGGACGCTCATGGCACATCTGGGAAAAGACGGCTATAGCCATATCCATTACGATAGCGCGCAGGCACGGACGATTTCTGTGCGGGAAGCCGCCCGGCTCCAGTCCTTCCCGGACGGTTTTAAGTTCTGTGGGACGATGAATCCCGCCTTCCGTCAGATAGGGAACGCCGTACCGCCACTGCTGGCCCGTTCGATTGCCCTTGAGATGCGCAGTGCGCTGGCGCGATCCGCTGAAAATAAAGAGACGAGTCTCCAGTTGGCCGCGACGGGGTAAAAACCGTGCCGGAGCAGGAAATAATATGTATCCGCATGCTCACCGGATCGGACCTGGGCTGGTTTGCCGTCCACCGGCCCACTACGGCAAGTAAGCAGCGTGCGCTGAATATTAACGCGGACATCGCCGCTAGGCTATTGAGCGCCCGTGTTCTCGATGCCGGGGGCGTCGAACTTTCGTGCAGGTGTCTGTATCCAGGCGGAGAGCACACGGAAAATCGGAATCTCTGGAAAGTCGGCAAGAACTGGAGATTTGGCGGCCCAAAACTGGAGGGCGAGGTGTTCCGCGATGTCGGGGCGGGCGATCTCTTTCTGCTCCGCTCGCCGATTCACAACGACGGCGACAGGGAGGTCAGCTTCAATTTTGTGCCACGTGCGGTCGATCCCGAGACTCATCAGTGGATCATGCAGTGCGAGCCGAACTTGGCCATGAATAGCATGACCGCCGTTGTGACCGGCACCGACGTCTTCAAAACTCTCGGGCAAAAATTGTTGGGTATGACGACTGAGGAGGAAGAACGAAAGCGACCAGCCGTGGCGGCAAGGCCGCCGCGGATTTCCGTCAAAACAGTGCCCGTTCAGCCAATCCCATTCGAGGTAGACGGAGACCGGAAGCCACGAACAGTCCACGACCGCATTCGCTCCCCGCACATCTTGTCTCAGATGTTGCGCGTGTCGAGCGACCTTTCCGCCGAAGCCCAATACGAGTTCACGAAAGTACTTGAGGTGCTAGCCGAACAGTTGAGGCAGGCACTCCTGGCCGCCGGCATGATTTCAAGCATAACTCGCGATCACGGTGGGTTGTGGAGCGACATGCGGGGCTCGAAAGCGGCCTTCGTTGACGGTGGCATGGCGAATCTCAACATGCTGGGTTCAGCCCCGGTCGCGGCGAGGGTAGGGGGCTACATCGTGACTCCCGGCGATCGCAGCGACGGGCGTGAGAAATTCGTGATGGTGAAGCATCTGATCGACGAGCTGTACGTTCCCCCGGCTGGCGGGATTTACACGACGCTTTTCCCGGATTCTGGGGCTCTGCGGGATGCGGCGAGAATCAGTGTTGAAACCGCGGGAGCAGTTCACATAATTCAGGAAGAACCGGACGTGAAGTATCTATTCCTCCACGGCGCGCTGGTAAACCCAGTCTCTCGGTACACCGACATAATGGAGGGAGGACAGCCGGTAGCAGTATTTCCCGAATTCTCTCGAAAAGCCCTCGAAGTCCTATTGCCCGATGGCGAAAGGGGCCGGACGGGGAGAGACGCGAATTTCATAAGGGTTTATCTGAAGCAGCTGCAGTTGCTTCAGGAGAGCGAAACGCTGGTGTGCGGAGTTGTCGAGAGAGAGAGCCAGGCTTCATCCGTATATCGGGAACTCGTTGCAAAGGTTATTACTCACCCGGACGTTCGGTCGCTTCTTCCAAAGGCCCCCGACGACTGGGCGCACTGGTTTACGAACATCGCCGATCAGTTTCGCATCACCGATGCTCTTTTGTTCAGATGTGTGCTTGAACCGGGAGAAGTCATCTCACCGGTGGCCATAGACCGCAACGAAATGCGGCGGGCCCCTGCGGCGTGGGCGACCGACATACAGCAGTACCCGATGCCGTGGGTGTCGTATCTGCTGCCGACTGAATGGGGGCTGCCGGTAAGGATCGAACTCTTTAACAAAGATCGAAAACGCTTTCAGGGACTGGCTCGGCTGGTGATGCATTGCTGCTGGCTGCTTCCGAGATATGCATTCCCAGTAGGTCTGGACATCGTGGACAAGTATGCAAAGGTTCCCAATTGGATGGCGCGGCCGATTAACACCAATACCGCAGTTCAGGCTTTAAGAAGGGCCATGGACGCAGGCGAAACGGAAACCTTTAACGCACTTCGGCGGATGCTCTGTGGGTCGGCGCGCGACTGGCTGTTCAGGCCGAAACTGTTCTAAGGAGGTCAAGAAAAAATGCCCACGGCACAAAAACAGTCGGCTAGGCGTAACGAAGCGACGGCCGCGAACAACGATCAATGGCGCCACGTTGGCACCGTTGTCGGGAACGCGGGAATCGCTGAATATACGTTCATACTGCAACAGTTTCAGGCCAAGGTTGGGGACATTGTCGCGGTCAGAATGGAAGTGCCAAGCGGAGACCATACGGAGCGCCGTGAAATCTACGTATGGGCACGAATAACCGATATCAGCCGTTTTAATCCGTTTTTTCCTTACGAGGCGGCACAGGAAATAGCCGGAGAGGGCATTTCCCTGGAGGACACCGTTCTGTCAGGAACCCGCGACCAGCTGGAAGCCAAGGCGCTCATCCTGGGCGCCACTTCGGGAACCGACGTCCGATCGCTTTTTCCCCTAACTTATCCGGTCAAGCCGGCTACGCGCGTCTATTACCCGCCGCCGGAAGCCGTTCGTCAGCTTCTTGTAGGCGGGAGAGACAGCGAGCAGCAAATCCAGGTTGGTTCTCTTATAGCGAGGGAAGATGTCGAGGTGACGCTGGCGGCACCGAAACTTGTCGCACGGCACATGGCGATACTTGCAATGACCGGAGGAGGTAAGACCGTCGCGGCGCGTCGCATGATCCGCGAGCTGGTCGGCCACGGGTATCCGCTGCTTATCCTCGATCCGCACGGCGATTACATCGGTCTCTGGAAATGCCGTGGGGCGCTCGCGGCCGAAGCTCC
>JASHOY010000303.1 GCA_030038435.1 Acidobacteriaceae bacterium | reverse complement strand
TCCACTCACCTCTCCCACACTCCAGCCCGGCAGTTTCTCCTGCAAGCTCTGAGTTGAGCCCAGAGATTTCACAAAAGACTTACCAAACCGCCTACGCACCCTTTACGCCCAATAATTCCGAACAACGCTCGCCCCCCTCGTATTACCGCGGCTGCTGGCACGAAGTTAGCCGGGGCTTCTTCTTCCGGTACCGTCATAATCGTCCCGATCGAAAGGAGTTTACGTCCCGAAGGACTTCATCCTCCACGCGGCGTTGCTGCGTCAGGGTTTCCCCCATTGCGCAAAATTCCCCACTGCTGCCTCCCGTAGGAGTCTGGACCGTGTTTCAGTTCCAGTGTGTCCGTGCGCCCTCTCAGGCCGGATACCGATCATCGTCTTGGTAGGCCATTACCCTGCCAACTAACTAATCGGCCGCGACCCCCTCCTCAAGCGGATTGCTCCTTTGACCCGTGGGTATTATGCGGTATTAGCCTCGGTTTCCCGAAGTTATTCCCCACTCGAGGGTAGGTCAGTCACGTGTTACTCACCCGTGCGCCACTTTACTCATGGATTGCTCCACTTTCTCGTGCGACTTGCATGTGTTAGGCACGCCGCCAGCGTTGATTCTGAGCCAGGATCAAACTCTCGTTTGAAGCCTGATTGTCTCGCGACGAGCCGACGGAGGTCGGCTGCGCGGGACCGTGTCCGGATCCTCGCGGATCGGGACACCTTACCTTGTGAGATCGATCAAGCCAAACCCGATCGCATCTCACGACTGGCACGTTCAACCTGTTTGTCAAAGATCCTTCAGGGTTGATCCGCCTGAGCGGGACCCTCTTGGATCGAGGCTCCAACTCGCGTCAGAGTGTCCTCGAACTTGGTGCGCCGGCCGGATTTTTGCGCATCTTCTGCGCCCCCGGCATTTTTGCGCGAACCTTTTAAGAATATCGAACTTCAGCCATCGAGTCAAGCTGAATGCCGGAATTCATCGGCCTTCGCGCTGCGCAATCTCTCAAACAACTTCCATCGAAGCCGACAAGACTCGACCGAGCCTGCGCGGCTCGCGGGAGCTTTACTCCCGGGTCCTGCAATGGTTTTGTTCTCTGTGGGATTCCCGACAGGGGTCCGGAGCTCTGAGCTCACCAAACCCAACGAACCCGCTTCCCTCTTCCCTCAATGGGCAGGCCAAACGGCCACCGGGATGCTCCACTGCTCAATTCAACTTTCCAAGAGTAGCACAGGCCACTCTCCAGCGCAACAGGCGACCTTCCATGTCCTGTCCGCCGCAATTGCGACTTGCCGAGAATATCAACGACCCGCCTGGAAAGCAAGCGCGCCCGGCCTGTGGAAGCCTGTGGAAAGGTGAAAAACAGAGATCAGCGATCAGGGGGCAGAGATCAGGGGACCGTTGAGTCAGCGCTCAACTTAAACTGCGGGCATCAGACGGGGAGCGACAGGGAAATCGCGTGCGAGATCCTTCACCCGTTTTTTGAAAGCTCCTTTCGCCGAGCACCAGCGCTGATTGATTGTTCTTCGTTCCCGGCTATGTACCCATGCCTTACCCATGCCGTGGAATAATCCCCAGGTCTGTCAGCCCGTTCACGAAATACTGCATGGCCAGAGCCACCAGCAGCAGCCCCATGATGCGCACCAGGATGCGGATGCCGGTTTCGCCCAGCACATCTCGCACGCGGCCTGCGCCGGCCAGCACCCAATAGCTGACCACTGCCGTAATCGCGATGGAGCCGAGAATCGCCCCCATTTCCCAGTGCCAAAGCGAGGGCACCTGGCCCACCAGCACCATCACCGAGGAGATCGCTCCCGGACCGGCCAGCATGGGAATGCCCAGAGGCACAATGCCGGCGTCTTCCTTGGCCGTGGCCTCTTCGGTATCGCCGGTAGTTTCCTGGGTCGGGGAGCGGCGCGCTTCCAGCATATCCAGCCCGATGAGCAGCAGGATCATGCCTCCGGCGATCTCGAACGCCGGCAACGTGATCCCGAACATCCTGAAGATGAGCTGGCCGCCAACGGCAAAGCTGGTAAGCACAATGAATGCGGTCAGCGCGCCTTTGCGGGCCATGCGCCGGCGGCGCGCGGCATCGGCATTTTCCGTGATGGCCAGAAACGAAGGGATCGCCGCAAAGGGATCGACGAGGAAGAAGATCGAGCTCAGCGCCAGGACCGAGAAGCGCACAATCGGGGTCTGACTGAGGTCCCTGAATGCGGTCGCGGCTGGATTGGTGAAGAGCACGCTACAAGGGTACCAGCGAACCGGCGCCTTCGACGTACGAATCATCGCAGCGGCGCAGCCACGCTCCCAACAGGCTCTACACTGAATCCATGCCCGGTTTTCACGTCGAGCATTTCGGGTGCCGCGCTGCGCGCGCCGATGGCGAAGCGCTCAGCGGCCGACTGCGCACCGCCGGGAATTGCCTGACGCAGCCTGTGGACGCCAACGTGGTGATTGTCAACACCTGCAGCGTTACCGCCGAAGCAGATCGCGCGGCGCGCGCCTATATCCGCCGCACGCATCGTCTGAACCCCGGAGCCCGCATCGTGGTCACCGGCTGCTATGCCCAGCGTGCGCCTGAGGAATTGGCGGCGCTCGCCGGCGTCTCCGCCGTCATCGGCAACAGCCACAAAGCTCTTGCACCGGAAATTGCGCAGCATCTGGTTGCCGGCGCCAGTTTCACTGCTGCAGCAGCTGTGGACTTCGTTCCCACGCATTCGCTTCTTGCCGGCGCGGCTCCGGTCTGGGTCGACGATCGTTTCGCTCACTCCTTCATCGAAGAATCGCCACTCGCCGGCGATCGCCACACCCGTCCCAACCTGAAAATTCAGGAAGGCTGCTCGAATCGCTGCACCTTCTGCGTCATTCCCCAGACCCGCGGCCCGTCGCGCAGCCTGCCCCGCGCGGCCATCTTGCGCCACATCGAGGAATTCGTTGCCAGCGGCGGCAATGAGCTGGTGCTCTCCGGAATCAATCTCGGCCGCTGGGGCCGCGATCTTTCTCCCGCTCCCGGCGCGGCGCGCCTCACGCTTGCCGCCCTCGTCCGCGAAATCCTCGAGAATACGCCGCTGCCTCGGCTGCGCCTCAGCTCCATCGAGCCCATGGACTGGGACCAGGAGATGATTTCTCTCCTGCGCGAATACGGCGGCTCGCGCCTCGCCCGGCACGCGCACCTGCCGCTGCAATCAGGTTCCGACGCGGTGCTGCGCCGCATGCACCGCCGCTACCGTCCCTGGCACTACGCGGAAAAAGTGGCTGCCCTCATCGCTGCCGCCGGCGCAGATCTCACCCTCGGCGCAGACGTCATGGCAGGTTTCCCGGGCGAGAGCGATGCCGAATTCGCTGAGACGCTCGACTTCATCCGTGCGCTGCCCTTCGGCTACCTGCACATCTTCCCGTTTTCGCCGCGCCCTGGCACGCCAGGCTGGCAGTTCCACGCCGCATCGCCGGTTCCGCATCCGGCCGTTGAAGCCCGCATCGCCGCGTTGCGCACGCTCGCCTCCGAGAAGATGCATGCTCACCGCCAGCGCTTTGCGGGTTGTTCTCTGGAGGCGATTACACTCCACACTCCCGCATCTCTGGCGGCGCACGGCCGCACCGCCGCACTGTCAGAGAACTTCCTGCCCCTGGAACTGGAAGGCTGCCTGCCGGCCAACCGCCTCGTCCGCGTGCATCCCCTGAGGCTCACACCGGGCGGAGCTCTGGAATGCGCCGTTCAGGCTCTCCCTTGAGTCGCTCCACAGCCCGGCATTCAATTCAAATTGCGACAATGCTATACTCACTGCGTCCGCACCCCCGTCGTGCCCTGGCATCGGCCAGGGCGGGCGGATCATTTCTGGAGGAGCGCCATCGCACTCGACAAACGTTCGGCAAAGTCCTTTATCCGCATCAATGAGCGCATACGCGCGCGTGAAATCCGCGTCATCGACGAAAATGGAGTACAGCTGGGGATCCTGCCGCCTTTCGAGGCCCTGCGAGTTGCGCGCGAGCGCGGCCTCGACCTCGTGGAAGTCTCGCCCAACGCCGTGCCTCCCGTCTGCCGCATTCAGGACTACGGCCGCTATCTTTACGAAAAAGAAAAGAGCGAGCGTGCTGCCCGCAAGAAACAGAAGGTCATCACCGTAAAGGAAGTAAAATTCTCCGTCACCGTCGACGAGCACGACTACCAGACCAAGAAGAACCAGGCGGTCCGCTTCCTCGGCGAAGGCGACAAGGTGAAAGCAAGCCTTCGTTTTCGCGGCCGCCAGATGGCCCACCGCGAGCTCGGCTACAACATCATCAACCGCCTGATCCAGGACATCGGCGAAGCCGGCGTGGTTGAGTTCATGCCGCGCATGGAAGGTACCATCCTCCACGCCATCCTCGCTCCCGCTAAAAAGGACACCGCCAAGCCCAAGCCTCCGTCGCCGCAGCAGGCTCCGCCGCCGCGCCAGCCCGCTCCGTCGGCACAGGCGTGAATTACCTGACGGGTATTCGCAGCAAAAAAAGGCCGCCCATCCGGCGGCCTTTGGCTTTTATACTGCGCAATCGTTACAGTGGTTTCACCAGGTGATGGGCAATGGCGAAAAGCGCTAGTTCCAGCCGCGTGGATACTCCGGTCTTGTCGAAGATGTTGGAAAGATGCCGCTTCACCGTCTCCTCGCTGAGCGTGAACTGCTTGGCGATGTCGCGATTGCTGCACCCTTCCACGATGCATCCCACCACTTCCAGTTCCCGTGGCGTCAATCCATAGGTTTTTGGCGCCGGCACCGCTGCCTTCTGCATCAGCTCGTGGAGCGCGGTCACCAGGTTGACGACGCGCTTGCCGCCAATCCAGTAGTCTCCCGCCGCCACGGTGCGGATCGCGGTCTGCAGGTGGTTGGCCATGGCGTCCTTCAACACGATTCCCCGCGCGCCGATCTGCAGTGCTTCAATGACCTGCTGGGTGGAAATGGTCGAGGTAATGAGCAGGATCTTCACCGCCGCCGCGCCGTTCATAATGGCGCGCATTGCCTCCAGGCCGGGCAACTTCGGCATCTGCACATCCAGAAGCAAAATGTCGGGGGCCAGCTCCAGGGTCTGGGTTATAGCCTCGTCGCCGTCGGCGGCTTCACCGATCACCTCAAAGCCGTCATTCTGCGTAAGCATATTGCGGACGCCGATGCGTACCACCGGGTGATCGTCGGCAATCACGATGCGAATGGGTTTTTCCACTTCAGCTCTTCCCTCCCGGAGCAGAGATTTGTTTAGACAGGAAGCTCTGAAGTAAGAATACGCTCCAGATTCCGTGCCGCGCCGCGCAAATCCTTCAGGATCTTGGCGCTGTTATCAAATTGGTTACCAACTGGATCCTCTGGCAACGCTTCCAGCATCGCACCCAGCCGCGCTGCTTGCAAAGCCCCGGCCATTCCGCAGCCCCCTTTAATGGCGTGGCCGATCCGCCGCACCGCCTCCGCATTCTTGCTGGCAATCGCCGTTTCCAGCTCAACCAGCCGTTTTTCCAGGTCGGCCGCCACCGCAGAATAGATTTCCCGGATGCCTTTTTCCGGCATCAGGCTCCGCAATTGCGCCAATGATTCCGGGCTCACCACCGGGTCGTTCGAGTCCAAACCTATCTTGCCAGCGCGCTTGGTTGCGGGCGCCAGATCCTGCTTCTGAAGCACCCTCTCCAGGCTTGCAGCGTCAAAGGGTTTCATCAGAAAGCCATCCGCCGCGCTCAGGATTCCGTCTCCAACTTCGCTGCCGCTAATGGCGATCAGCATGGCATTCGTCCGGCTGCGCAGTTCTCTGATCAGTTCTTCGCCAGAAAGACCCGGCATTTGCGCATCCATCAGGATGACTGCCGGGTTGCACCCCTTCCCCCCCAGCTTTTTCAGCGCCGACACGCCGTCGTCCGCCGTGTACACGGTATAGCCGCTCAGGGTAAGCACCGTGGCCGCCACTTCGCGGCTCACCATGTCATCGTCGATTAGCAGCACCACCGGCAGATCGCGCTGAGCTATAAGATCGCGCATGCATACAGTTTGCATCGACAGCGCCCCCGCCGCGAATCAAAATTCACTGGCCCGGTCTCATTGCGTAAACCCGGCAGATTCGCATTCTGCGGTTAGGCGCGGCTGAAACCCGATGCATCGCCCGATTTTCACGATACGATCATGATACTGATCGTTTTATCGTACTATGATCATGGGTGAGATTTCGAACCCCGCCAATGGGAGTGGCAGACAATGGCAACGACAGCTCAATTTGAGCACGAGATGCTGCGCGAAATCTACGAGCAGCCTGAGGCGTTGCGCCGCACGATTGAGCTGTATCTGGCGGCGGACCGGCTCAAGCCTGACTTTGCTGCACGTTTGGCGGCGTGGTCCAGCCCGGAAGGCGAAATCCTGATTGCTGCCAGCGGATCCAGCCGGCATAGCGGGCTCTATGCGGAAATTCTCCTTGAGGATCTGTGCGGACTGGCCGTGGATGTGGAATACGCCAGCGAATACAGTTGCCGGGGAGGCAGTGGCGATCAGCGTCATCCCAGCGTCCTGGTGTTATCGCAGTCCGGAGAGACCAGCGACACTCTGGCCAGTCTGGAAGAGGCGCGCCGGCGGGGACAGAAAACGCTGGCGATCACTAACGCCGTTGCGTCCACCATGGCTCATGAGGCCGACGTCTCCATGCCACTGGCGGCCGGAGTTGAAAGAGCCGTACCGGCGACCAAGAGCTTCACCTGCCAACTGGCAGCGCTCTACCTTCTTGCTCTTTACGAAGGAGCGCAATTGGGGCGCATCGAAGTGGCGGAACTGGCCGCGCACGTGGCGCGGCTGCATGCGATTGCTGCCGCGCTGGAGGCGCAGTTGGACGGGTGGCATGAGCAGACAGCAAGGCTGGCGCAAAATTATCGAGATGCCGCGACGTTCCTCTATCTGGGCCGCGGCATCCACTACGCCATTGCTAGAGAAGGCGCGCTGAAGCTGAAAGAAGCCTCCTATGTCCACGCTGAAGGTTATCCCTCCGGCGAGCTCAAGCACGGGCCCAATGCGCTCGTGAGCGAGCGGGTACCGCTGGTAGTCCTGGCCACCGTCGACCATGCGCTCGATGCTTCCGTGATGCGCTACGAAAAGACTCTGCAACTGCTGCGCGACCTCAAGGCGCAAGGTGCGCGCGTGATCGCGCTCGCAAACTCCGGCGATGCAGAGGTCGGCGCCCTGTCCAGCGACTGCATCCGCGTCGAAGCCGCCTCGGAATATTTGCTCCCGCTGCTGGAGGTTGTCCCCTTGCAGCTTTTCGCCTACTTTATGGCTCTCAGGCACGGCGTAGACGTGGACCGTCCGCGCAATCTGAGCAAGGCGGTCGTGGAGAAATAGAGCAGTCTCGGAAGCGCCGCAGGCTGTGACAGGTTCCTGCCCTGTTGCGGATGCGACAACTTTTCCCCGGGGGTTGATCCCATCCGGGCCACCTCGCTCCGAACTTTGTTTGTCGCGCCTTTGCCGCCTTTGGTTGCGATCCAGCCGATGATTGCAAGAGACCAGAAGCGCGGCGATTATCATGAAGGCACGGCTTCTGCGTGTGCATGGAATCGAGCGGCGGTCAGGCCGCAGACGCAGCTAATAATGTAAAGGAGCTTACGAACACCCGATGCCCCTCAAATCGATGTTCTTGTTCGGAAAGATCCGGACATTGATAGTTTTTCCTGTCGCCCTCGCGATTGCCCAGGGAGGCATCGTATCCGCGAAAGCTGCCACGCGTCGCCCATGCGACATCTTTGCATCAAAGACTCCGTGTGTCGCCGCCTATAGCACCACCCGCGCTCTCTACAGCAGTTATACCGGACCGCTTTACGAGGTAACGCGCCAGTCGGACGAGACTTCGATCAACATAGGTCTCTTGCCCGACGGCTACGCCAACGCCGCCAGGCAGGATAGCTTCTGCGCCGGGACGAGCTGCACCATCACCAAGATCTACGACCAGTCGCCGGGCCATAATGCTCTTACGCCCGCGCCTCCCGGAGGGGCGGCGCATGGCCTTGGCCGCGATGGTTACGATTTACCGGCGTTGGCCGGTGCACTGCCGATCACTGTGCACGGACACAAGGTTTATGGCATCGCCATCTCTCCCGGCATGGGCTACCGAGACGACACCCCGGTCGGTACAGCGATCAACGGCCAGGCCGAGGGCGTCTACATGGTCACCTCCGCCCTCCGTCTCAATCCGAAGTGCTGCTTCGATTTCGGCAACGCCGAGGCTAACAACCTCGATAACAATGCCGGTCACATGGACGCCATCAACATCATGTGTCACGGCGCCCCGTGCAAGCCGGATGCAGGGCTGGATATGGAGAATGGCATCTACGGGCATCTCGCTGTGCCCGCCGGCACCGCGTTCGTTACCGACATGGGCGCCAATGACGGTCAACATCGTTACGTCATCTACCAGGGCAATGCCCAGGCCGGAGGGCTGTCCAGCACCGGGATCATCCCTCTCCCCAAGGGCTATCAACCGATGAAACAAGAAGGAGCCGTCATTCTTGGGATCGGCGGCGATAACAGCAATTGGGCCGCCGGCTATTTCTTTGAGGGTGTGATGACCAGAGGGATGCCCGACGCGGAGGCGATGAAAGCCGTTCAGAGCAATATCGTGGCCGCGGGATACGCTGGCCGGCTCCTGCGATAGCAATCTCCTGCCCCCGAGCCTCTCACCAGGTGACGCAGAGAAGAGATCAAGGGGCGGAATTGACTGTATGCGGCAGCGGCGGACAAGGCTGAAACGATGAAAGTTCCTTATGCGAAGAAGTGGCAGAAGGAAGCGGACAAGCTGCGCAGAATCGCGCTTGACTGCGACTTGACCGAGGAATGGAAGTGGGGCAAGCCCTGCTTCACGTTCATGAAAAAGAACGTGGCGGTTGTCATCCCCCTCAAGGAGTCGTGCGCGCTTTCGTTCTTCAAAGGCGCGCTGCTCAAGGATCCGAAGCAGATACTGGAGAGAATCGGAGAGCATACGCAGTCAGCACGATGGGTCAAGTTCACCTCAGTTAGAGGAATCACCGGCCTGCAATCGACCCTGAGGAACTATCTCTACGAAGCCATCGCGATAGAGGAGTCGGGGAAGAAGGTCGAGCTCAAAAAGCCTTCAGAGTACGCGATACCTGAGGAGCTGCAGACCAGGCTGGCGGCCAGCCCGGTTCTCAGGATGGCGTTCGAAGCGCTCACGCCCGGTCGAAGGAAGTC
>JASHOY010000038.1 GCA_030038435.1 Acidobacteriaceae bacterium | reverse complement strand
AACACAGCATCTGGTATCCCGTGAACCTCCTGGGCGGCGCGGGCGTGGCTAACTGGAGCCGCGTTTCGCTGGCGCAAATCGACGCCTTTCACTGGACCTGGTTTGCCATCGCTGTGGCCATTCACACCGTTACCTGCCTGCTGGTGGGCCTGCTTTATGGCGCGCTTCTGCCCATACTGCCGCGGCATCCCATCGTGCTGGGCGGAATCGTAGCGCCCATTCTCTGGACCGGCTTCCTCTATTCCTTCATGGGCTTCATCAACCCCGCATTCGATGCGCGCATCTCCTGGGGATGGTTCGCAGCCTCCCAGGTACTCTTTGGAGTGGTCGCCGGATACGTGGCTACCAGGCAGTCCAAGATTCCCACCGGCAAGAGTTTGCCCCTGGCCGTGCGTCTCGGCATTGAGATGCCCGGACTCCTTCAATCCAGAACCGACGTGTGGCCGCCGCACTCCAAGTCTACCCACTCAAAAAAGGAGAAGCCCTGATGCGCCGGCACACCGCGGCGCTGGCCGCTTCTCTTGCCATGTTGTTCGCAGCAGGCTGCAGTCATGCTCCCGGCTATCCTGCGCCGGCTCCTTTGCCTCCAAGGCAGGTGATGGATTTCGCCACACTCTACTCCGAGAACTGCTCGGCCTGCCACGGCGCAACCGGAGCGCAAGGCCCGGCGACCGATCTAGCCAATCCCGAATATGAAGCGCTGGTCGACGACGCCACGCTGCGCAATGTAATCGACAACGGAATGCAGGGGACCATGATGCCCGCCTTTGCCATTTCCGCAGGCGGTACGCTCACCGACAAGCAGGTCGAGGTGCTGGTTTCCGGAATCCGCGAGCGGTGGCAAAAGCCCAACGCATTCGGTGCTGCAACGCCGCCGCCCTACGCGCAGACCATGCCCGGCGACGCGCAGCGCGGCCAGCAGGAATATAAGACCAGCTGCGCCATCTGCCACCGGAGTTCGTCGCAGGAGATCACCGGCAAGAGCTATCTCGCGCTGATCAGCGATCAGGCGCTGCGCACCTTCATCATTGCCGGCAGTCCGGACATCGGGCAGCCTGACTGGCAGCACGACAGCCGCGACGGCAAGCCGGCCACACCGCTCACATCCCAGGAGGTGGACGACATCGTCACCTATCTTTCAACATTGCGCAACCCCGCCGCCGTCACTCAGCAGGCGGGAAATGCCGTCAAGCTCGGGAGGTAGATTTATGGCGCATGACGAGCCTACGAAAGAAATCCTGGAGACACCACCGCCGGCGCTTCCCGAAGAAGCCGAGACCACGGTCGTCTCCCGGCGCTGGTTGCTGCTCAAGGCCAGCATCGCCTTCAACGGCATTGCGGGTCTGGCCCTCGCTTATCCCATCCTTCGTTATTTCTGCTCTGCCGTGAAGCCGGGCAAGGATTTCAAGTCATGGATTTCGCTGGGCGCACTCAACGCATTTCCTGTGGGCCAGACGCGGCTGGCGTATTACAAGAACCCCTATGGGCGCAGTTGGGACGGCGAGACTGACGACACCGCGTGCTATGTGCGCCGCATCGGGACCAAGGACGTGCAGGTGTTTGCCGTCAACTGCGCCCACCTCAACTGCCCGGTGCGCTGGTTTCCTGAATCGCAATTGTTCATGTGCCCCTGCCACGGCGGTGTCTATTATGCCGATGGCTCGCGCGCCTCGGGGCCGCCGCCGCGCGGATTGTTTACTTACGACTGGAAGATCGAGGGGGACCAACTGCACATTCTCGCCGGACAGATGCCTACGCTTTCCAATTCCGCAAAGCTGGTTAACATCGAGCTTGGCAAAGGGGATGCTCCATGCCGCGGATGAAGTTAACCGGCAAGCGCATTTACGACTGGGTCGAGCAGCGCGTCCAGCTCGAAGGGCCGGTGAAGGAAATGGCCCTGCACAAGGTGCCGCGCAACACTGCAAGCTGGTGGTACGTCTTCGGCAGCGCCGCATTTACGCTGCTGTTCCTGCAGGTTTTCACGGGCATTCTGCTGGCCCTGGTATATGTACCCTCCGCGGGCCACGCCTGGAACAGCCTCAACGTGCTCAACCACCAGATCGCCCTGGGCTGGTTCCTGCGCGCTATGCACGGATGGGGATCGAACTTCATGGTCGCCATCGTCATCGTGCACATGACCCAGGTTTTTCTGTTCGGTTCTTACAAGTTTCCCCGCGAGCTCACTTGGATCGTCGGCGTCTTTTTGCTCCTGCTCACCCTG
This sequence comes from Acidobacteriaceae bacterium, assembly GCA_030038435.1. Lineage (GTDB taxonomy): Bacteria > Acidobacteriota > Terriglobia > Terriglobales > Acidobacteriaceae > Telmatobacter. The sequence continues at coordinate 26,388 of JASHOY010000038.1, read as the reverse complement.
GGCATGGCCTTCACTGGACAGGTGCTGCGCTTCGATCAGGACGCCTACTGGGGCCTGGGGATCGGCGCATCGATCATGGGCCGGGTGCCCGTGATCGGCGGCAGCCTCGTGCATCTGCTTCTGGGCGGTCCCATCATCGCCGGCGCCACGCTCACCCGCTTCTTTGACCTCCACGTCTTCGTCATTCCCGGGCTGCTGATCGTTTTGGCGCTGCTCCATGTCTGGATGGTGCTGAAGCTGGGCGTAAATGAATGGCCGATGCCCGGCCGTATTGTCCGCCGTTCCACCTACATTCAGGAGTACAACCGTCTCGCCCACGAGGACGGCATTCCCTTTGTGCCTGGAGCGTTCTGGAAAGACGTGGCGTTTTCCGGCGCCGTGATTGCCGCGGTTGCAGTGTGTGCGTTTGTCTTCGGCCCCAAAGGGCCTACCGGCATACCCGATCCGTCGATCATCCGTACCGTGCCTAAGCCCGATTGGGAATTTCTGTGGATCTACGCCATCCTCGCCTATCTGCCGCCGCAGATGGAGACCGGCTTTATTCTCATTGCCCCGCTGCTCGCCATTTGCGCGCTGATTGCGTTGCCATTTGTGGCCGGCGAGGGTGAAAAAAGCTGGCATCGCCGCCCCGTCGCCGTGCTCACGGTTTCCTTTCTCGCCATCTGCTGGGGCACATTCACAGAACTGGGAACCACCACGCCCTGGAGCCCGCACATGGATGCCTGGAGCGGCGATCCCGTGGCACCCCGCTACCTGCACAACGACACTCCGCTGGAACGCGAAGGCGCCGTGGTCTTTCAGGACAAGCAATGCCGCAACTGTCACTCTATCGGCGGCTCAGGGGGACAGCGTGGGCCCGCCCTCGACGACGTGGCCACGCGCATGACCCCCGACGAGCTGCGCGAAAAAGTAGTCACGGGCGGTGGCAACATGCCTGCTTACGGCAAAAATCTTTCTCCACCGGAGATCGAGGCCCTGGTGAGTTTCCTCGATACCCTGCACCCCGTGGGCGAGCGGCCTGCCGTGGATCCCGCGGAGCAGGCTATTCAGGCCGCAGAAGGCAATCCGCCCGCGAACCACGACCTGCAAGATCAGCACCCGCACCCCGGACCATGACCGCCACGGTAACATCAGCGGACCTCTTTACGCAGTGGGATATTCCCTGGGGAATTACCTGCGCGCTGATTGTAACCGGTGTGATTTACACCCGCGGGTGGGTGCAGATTCATCGCACCCGCCCAGGGCAGTTTCCCCTCTGGCGGCTGGGTTGTTTTCTGGGCGGCCTGCTGGCCATCTTCGTTGCCGTCTCATCGCCGCTTGACACCTTCAGTGAGACCCTGCTCTTCATGCACATGGCGCAGCACTGGGTACTGATGTCCATCGCGCCTCCTCTGATCGTCTTCGGCGCCCCCGTGGTGCCCATGCTGCATGGCCTTCCCCGATGGGTGATCAGCCATCCTCTGCGACCGCTCTTCAAATCGGGTGCGCTGCATGCCATCGGCACGTTTCTCACTCGTCCCCGCGTCGCCTGGGTGGCGATGAATGCGGCTTACCTGTGCTGGCACATCCCCGCCGCCTACGAGTTCGCGCTTTCCTCGGAAAACATCCACAACTGCGAGCACGCCTGCTTCTTCTTTACCAACCTCATGTTCTGGTGGCCCGTCATCCAGCCCTGGCCTTCGCGCTCGCATTTCAACCGCTGGCTGCTGATTCCGTACCTGGCGCTGGCCGACGTGGTCAACACCATCATCTCCGCATGCCTGTGCTTCTGCGGCCGGCTGCTTTATCCCAGCTACGCTGAAGTCCCCCGCCTCTTCGGAATCAGCGCCCTCAATGACCAGATCACCGCTGGGGCCTTCATGTGGATCTGCGGTTCCATGGTGTACATGATCGCCGGCGTGTTCCTCATTGGCCAGCTCCTCTCCAACGGCCCGCGGCAGCGCAAAGCCGAGCCGGTCGCCGCGGAAGAAATCTGGTGGAGCCCCGCGCCGCCCGCCAAGTAGGATGACAGCGGCATCAACCGAATCGCGTGATCTTTTCCTCCGGGGAAAAGACCGCCGCGACATAACACCGAAGTACCTACCGCTGTGGAAAAACTCCAGCGCCCGCTGTCGCTTTCCTGTACATTACCTTTGAATACACTTCTGGACGCCAGTCCAATTTGCTTCTTCTAAAGACCTTGGGTCTCACTCAATTTGGTGCGACCGGCCGGATAGTAAGCAGGCCAGGTTTCCCGGCAGTTCCAACCATCTCTCTCTTTCTCCCTTTGGCGTTGTGAGAATTCATAGGCTGTAGCCCTGTCGGCGAACGGTGTTTTCGGGCCCTGCGTTGATGCGACAGGTTGCCGCCGTTAATGAGAGCATAAGCTATGATTCTTCGGCGTTATTTCGCAGACGATTTTCCTGCACTCTACGCGGTTGAAATGCACTGCTTCGACCCGCGCTTCCGCTTCGGCAAGCGCTTCATGGAGCGCCTCATCGGCAATCCGCAATCGGCAACCTGGATCGCGGAAGAGGATGGAGTCATCGCCGGGTTCTCCATCGTCACCTGGGGCAGCGATGCCCGCTGCGACGGCGGTTACCTCCAGACCATCGAAGTGGAACCGCAATTCCGCTCACGAGGAGTCGCCATTAAGCTGCTTAGCCTCGCAGAAATCTCCGTCCTGACCGCCAACACGCTCTCCATTTCGCTCCACGTCGACTCTGAAAACCGGCCCGCAATCCGCCTCTATGAAAAATGCGGATACCGCCGCCGGGGCAGGAGAGAGGATTATTATGCCCGCGGACGCGATGCCCTGCGCTACGTGAAGCTGCTTGATCCCGTCGACGAACTGAGCCTTCAGTCGCTCGGATTCGGATCCACTGCCGCCTGATCTTCCGCCGGCCAGATCCATCGCGAGCCAGAAGACTCTCACCGTGATGATACCGGCCGCCTCGGGCAGAAGCTGCGGAAGCAGAGTGGAGGCAACGAGCAGTGGGCAGGGAAGAATGAGTTTCGGCACATTGGAATGGAAAGCTCCGCAATCGAGCATCAAAACGAACGCCGTGTTAACCCTGGCATAATAAGCGCGCCGCACCGCTCTAATCCTGCGGAACCGCCCGAAAAACGACCGTCTCGCCCCTCTTCTCTGCGCGCCACACGCGGTGCGGGTCAAGCGATGCCAGCGGTCGCCCGTTGCGCCAGATGCGCGTAGGACGATTCGGCTCGAAAAGGGCGTCGTACCGGTCGCCCATCCACCTCTGGTTGAGGACGTAGAGCTTCCCCGGCGCAGCGCTCGCCGCCACAGTAAGATCCTCGCCGCCCCAGGTACGCAGCCCCGCTACATCCGGAAAAACCAGCGTGTCCAGCGCGTCGTATCCCATAATGCGTACCGACCCGATCGCATGGTCGCGCGGCGGGTACAGCTTCGGATTGACGTTCTCCGGCAGCAGCGGCCCCAGGTTTGCATTGATAGCCCGGGCAAGCCACGTGAATCCCTCGCCGGGGTGGCCGCTGCGCGCCAGGGCCATGCTGACGTAGCAGAAGATGCGCGGCCACGCCGGCCCGCGCCAATAGCCTCCCCAGTGCGGCGTGTCGAAGGCCAAAGTGGGCAGCAGCGGGCCGTTGAATTTCTGCGGATCATTCAGCCGCTTCATCATGGCCGTTATGCGCTGCGGGTCCTTTTCAAAATAGAGAAGGTAATAGGCATCGAGATTTTCACCTCTGGTCCAGAATTCGCCGGTCTTCTCGTCGAGATCCCAGTAGCGCTGCGTTGCCGCATCCCAGAGTCTACTGCGAACATTGGCGAGAGTGCGCGTAAATTCCTGCTCCCATGCCGTCGGATCGTCTCTCTGTAACCGCGCCAGCCACGCCATTTCGCGAAGACTCCAGAGATTGAAGACCTGCTCATTCACTGCGGCCGTGGCATCGCCGTGAAGGTCGATAAATGGGGAATCCTTGTCATCCCAGCCGGTTTCGTAGGTGTGCAGCCACTCGATCAGGCCGTCCTGTTTGGGATCGCGTACCGCAAGCAGATTATGTTGATATGCCAGCAGCGCCTGCCAGACTGTCCGCTTGCCCGCTACTCCCCCCGGCCTCGCTTCGAGAATGCTCGTATCTCCCGTCAATCGGATATATTCTCCGATCAGAGACGCCTGTACAGGCACGCCCTGGGTATTGCGTTCCGGACCCCTGGCCGCAAAGGTGTTCTTGCCGGAAGGGAAGATGGTCCAGGCGCTGGTTCCGTCACCCTCCGCATTTACGGAATAGCGAAACCAGTTCAGGATGGCGGCGCGAGCCAGAGCCTTCTCACTGGTGCCCGCCAGGGCCATAGCTTCGGCAATGCCGTCGTTGCTCCACATCCCCATGAAGACATTCCAGTCGGCAATCATGATGGGCGTTGCCGGCAAATAGCCGGCCTGGCAGGTAGTGTTCAGGACGCCTCGCCAAAACCACAGCTCGCTGCGCACCAGCTCACGTGGCGCAATACTTTCCTTTGCGCCTGTGGTGCCGACCGTAAAGCTGACCGGCGCGGCGGGGATCACAAGTGGCACGGAGGCCAGATAGGCATTCCAGCGGCGACGGGTCTCACTATCGTAGAGGTCCGGCGAGGCGCGCAGGCTCGAAAGAGCAGCCTCGGCTTCATTCTCTGTACCGCCCAGAGCGATCAGCAGTGCAGCCTCATCGCCGGAATGCAGAGTCCATTGGAACTTGCCCTCCTGCACGGTCGCGCGAGGTTGCGAGCCTAGAATCGCGCGATAGGGCCACTGTGAAGCGCCGTAGCTTACTCCCTGCGCGCCAAGATCGGAAGTCACTTTGAATCCATCTGGCTCAATGCCGAGAATGACGCGCAAAGCTCCCTCGGCGCGAAGGACGCGAATACCAAGCACCGCCATGGACTGCCCATAAACCGGATAGACCGTGAGGCGAACCTCCGGCCCTTCCTGGAAAGCGGCGCGATAAACCGTGCGGTCGGCAAAGTAAGTCATGCTGCGCTGCGCCGGGCTGGAAGCCAAATCATAGCTTCGTCCCGAGGCGCTCTTGAATACCGGGGCATCGATCTCCAGCGCCGCCAGCCGGTCGCTGCCGTTGCTGGGAGCGCCGGGCCCCGCCACCGGAACAATCATCCTTTGCGCCCCGAATCCCTGCTCCTGGAGAGCCAGGAAGCCGTTGGCCTGGTAAATGAGCGGCTTGGGAGGGGCTGGTGCGTCGAGTCGCGCAAACGCCGCGTAATCGAATGACCGGGTGAGCCATGCAGGACCAGGAGAAGTGGCGATGCCGGATTGAGCGGCAGCCAAAGTTTCAAACACAAGCAGCAGAAGAATCAGCACAGAATTCCGCATGACTCACCCAAATCCAGCAAGCTGAAATTTGAAACCAGACGCAGTTGGAATCCTACATCCCGCCTCTGGCAGATGAAAGCGCTGCTTTGCAGGCTTCCGCGACGTTCACTTCAAGCGCCATGATGTCGCCGGTGCGTGGCCCGGTCACCAACACCATCAACCCGATCATCCCGGCAGCCTCACAGCCGACTTCGCATCTCTCCGCGGATGGCCGAATCATCGGCGCGATCTCTGCGTGATTCGTTTCAGCTCTGCCAGGTCTTGTCCTTCGATCGGCATAGCATCTCCAGCGGGCATATCCTGCATTTTGGATTTCTCGCCACGCATACCTGCCGGCCATGATGAATAACCTGGTGCGAGAATGCGATCCAGTGATCCTGCGGCAGCACCCGCATCAGCTCGCGCTCCACCTCCTGCGGCGTCTCGCCCCGGGCCAGCTCCAGCCGCCGCGCAATGCGGAAGACGTGCGTATCCACAACCACTCCCTCGGCTTTGCCGAAGCTCACGCCCAGCACCACATTGGCGGTCTTGCGCGCCGCGCCGGGAATGGTGATCAGCTCCGCCAGCGTCTCGGGAACTTTGCCGCCGAAATCTTCTGTGATCTTCTTCGCCGCGCCCTGAATGGATTTCGCCTTGTTGTGGAAGAACCCCGTGGTGCGAATCAGCTCTTCAATTGCGGGCAGCGTCGCCTTGGCCATCGCCGCCGGGGTAGGGAAGCGGCGGAACAGCTCCGGCGTGACCATATTCACCCGTGCATCGGTGCATTGCGCGGAAAGAATGGTGGCCACCAGCAGCTCCCACGGCGTGCTGTGGTGCAGCGCGCAAACTGCGTCGGGGTAGGCCTCGTCAAGCGCCTTCAGAATCGCCGCCACCCGCTCCGGCGCCAGTGGTCCGCGCGCCGCCGGCGTCTTCAATGCACCGGCCCGCGGCGCCTTCCGCGCAGTTTTCACCGCGTCCGTGCGCTCTGCAAGTGCCTTCTTCGCGGATTTCTTTGCCGTCTTCCCAATCTTCTTTGTCGCAGTCATATTTTTGTCGCAGTCATATTCCTGCCGTGAGGTCCCTGCTGGTTCATGGTACTAAAGGCGGCTGGTCCTGAGCGCCTGGCCTGTCGACAACGGCGCTCAAGCAGCAGTTGGGCTTGGAATTGAAGCCCCAGCGCGCACCCGTTGAAGTCATCCTCATAAAATCGGCCAGCGAGCCAACATTGAACTGACACGATGAATCTGCGGAGCTGTCCGCTGGGGACAATTCCCCCCCGGTTCCTCCGCTGTCAAGTCCTTCCGCTCCAGAATTTTTCTAACTATCTGAAAACAAAGAGAAAGTTTTGAGGCGCCATTTGCCGAACAATTCGCGGTATTCGCTACGCTTGTAAGCATGCAGACTGAAAAGACCGGAAATCGCGCCGGAATTCCCGCCCCACGGTTCCAAATTCTCGACAATTTGGCCCCATCGGAGCGCCCAAAAAAGGCTCCCCCCACCCCCCTATGTAGCGCAATTTTGTTGCGAAACTCGCAGCATCCCACCCTCCGCCGCGGCGGACAACAAGGAGCAGGCTGATCCATGCTCCCCCGGGTCGAGCAATCTTCCATCCTGGAATTCAGCTCAAAGCCTTCCCGCGAGCCAGGCCGAGAGCCTCTCTACCGGCAGCCGCACGCCGATGAAAAACTGCCCGAAAAGCGCATAAACAGCGCTCACTTCATCGAAGCGCATCTCGTAGATCAGCTTTTTGAAAATCACCGGGTCCTCGGCGAAAAGATCCACGCCCCACTCCCAGTCATCCATCCCGATCGACCCGCTGATGATCTGCTTCACCTCGCCGCCGTAGCGCCGGCCAATCAGTCCATGCTCGTGCATCATGCGCTGCCGCTCTGCGAACGGCACCGTATACCAGTTCACCTGCTCGCCGCGCTTGCGGTCCATGGGATAGAAACAGAGGTACTTTGTGCCGGGAATCGTCGGAAACAGGCGCGGCGCCATGGCCTCGCCAGCGCGTTTGAGCGAGCCTGCAACCTCGGCGTTCCACTCCTCCGAATGCGGCTCAAACCCCTTGGCCGCCGCGGCTTCATAGGTCTTGCGCGTCGATTCGTACAGGCCCAGCTCCACCACAGAAACATAAGAGTGGCGCTGTTCGAGGTAGTCATAAAGCGGACTCTGCGCCAGCTCCAGTTCCACCTGGTTCAGCGCTTCCAGCGAGTCGCGGAAGTGGACCAGGATCAGATCGCCTTTGTGCCCAAGCTGCGAATAGAGCGCGGTTCGCGCCGGCGCGGCCGAGCTTTGACCGCTGCCAGCTTGCGCATCTTCGCCTTCCAGGCGCCGCAAAGTTTCAACACAATCGGCAGCCATGCGCTCCTGTTCCGGGGCCGGTACAGTGCGCCACGACTTCCAGTCGAAGTGAAAAAACTGATGCAGAACGCTCGAGCCTTCAAGCGTGAGCGGAACCGGAGGAAAATCGGCCACAGGCAGGCACCTCGAAAAATCGCAGTCGAATCATCCTCATCCTAGCAAACGGCAGCACATCAACCCGCGCGGGCTCGGCTGATCCTCGGCAGAAGCGATCTCATTCGCAGGTGAGTTGAACCGATTTCGTTACCGGAGTATCCCCGTTTCCCGAGCTGATCGTCGCCGTCAAAGTAACTGCTCCGTCGGTCGCCCCTTTGCAAACGGCCGTGCCATTGGTCGCGTCGTCGGCGCTGCTGATGGTGATGTCGGCCGGGTCGGGATTCGACCAGATGGGTTCAGCCCTGAGTATCCAATCAGGCACGGCGCACCCCGGCGGCGCCGTCGGTGCTTGCGTTGCCACAAACTGAACCTGGTTTCCCGGCGGAGCGGCCGAATGACTTACAGTTGCAGAGGCGGGAGCAACGGTGGAGACGATGGTGAGTTCGCATCTGTTCATCGCTGCTTGGCCGCCGCAACCGCAGGCAACCACTAAAACAGCGAGCAATGCAACGCGTCGACCGGCCCCAATGGCGACTTCCATAAAGCCCTCCGAAAGCCGCTGCGCAGCGGATATATTTTACCGCCGTTCGTAGCAGCCCGGAGCCGAACCTCAGTATGCCTGAAACTGATTGAGCGGCAGCCGCACCCGGAAGCACGTCGAGCCGGGCTCCGACTTCACGCTCAGGTGTCCGCGATGCTTGCGTACAATGCGCATGGCGTTGTCGAGGCCCAGTCCCAGCGCCTGGCCAGGTGGCTTGGTCGTAAAAAATGGCTCAAAAATACGCTCCTGCAATTCCGGGGGAATGCCCGGGCCCGTATCCCAGATTTCCACCAAGATCATGTCGGCTTCGAGGCGGCAGGCGATACGCAGGTTGCCCTGGTTGCCCAGCGCATCAAGCGCGTTTTCGATGAGTGCTGTCCACACCTGGTTAAGTTCGCTGCCATAGGCGCTGATGTGCGGCAGATCGGCCTCATAGTCGCGCTCCACCTGCACGTTGCTCATGCGCGAATGCAGCATTTGCAGCGTTGCGTCCAGTCCGGCGGGAACCTCGACCTCAAAAATGGGCGCACGGTCCATGTTCGAATAGGCTTTGATCGCGCTGATGAGTTCGAAGATGCGCGCCGTCGAGTTAAGCAGCGTCTCCACCGAGCGCGTGGCGCGCAGATAGCGCGAGAAGTATTGCAGGGAGATAACTGTCTGGCTTCCGCCCAGAATAACGTTAAGCTCATCGAGTTCCGCCGTAGATACGCATTGCTCGGCAAGCTGCGGCGCCACCTCCCACGCATTTTCACAGCCGGCCGCCATCAGCCAGCGGCGAATCGATTCTTCTCGGGCGATGAACTCGACGGCGTTGGGCTCCTGCGGCGCGATATCCCTGGCGAGAAGTCGTTGCTCCCATGCATCTACGGCCCGTATCTGCTCTTCATCAATGCGAAGGTTCACCAGCTTGAAGCGGTTCTGGCGGTTCGCGCGCAGGGCCGTGGCAAAGCTCGCCGCAGCGCGCTGCGCCGCTGATGCCGGATTGTTCAGCTCGTGCGCCAGGTTGCCGGCCAGCTTGCCCAGCGCATTCAACTTCTCCGCTTGCTGCTCGATGCGGGTCACCTCACGCACGCGGTCCAACAAAGTTGTAATCACTCGCTGCGTCATCGACGGAATTGCCTGCAGCATCTCCGGAAAGACCGTCTTGTGAATCAGCAGTGTCCATACCGGCGTGACCGCAAAGCCCTGGCCGCCGTAAGTCTTCATGCGCGAGAAGGGAAGCAGCCCCGTCATCTGCCCGGTGCGCCCGATGAACAGCGCCATCGGCCCTCCGTGCTGGCGGCGTACGTGAATCTCCCCTTTCAGAATGATGACCATGTGCTCGACGGGCGCGCCTTCTTCAAAGAGCACATCGCCGGCCCGGGCTATGTATTCATGACCATGGCGCGCCAGCCAGAGCCGATCTTGAAAGGGCAGTCCGTTGAGCGGCCCGATGCGGTCCAGCGCTTCGGCAATTTCTTCCAGCGGCGTGGGCAAGGCGGGTGCGGTTACGGCGGGGGAAAGCATCCGGTGACCTCCAAACCTCCGAGAGACGGTTTCAGAATAGCCGATACGAAAAGGAAATGCTTGCCGCGTTCGGAAAGACAGGGTCTTGCGGCGTCCTCGGACCGCCTCTCCCGTCAGCCTTCGACCACTTCTCATCGCCGACTCCTGAGCCGTACCGGTAGGGCTCAAAGCTGCAGCAGAAATGTGCGCAGGGGAGAGAAATTAAAGTCTTCAGCACGCCAGCCGATAAGGAAAAACGAAGAAGCAAATTCATCGAGGGCGCATATGGAGATCGGTCCAGTTACCGGAGTTCGCGTGCAGCCGTTGCGGCGGGTGGCGCCCGTCACAGACGGACCTTCGGCAGTCTTTGACCTGGAGAGATTGTCTCGCCCCGGCGCCGGCGCCTCCAATGGCGAGGATGGCAAAACCACTGGCGGCCAGGACGACGAAGCTGATGACCTACAAATCCTCGACGACCAGGATTCCAGTGACACCAGCACGCCCAGTCTCTACACCTCGCAGGTTAACCTGTTTGCTTAATTCCTCGAAACCCCTGCCGCCTCTTCCCGCCCCCTTCCACATACCCGGTTTCTTAACTCAGAATGCATTTCACCTTCATAGCACTCCACCTTCAGCGCCGCACGGCCGTTTGCCATGCCTCGGAAAAAGCGCCACAAAACATGCGTGCGGCGCACAATGAACCAGATCAATTACACAAGAAGTAACTGCGACCGGGTAACTGTTTGGGCTGCTTCGCGTTACTATCGACCCGCCATTTTTCCCCATACAGGGGATGGCATACAACGTAATTCCCTGTAAAGTCAAATCATTCCATCGCGGATGCGGAAGCGCGCGTTTTCCCGGTTATCCGGGTCCCGCGATTCCTCCCGAATCGCCGACGTGAGGGAAAGCATGACACGCTCGAATCGAGAAAATGTATTGACAGCATGTTTCTTTTTCCGTTTCTTCAAACGGAAGTTCTCATCTTCCTCGCCGATTCGAACCGGCAAGCGGAGATCCTTAGTTGCCTTGGTTCCTCATCAAGTACGTCACGGATCAGAAGGAAACGCATTGGTGGAAATGGCAGTCACGCTGCCCATTGTCTTTATGTTGCTCACCGGAGTTTTCTCGCTCGCGGTGGCCCTGTCCCAGAAGCTGGAGCTGGCCGAAGCCGTCAGTAACGGCGGCCGGGTCCTTGCAGTCGACCGTGGCGACACGGATCCCTGCACGACAACGACTACCGCGATCGACAATGCTGCGCCCACGTTGACTGCGTCCAAGATCACCCTTTCCTACACGCTGGACGGCAACTCGTACGGTTCCGGTGTAACTTCCTGTCCGGGGACGGGCGGTACCGCCAATTCCTATATGATTGCGGGTCAGACCGCTACGGTGACAGCCAGTTATCCATGCTTGCTTACCGTCTTTGGTTCTTCCATGATGAGCTGCACATTGAGCACTGAAGTCTCGGAGGAAATTCAATGATGAGGCGCATTTGCAAATTTTACGTGCCTCTAATCCGTGACGAGCGCGGCCAGATGCTGCCCTGGATGGTCTTCCTGATCGCGCTTTTCATTGGAGCGGCCGGCTTGAGCATTGATCTGGGCCATGCTTATGTTTGCTACCGCGAACTCCAGGCGTCCACGGACGCGGCCGCGTTAGCAGGAGCCGCTGAATTGAGCTCGCCCACGGCGACCACGGCCTTGGTGGATTCTGCTGTTTCGACATACAGCTCTGTTCCGGGCGGGCTGAACGTCAACCCCAATCTGCAGGAAACCTCGAGCTCAGTCAGCACTACCCTCGCATGCGTAACTTCGATTGGTATCTCCTGCACCGGTTCGCCGACCGGCGATAATGCGCTTCAGGTGGTGCAGACGGCAACCATACCCACGTTCTTCATCCGCATGCTGTCGGTGTTCGGGGTCAACGCCGCGCAGTCGCTCAGCATTTCTGCCACTTCCACAGCGGCCATGAAGGGCACGTATTCGCAATACAATGTGGCCATCGTCATTGACGCCACAGAGTCCATGACTAACCAGGACACCGACGCGAATTGCGGCAATACCCGGATTTATTGCGCGCTGCAGGGCGTCCAGACGCTGCTCGACGAACTCTCTCCCTGCACCATGTCCAGCACATCCACCAGTTGCACACCCTTTGACCAGGTGAGTCTGTTCGCCTTTCCCAATGTAGTTGCGGACACCGCCAAGTACGATACAACGTGTCCTTCAGGCAGCGGATCAGGCTCTGGACGCGGCGGCGGAGGCGGAGGAAGCTCTACCAGTCCGACCAATACCTATTACTCAACCCCGGTTCCGGGCGCAACCTGGACGGCGACGAACTTCAGCAGCACTAATCCGTCCTACCAGATCTCCGATTATCTCAGCAATTACAGCTCGACCAACAAGCCGGATGGCGCGTTTAATACTTCTTCCGGGCTGGTGGTCGCGGCGGGCGCAGGCGGTTGTAATGGGATACAGGCGGTTGGCGGATACAACACCTACTATGCAGGGGCAATTTATGCCGCCCTATCCTCGCTTGCTGCCGAGCAAGCAGCCAGCCCAGGTTCTAAGAATGCGCTGATCATCCTCAGCGATGGCGATGCCAATGCCGCCTCGTCTAAGTTCCAGGCGACGAACGGAGAGAGGATGACAACCACCGGCGTTTATCCATCCGCCACCGATGAATGTCATCAGGCAATCACCGCGGCGCAAACTGCGAGTTCAATGACGCAAACAACGGTGTATACCGTGGCCTATGGCTCGTCGAATTCGTCTTCCGGCTCATGTAGCACCGACGCCTCGGGCGGAGAGGCAATTTCGGCCTGCACGGCTCTTCAGGATATGGCTACCAGTTCATCCGATTTCTATTCGGATGCGACCGCCTCGCAGAACGCCGGACAATGCGTATCTTCTGCGAACAGCAACCTTAACGGCTTGAAATCAATCTTCCAGAGCATCGGGGAAAATCTGTCCGAGTCTCGGCTCATCTCCAACAATTTGGTCACTCAATAGAAGTGGAACTATAGACTCATTGCTTGAGGCCACTGCAAATGATTCGATCGGAGCGAGGCGCTCGCAGGTAGAGGTTGGACTTCTCTGCGAATTTAGAACCAGATTGTCCAGGCGCCGGAGGTAATGGTTTTCAAATTGCCAACGGCCCCTGGCGGCTCTTAAAAGTATCACTTCGATCGAACCCACATTGCTGTAATCTGAATATCAGCAATCCTTCTATTTGCAGATGAGGACGGGCGTGATTCCCGGCAACCCGGGATCGTGCGATTTTCCCCGAACGGCGGATTCGAGACCGCGCCGGTCTCCGCCGGTTCTTAAGCACCTCAGAGAATATAATCGGCAAAATCAATAAACCGTTTAGGTAACTCAACTACATTTGTGAGCTGCAGGGGTTACTACGGATCTTCAGTCGGAAGAAGCTGACTCCAGGACTTGTGCGCAGGATCACATAGAAGCTATGCAAAGCAGTGTTTATGGGCGAGGGCCATACATGCGGAGGAGTTAGTGATTTCGTAAAGGCAATCGTATGTAAGACTAATTCATACGGTCATAGGCTTGGTGGCTTTAACACTGTAAAAAGTTGGGCAGGTATTTTGCGCCGCGAGTGGTGATCTTAGTCACTTATGAAGGAATGACGGAGCGGGCCGCGATCCGTTGCAAAAGCGGCTGGCATGGGCCAGATGTCTTAGAGCGTTCTCTTGAACAGTGGCGTGGCGATGAGCAGCGTTCCGAGGCCGAAGATGGAGAGAAAGACCAGGTCCTGCCAGATGGCCACAAATCCGGCGCTCTTAAGCAGGACTTGTTGCAGCGCGTGGATGGCATAGGTAAACGGGTCGACCACGGCGATGGCCTGTAGCCATTTGGGAAATGCAGCAATGGGATAGATCGCGCCCGATGGGAAAAACAGCAGGGTGTTCAGCACCCCGAACATGGCGCGCGGAACCAACGGATCGTCCACGCGCACCATCATCAGGAACATCATGCCGTTGAAGGCCATGGACGTGGCTACGATAATGCAGAGCATTTCCAGATCGAGCAGGGGGTTGAAAATAACCCCCAGCCCGGCCATCAGCGATCCGATGACGGTCAGAGATATGCCCGCCAGTACGGCTTTGATAGCGCCGGCAATGTTCATGCCCATCACCAGCTCCAGACCCGTAATCGGCGTAACCAGGTAGCCCTCGTGCACGCCGCGCGCCTTGTCATCGATGTAGAGCATGCCGCCGCCAATCATTACCGAGACGTACATGGCCAGGGCAATGGAGCCGGCAAGAAGAAATTTCATGTACGCGATATAGGGATATAACTCGACGGTATCGAGCGCGATGCTGGTGTCGATGGGCTTGGAAATCAGCGGAGCATTGAGCGCGTCGACGAGCGACTGCATCTCGCTCTCGATGCTGCTGGACATGAACTGATCGGAGTTATCGACGACCAGGCCAATCTGGGGCGCATCCTGTGAGAGCACGCGCTGCGAGTATTGCGCAGGAATGATCACCGCGGCGTCAAGCTGACCGGTCTGCACGGCGATGCGCGCGGCGCGCTCGTTGGGGTAGGGAATGGTGGTGAAGGTCTTGGCGTTAGCTTCGATGGCGTCGAAATCTTCGAGCACCTTCACCGCCTCCGGGCCGTTATCGTAATTGACCACGCCCACGCGCGCATTCTTGATCTTGCCGCCGAAAGCGTTGCCCAGGATAACCAACTGCACCAGCGGCAACATCATGGACATGATCATGAGCACGGGCGAGCGGAAGAACTTTCGCATCTCGCGTTCGATGATGGCGAACATTCTGTTCATGGCTGCATCCCCGGGCGCGGCGGCATCACAAAGCTCACCGCCTTCACCTGTTCGTCGCGCAGTTGGCGGCCGGTATAGTGGACGAAAACGTCGTCGAGCGTGGTGTTCTGCACACTGAGCGAACTCAGGCCTTCGCCCAATTCCGCAGCCATGGTTACCAGTTCCATGGTGGTTTTCGATCCGGATCGAGTGAGCACACGGTAAAAGCCTGCGCTCTCCGGCTGCACGTTGGTCACTCCGGTTAGCTTCTCCAGCCGCACCGGCCATTCCTCCGATTCGCGCTCGAACTGCACCTCGATCACATTGGCGCCGGCCACGCTGTTCTTGAGCTCGACAGGCGTGCCCAGCGCCACCAGGTTTCCATGATCCACAATGGCGATGCGGTCGCAGAGCTTGTCGGCTTCTTCCATGTAGTGGGTGGTGAGCAGCATGGTAAGGTTGCGCGAGTTTTTCAGGTTGTTGAGCATCTCCCACACCGCGATGCGCGAAACCGGATCGAGGCCCGTTGTCGGCTCGTCGAGAAAGAAGATGCGCGGGTCGTGCACCAGACCGCGCGCGATTTCGAGCCGGCGCCGCATGCCGCCGGAGAGCGTTTTGGTTTGCGCGCCGCGCCACTTCAGCAGGTCAACGGCCTCGAGGACTTCCACGATGTTCTTTTCGCGCTGGCCTCTTGGCACACCATAGAGCTTGGCGTAGATCAGCAGATTCTCTTCCACCGTGAGGTCGGGATCGCTGGTCAGAGCTTGCGGAATCACCCCGATCTGGCGTCGCACCGCATCAGGATCCTTGCTCACATCGCAGCAGCCGACAATGGCCTTGCCCGCGGTGACTGGAATCAGGGTGGTCATCATGCGGATAAGTGTGCTCTTGCCGGCGCCGTTGGGTCCGAGCAGCCCGAAGATCTCGCCTTCGTGGACGCTGAAGCTGATCCCCTTCACGGCTTCAAAATCGCCATAGCGCTTGACGATTTTCTCCACAGCCATGGCTACGGGCCGCTCTGCCGCGCCGTTGGCGCCGTTTTTGCCCGGCGCGCTCATTTGTGCACCAGCCAGCTTCGCGGTACATAAACCTCGGCGGTCATGCCGGGCACGAATTCCTCGCGGGGATTGGGGATGAGCAGCTTCAACTGCACGGTGCGGATGTCGCGCTTTTGGCGGCTGACGTCGCGCTGCGTCGCGAAATCCGCCTCGGCCGCCTTAGCAATCAACGTGCCCGTAACCGTGTCGCCACTGGGCATGACCACGCGCAGCTTGTCGCCGAGTTTAACGGCATCAGCGTCGGTTTCCGGCAGCGGCGCGTATACCCAGGTTTGCTTGAGATCCATAATGGTGACGATGGGCGTACCCGCAGCCACTACTTCGCCCTGGCGCGACGCCCATTCGTTCACCACCCCGGCGGTCGGCGCGTAGACATTGGCATAGCTCGCGTCAACCTGCGCTTCCTCGGCGAGAGCCTGCGCGTTCTGGAGCTCGTCGCGCGACTGGTTCACGCTTTGTTGAGAAACAGAAGTGAGCAGCTCGTGGGCGCGCGCCTGTTTAAGCGAAGCTTCGGCTGCATACAGGTTGCTGCGCGCAGTGTTGACGGCGGCCTCGTCGGCCTGCAGGCTGGTCACGGCTTCTTCCTTGGACTGGATGCTCATGATGCCCTGGTTGGCCAGCGCCACGGTGCGACTGGAATCGGCCTGCTGGTGCGCCAGCGTAGCTTGCGCCTGCGCCAGCGTGGCCCGTGCCGCTCGCACCTGCGCCTCAGAAGCAGCAGTAGCGCTGTCGGTTTCGCCGCGATTCTGGCGCACCGTTTCCTGGGCCTGGCGCAGCTTGAACTGATCGGCGGCGGCGGTGGCCTGCGCCGCATCCAGCGCGGCCTCGAGATCCCGGCTCTCGATTACCGCGATAAGCTCGCCCTGGGTGACTCTGTCGCCCTCGCTGACGGTCAGCCTCTGAATCCGGCCGGGAATCTTCGAGCTGACAACGATCTCGTTGGCATCCACCGTGCCGATCAGTTGCAGCTCCTTGTCAGACGGCACGGTTATGAAATAGAAGATCAGCGAGCCGACCGTAAGCAGTGCCAGGATGAGAAAGACCCGGTTGCGTGCATTCACTTCCGCTTCACCTCGATTACCTGAAAATTCGCCGGCTGGATTTCTTCGCCCGCCGGCATGGGCGAATCGGCCAGAACCCGTGCCGCCAGCTCCGCTCCAGAGCTGCGATTCACAAAGATGGCCTGGCCCAGAAACTCAACCAGCGATCTCCGCCGCTGCCGCAGCGTCTCCCAGTCAAACGGGTTGAACTCCGGCATGGTCAGCCGCAAGGCGGGTGCGCTGAGAAAGTAAAAGACGTTGGCGCCTAAGGCCGCCAACAGAATCTGCATCCAATCGGCATTGACCAGCTCACCGGAGGCGATTCCCTCGCGAAGCAAAGACTGGAAGATGGACATGAGCGGCGCGAAGACCCGTTTTACGATGATGGGCAAGGAACCTTCCTCGCCGGCATGCAGACGCATCATCTCTTGCTGCATCATGCTCTGGAATTCGCGCTGCGTCAGGACCCGGTCGAAGTGGTCCAGCGCCATCCTCAGCAGACGTTCACCCGGGCTGGCTTCGCGCAGCAGGATCGCCATGGAGCGGTCGCGAACCCGCGAAGAGACCATTTCCAAGGCCGCTTGATAGAGCTTCTCCTTGCTCTCGAAGTAGTAGTAGAGCAAGGCCTTATTCACGCCGGCGGCGGCCGCGATCTGCTCCGTTCGCGCCCCGGCAAGACCGTTGGCGCTGAACTCGCGCAGCGCCGAATCGAGTATGCGCGTCCGGGTCTCCGCCGAACGGTCGGGATGCGAATCGCGGTTATGAGAAGTCGCGCTCATAATTAACTAACTGGTTAGTAAAATACTCCAGATGCCCCTCCCGCTGCAAGTTTTTGAAGATCGACGCCGTCCAAGACAGCCAAAAACTCGCCGCGGACAACGCGAAAGGCATCTCGTTTCGCACCCCGCAGACACTGCTCCCACATGACGGAATCGTAACGCAATCCGTTGATAACGATGGAGAAGCGCTGGCGTCAATCGAAAGGAGGCACCCCGTCGGCCCAAGCCTGCGCGCCCTGGCGCGGAGGTCGCGCCTCGCTCACTCAGCCCGCACATACGACCAGATCCCTATCGCGGGCATCTCAGGAGATGGCATGTTTTTTCCCGTTGGTGCCCTGGCCAACCCTTGGCGCTTTCTTTATACCGGCAATCCTTCCTTGCAAAGCGGTTCGAATTCGATCAAAGGATGGCGCAAAATCCAATTACACGGGTGGCTTCTTTGCCTGGGGTTCGTGACCGCAGGCTGCGTTCCCTCTGCTTTCGCGCAGCATTTGTATGCCGGTGTTTCGGCGCCCTCATCGTGGCCGGCTCTTGATTCAGTTGTGTTCACGTCTGCTGCCCCGCCGCGTGCTGTTCCCCGGCCCCGCGGCGCGCTCTACGGCACCGTCGTGGACAGCAATGGCGGCGTAATCGCCGGCGCCAGCGTCGCACTCGCCGGTCCGGTATCTCGCAACGTAGCTTCCGGCGGCATCGGAGGATTCTCCTTTACCGGATTGCCTCCAGGCACCTACAGCATAAAGGTGAGCGGAGCCGGCATGAAGGCGACGATTGTGCCCAACGTAATCCTGCGACCCGGCGGCGTGCGCTTCTTGCCGCCCATCACCCTGCAGGTATCTGCCGCCAGCACCAGTGTCGAAGTTTACGCGAATCCCGAGCAGCTTGCGGAAGAGCAGCTTCAGTTGCAGATGCACCAGAGAGTCATGGGATTTCTGCCCAACTATTTCAGCAGCTACGACTGGAACGCGGTGCATTTGTGGCCTAAGCAGAAGTTCGAACTCGGCTATCGCTCGGAGATCGACCCGGTGACAGTCGCCATCATCGCCGGAGAAGCCGGAGTCGATCAGTACTACGACCGCTTCCCGGGCTACGGGGGCGGATTGCAGGGATACGGAAAGCGCTTTGGCGCCGATTACGCCACAGCCTTTATCGGGACCATGATCGGCGACGCAGCTTTGCCCACACTCTTTCACCAGGACCCGCGCTATTTTTACAAAGGCACAGGCAGCTTCAGCTCCCGCGCCGGTTATGCGCTCAGTCGCGCGCTCATCGTCCGGGGCGACAACAAGCACTGGCAGTTCGCCTATTCGCGCATCCTGGGCGACCTTGCCGCTGGAGCCATCTCCAACATCTACTACCCGCCCTCCGACCGCGGCACCAGCCTGGTATTTGAAAGCGCCGGCATCGATCTCGGGGCTAACGCCGCCACTAACGTGATCCGCGAATTCATTCTCCCCGGACTGACATCGCATGTTCCCAAGGGCATTAAAGAGAAAGCGCCGATTCATTTCTGATGCACCTGCGCGCTCGCGCCTTTGCCAACCGAAGGCTGCGCCCTACAATAGAAATTTGAACTGGAAGACCGAGGACCCGATATGCCGCTTTCCGGAGAAGCCATCCGCCTGATGAACTTCATTGACGACGTCGCTGTCACCCTTCGCCGCATCATGAACACTGTCCCCACGCTTTCGGCCGAAGATCGCGCCAAGGTGGCCGAACACCTCCAGCAATCTCACCCCAGCGCCACGGACGTCTTGAACGCCCTGAAAACCAAGTAAGCCTGAATTGTCCCTGAGCATTGCCATCATCGGAGCCGGCTCTCTGGGGCGGAGGCTTGCGTGGCGGGCTGCGCGGGCTGGCTACCGAGTGTCTCTGGAAGACGTTTTACCCTCAAACCTTGAGCACGCCCGGGAAGCCATCCGGCGCGAGGTTCCCGCTGAGTCTATCCTGGCTGGTGGCGGCGGAATTTGCTTCGTCTCCAGCATCGAAGATGCGGTGCGCCGGGCCGATCTCGTCATCGACTGCGTTCCCGATGAGTTGGAATCGAAGCTGGAGATCTTTTGGCTGCTCGACCGCATGGCGCCGCCGCACACCATATTCGTCACCCCGACAACGAGCCTGTCCATCGCCGACCTGGGCGCCTGCACCTATCGCGCCGAGAAGTGTGTGGCGATTGCTGCCTCGCCTGTCGAACTTGCGGAATTGGCGGTGAGTTCCGACGCGGAGATTGTCCTTGGCATCGCCAACGCAACGGCTGCCGAGACCATCGACGTTGTCCAGGAATTTTGCCGGCATCTCGGATTTCTTGTGCGCACCGAACTGATTGCCTAATTCCGCCCCTCGCCATCCATCGCATCGCGCTACTCGCCGGCGAAATCGCGGTAGCGGTCCAGTACATCGTGTTCCGTGATCACGCCCTCGAGCTTGCTGAAGTTGGCGCGGCTCACCACTGGAATCAACGGCCAGCGATCCACATAGCGCAAGGCAACATCGAGCGGCTGATCGGGATGAATCACCGGCACCTGTCGCTCCGCAAGAACATCGGCAACATTGATTCCGTCCTTGTTTGCCTGAATGAGCGTCTTGAGATTCTCACGAGTCAGGCTTCCCCAGCCGGCAGGGTGCAATCGCACCAGCACGATTTCGGGCAGCTCGCTGTCTCCCGGATGCGAAACCAGGTCGACCAGTTCGTCGGAATCGAAGATGGGCTCAATCGGGGGCTGCATGGCGTCTTCCACACGCAGGATGCTCTCTTCACGCTCCTCTTCCATCGATGGCAATTCGAGGCCGTCCTGGCGCGTCAGCACATCGAAGATCGCCACCGGCTGCAGTGCGCGTGCAATAACATAGGCGAAAGTGTTGGCCACGATCACCGGCAGAATAATCGAATAATTCTGGCTCACCTCGAGCACCATGAAGACCGAAGTCATGGGAGCGCGCAAAAAACCCGCGAACAGGACGCCCATGCCCACCAGCGCGTAAGTGCCTGCCGACCACGCCAGGTGCGGAAACAGCGCGTGTTGTGCCCCTCCGACCGCCGCGCCGAACATCGCCCCGATGAACAGCGTGGGAGCAAACATGCCGCCCGGGGTTCCGCTCACGAACGATACCATGGTGGCAATGATCTTCAGCACCGCGAGAATGGCCAGGAACTGCCAGGTGAACTGCCCATGCATCGCCTCGTCCATGTAAACGTAGCCCGCGCCCATGACCTGCGGCGCGCCCAACGCGGCAATGCAGCCGATGATCAAACCTGCGAAGGCTGGCTGCAGATACTGTGTCCACAGCGGCAGCGCGCGGCAACGCGGACGTAGAAATCCGATGGTGCCCGACAACGCCACCGAAGCAAATCCGCCGATGATGCCCAGCACGCCGTAGGCAAGCAGTTCCGAAGGTGTGAACTGCACTGAGGGAATCTGGAACAGCGACTCCGATCCCATGAACAGGCGCAGCACCACCACGCTGGATACGGCGGCCAGCACCACGGAGCCAAGAATGCCCGCAGTCCAGCGGCCAATGACCTCTTCAATCACAAACAGCACCGCGGAGATCGGCGCGTTGAAGGCCGCGGCCAATCCGGCAGCCGCGCCCACCGGCGCGATCAGGCGCATCCGATCCCGGGAAAGATGCAGCCGGCGCCCCAGCATCGAGGCCAAAGCGGCCCCGATTTGGAGCGATGGATCTTCAGGACCCAGCGACTGTCCCGATCCCATCGCCAATGCCGAGGTGATGAATTTACCGATCGCCGTCCGGATGGGAATATACCCGTTGTAGATGAACAGAGCTGCCTTGGTTTGGTTGACTCCGCTCCCTCTTGCCAGGGGAAAGACGTGAATCACCAGCACGGCGATCAGTAGGCCGGTCAGCGTGGGCGCCAGCAACATGCGAATTGGTGAAAGCTGCGCACCAGTCCCCAGCAGGTATATCTGGCACCAGTCGATCGCATATCGAAAGCAGACGACGGCTAGTCCCGAGAAGATCCCGATGAACACGCTCAGCACCAGAAAGAAGCGGTCCTCGCGGAAGAAGGAGCCCAGCAGCGAACCTGCTCTGCGTTCGGCAGGATGTGTTTGCGGCTCCGTCAAATGGTCTTCCACAAGTGTTCCGGAATGCAGATTGGATGTTGGCTCCAATTCACAGCCCCTCGTGTAAATTTGCGATCAAAAGCAGTGCGTTGTCCGTGTCCGTCGAGCTTCCGCACATGCCGCTGGTCTCGCGCTCCACGTCAAACACCAGCGACATTACCGTGTTAACCTCGTCTGGATCACGCCTCAAGTCCCGTGAATTCACCTTAGGCTGGAGCTTCGTCCAATTCTGCGTCAGTTCCACCAGTTCGGTTGCGGGAATCGAAAATGGTCCCGGGCCGCTGCAAGCCTGCAGCCGAGCGCCCGCCGAGGCAAAATCCTGCATCACGATGTGCCCGCGCTGAGTGGTATTAAACTGCGTGCGGAATGGATCCAAATTCAGCACCTGCTCCGCGACTCTGAGCTGCGACTCACTGGTTTTGCTCCCGTTCGCGACAGCTTCGCGCAGATACCGCACCGCCATCTGATATTGGCCGAGTTGGAATGCGGAGTTGCCTGCGCCCGCCATCGCCGTGACGTCGTGACGGTCATGGTCCAGCCCCAGACGAAACTGCTCCAATGCACGCTGACTGTCCTGAGCCTGAAGAAAGAGCTCTCCGGCGTGAGTGTGTTCTGCGGGAACGGCGCCCAGGTTGGCCGCCAGCGCGATCAGTTCCGAGTCGGCCTGCGCCTTGTCGCCGATGCGAAGAAGGTAATGCACGAGCTCAAGGCGCGCATTCCGGCTTTGCAGGTCCTGTTCGCCCGGCCATACGGCATAGATCGCGTCGTGATAATAGCGAAGAGCGAACGCTTTCTCTCCGCGCGCGGCTTCAATGCGCGCCAGTTCGAGGTTGACCAGGCCGTTTTCCGGCTCCTCATCCCAGAGGTTGATCAGGTAAGCATAGGCCTCATTGGCGCGCTTTTCACCCACCAATGCTTCGGCCAGATTCAGTTGATAGCTATAGTTATCGCGAGCGTAGAGCAGCGCGGTGCGAAAGTCGATTACCGCAGCGCCATAACGCGCCGCGCCCAAATCCTCTGTGCCCCGCGCGGACCATCGGTCAGCGAGAGATTCCTGCTCCTGGTTATAAAGATGCGAAATACCCGAGACCGCCGCGAAGAGAATAATCGCCAGTCCCGACAGCAGCGCCAGTGTCACCGGCTCTCGCCTCAGATAGGGCTGCCAATCCAACCACCGATGCTCCTTTGTCATTCGTACTCCCAGATCTCAGCGCACAATTCTGCGCCGGCCGCCCGCACTGCGCCGAATCACTTTGCAATTGAGTGGGCATGAAGCAGGGGGGAAGCAGTCGGACGTTGGGCGGACTTCCCTGCGACGTAACAGTGGGAGCAAAAGTCCCTGAATTCAAATATATCGTAGCCTGGCGGCGAATGTCACGGCAAATCGCCCCGTGCTCGACAAGCGATGCCGGCCCGCGCACATCCGGTAGCACAATAGCCGGCCGATAGCTTGGGAGAACCAGGAGCTGTGGATGCGAATCATTTTTCATCTGGGCGCGGAAGTCGTTTTCGGATGCTTATACTTTTGGGGCAAAATTATGAGCGAAGCCCATTCCGAATGTGCTGCCTTTTTGTGGCGCACCCCTTTTTCAGCCCCAGCCTGTCAAAGTTGATGTTCTACAGCGGAACCATCTTCGAGCTGCTCGCGTTTATCGATGACTTTCTCGAACTCATGATCGTCATGGTTCTGGCCAGCGGTTGGGCTGTGGACCTGCTCCTGGGCCTTTCGTGAGCCGTGTAGCCGTCAGGCCTGCGTCAGCCCCGCTCGCTCGCCTCTTTTCGAGACCTCTTCGTAGTAGCGGATGTACCGCGGTACCACCAGCGAGGCGCAGAAGCGTTTTCGCGCCTCCTGCCGCGCCGCCTCGCGCATCCGGTTCAGGCGTGGGCGGTCGCTAAGCAGCTCCAGGCAGCCCCGCGCCATAAGGTCCACCTCCCCGGGCTCAAAGAGCAACCCTGTCAATCCGTCGTCCACCAGCTCCGGTACGCCACCTACACGCGTGGCAATCGAAGGCACCTTGCAGGCCATTCCTTCCAGTGCCGCCAGGCCAAACGACTCCAGTTGGCTGGGCATCAAAAGCAAATCCGCCAGCGGCAGCAACTCGTTCACGCGTTCCTGCTTCCCCAGGAAGTGAATTCGCGTATGAATGCCAAGATCGTGGGCCAGCCACTCTGCCGCCGAACGGTCAGGGCCGTCGCCGATCAGCACCAGTTGCGCAGGGAGTTCGCGAACCACGCTGGCAAAGATTTTCACCACATCGAGCACGCGTTTTACGGGCCTGAAATTGGAAAGATGCATCAGAACCGCCTCGCCCGGCGCAGCCAGGTGGCCGCGCATTCGCGCACGCTCTGCATCGTCGGCAACAGGCGTATACACGTCGCAATTCACGAAGTTCGTTATCACTTCAATAGGCCGTTGCACGCCGAAATCGGCAATCGTTTTCTCTTTCAGATAATTTGAGATGCTGGTGACGCCGTCGCTTTCCTGGATGGCGTGCCGGGTGATGGGGAGATAACTGCGATCCAGGCCCACCAGCGTGATGTCAGTGCCATGCAGCGTGGTGACAAACGGCAGTCGCCGGCCGCGCGCCTCCAGCATCTGCCGCGCCAGAAGCGCGCTCACCGAGTGTGGGATCGCGTAGTGCACGTGCAGCAGGTCGAGATCATAGAATTCCGCCACCTCCGCCATTCGCGACGCCAGCGCCAGATCGTAAGGCGGAAACTCGAACAGCGGGTAGTTCGACACCGGAACCTCATGGTAGAAGATGCCGTCGCTGCGCCCGTTCAACCGAAAGGGCTGCGAGTAAGAGATAAAGTGCACTTCGTGCCCGAGCGCCGCCAACTCGATGCCCAGCTCCGTGGCGACTACGCCCGAGCCACCGTATGTGGGATAACATGTGATCCCGATTCGCATTCAAGCCTGCTTATCTGGAGAGAGTGTCGAAATTAGCAATTAATGGCTGATCGGCCACCAGTTGGATGAATTCCAAAAGTTGTAGATTCACAAGTGACGCAAAAAAGTAAAAGCGAAATTGGCCCGACAACAGCTCCCACATAGATTACGAGCGCTGGCATACCGAAACCTGTGGATCGCAGAAGGAAGGATCAGAACCATGGGACGTTCAGGAGCCAGCGCCAACACAAGTCTAGTTCGTCAGAGTGACGCTCGAAAAGGCTCTCAACGAAGCTTCGGAACGCGACCCGCTGTCAGCGATCCATTTCAGCTCGGACCTTCGACTTGCAGGCACACGAAAAAAAACCAGTGACGATTACAGAGAGCCCAGTTCTCCAGCAGCAACTCGCCGGTCGTGCGACTTCGGATACGCATGGGTATACGTCTCCGGCAAATGGCACGAGTGTCATTGTCAGCATTTCTCGGAGCTTAAACCATGGACGTGAGAAGACGACGTCTTTCGTCTGCTCCAGGAAACTCGTAATTTCTTCATCGGTGGCAATCCGCATTCCACATCCGTCGATCTCGCAAACGATGCCAACAGGGTTGGGCAATACGCCCAAATCGCCAAATACAACACGGAAGTTGAAACAATAGAGCCTTAGGAGTGCTGCCGATCTGTCATGCACGGGAGACAGGAGAATGAAATGTGGATCGTTTGAAGTCGTCCATTTCAGCGGATCGGGCGCAATCCAAACAGGTTCATCTGGATTTGAATCTGCACCGAGAATGTAAGAGCGCATCCGTTCGTCATCTGAACGGGGCATACTATTCGCAAATTTAGAACTTAGCCCGAATGCGACCTCCGGGAGCAACTGGTGGAAAGCGACGGCCGCCGCGGGGACGTGCTGGAAGCACTTTTGCCGGGATCGACCTCATCTCGGAGAGCGATGCCGGACGAACATTTTCTGCGTTCTGGCGTCTGCTGACTGATCCTGAAAGATCCGCCGCTCTGGAAGACGCATTTGACACGCTGCTGTCGCGGGGATTCCTAAACGATATTGATCTTCTGCGCCGGAAGAGCTTTCTACGGCGCCTCCCTGGCACTTTGCTCGAACGGGGCGGATTTGTTCACGGAGTCCTCCAGACCCTGGCCAAGAGCCTCAAGCAGTTCGTTCAGAGCGGGGAGTTCCTCGAACAGAAGCGCCTGGCCGCCGCGCCACCGGCTTAGTTCAAACGTCCTTATCGAAACTGCCCCAGCACCATACTTGGGCAAGCGGCGGGGACTCCCTGTGCCGGGGCACTTCGGATAAGAATCTGGCGTTTTATGGCCATGTGGCATGGGGGCTAGCGACTCGCGCCTGCTGCCCTCTCCTGGCCGAAGACCTCGCGATACACTGCGTTCAGGTCACCGAGCGCGCGGGCGCATTCGCCCGTAAAACTGGAGCCGTGCATAACGGCGAGCGTTTTCGGTTTCAGGTCGGCAAGCTTTTTGAGGTTCTGTGCCGTAATCGGCGAGTAAGGAACGTATTCTGCCAGGATGCCCGCCTGGTAGGACTTCATCGCTTCATGCGAGCGGCCGACGACATCGTCGGAAGTGATCGGCTCGCCGTCGCCGGCCCGATGGAAGAGGTCCGAGCAGAACAGCGTTTTCTGCGTCTCTTCAAACAGTGCGCCTGCATCCCAGCCGTGCGGCAAATGGGGCGTCCGGCAATAGCGAAAGCGCAGCTTCCCCGTTGAAAACGATTCGCCGTCGGCAAGCGCACGGGCTTCGCGGCCAATAAAGTCATTCACGCAGACCAGCGCGCTGATCTGACCGCAGACCACGTCCGCCCTGGGCGCCGAGCCCAGCCATTCGTTCAGCGCACCACACTCATCGGACTCAAAATGGCTGAAGCTGATGTGGCGCAAATCCGAAACGTTGATGATCCTGGAAACCGCTTCGCGAATTTCCGCGTGCAT
>JASHOY010000302.1 GCA_030038435.1 Acidobacteriaceae bacterium | reverse complement strand
TTTGCCGCCGTCAATGAGTTCGTTAAAGTTGACTGTGCTCTGCCCGTGGTTCGCACCATCGAGCTGAAAATGGCTCCCGTCTCCCAGTCGGTCACCGTCCATGCCTCGGCCCCGCTGATCGATCCCTTTCGCGCGGGCGCGGTCAATCAAATGGGACTGCAGACAATCCGGAACCGGCTGACCTCGCTGCCTGGCCGCTCCATACAGGACCTGGTCAACTCCGCACCGGGATGGCTCTATGAAGGCAACGCGGTTCTTCATCCGCGAGGCTCCGAGTACCAGACGCAATTCGTCATCGACGGCATACCGCTCACCGACAACCGTTCGCCCGGCTTTGGTTCCGCGATCGAAGCCAATGACATACAGTCCATGACCATCTACACCGCCGGCATTCCCGCCCAGTACGGCCGCTCGCTGGGCGGCGTGGTGGTGGTCAACACCCTGCAAAACGAGCAACCGGGATGGCACGGGCTGTTCACGCTGTTGGGAGGCAGCTATGCTACCGGCGGGATCGACATGCGGGCCGAAGGAACCCAGAACCGGAATACGCTTGACGTCGACGCTTCAGCAGATATGACAGCTCACTATCTCAATCCTGTGGTCGCCGAGAATTACACCAACAATGGCACCATGGGCAGTTTTTCGCTGAGCTTCGAGCGCCAGTTCACACCCCAGGACCACCTCACCCTGATGGCGAGCCATGAACTGGCGCGTTACCAGATTCCCAACGAGCTGGTGCAGCAGAACGGGGCCTACCTGCCGGACCCGGGCAACACCGCCGGCTGCCCGGCGCGTCCCACCAGCCGGCAGCCGGGCGGTTGTGTCTTTGTTCCCGGCGGACAGCTTCAGACCGGCGGCAACTTTGAAACCATGGGGATCCTCTCCTACCAGCACATCTTCTCCTCCCATGCGCTAGGCCAACTGCACGCTATGGCCCGCAATAGCTCCAATGACTTTGACTCCAACCCCGCCTCCTGGCCGCTCATCGCCACCCAGCACAACCATTTCAATGAAATCTATTTCAACGGCAGCATCACCGTGGACGTTCACAACCAGGAGTGGAAAACCGGCATCGAGTCAGACGCGAAATTCCTGAATGAAAATTTCAGCGACGTCATACCCGACTGTTCCAAGCTTTCAGACCCTCAATGCCCATTCAATCTGGGCGTTCTCGACGCCGCTGCCACCAGCTTTTCGTTCCTCGGCAACCGCCCCGATCTGGAGCCAGGCGCCTATCTTCAGGATGCCATCCAAATGGGCAAGTGGTCGATCGACGCGGGAATCCGCTGGGACCACTATCAGCTTTTGGTGAATCAGAATGCCCTCAGTCCGCGGATCGCCGTCTCGCGTTACTTCCCCTCCATCGCTGTAAAGCTCCACGCCTCCTATGACCGCATTTTCCAGACACCTTCGTTTGAAAACATCCTTTTGTCCAGCTCCCCGTCGGCGCAGGCTCTCGATACCACCGTGCCCATCCTGCAACTGCCGGTACAGCCTTCGCGCGGAAGCTATTACGAATTAGGAGCCACGAATGCACTCTTCGGCAAATTGCGTGTTGACGCCAATATCTACCGCCGCGACGAAAACAACTATGCCGACGATTCCCAGATTCTGAGCACAGGAATCAGCTTCCCCATCGCCTTCAGCAAAGCTGTGATCTATGGCGCGGAGGGCGAAGTGCAAGTTGATCGATGGGGGCGCTTCTCGGGCTTCGCCAGCTACTCCTACATGGTGGGGAATGCCTGGTATCCGGTAACCGGGGGGTTGTTTCTCGGGGGCGACGCCACCAGCGCATTGACCCAGTTCACGGGACATTTCCCTGACTCGCAGGACCAGCGGAACACGGTGCGCGACCGCCTACGTTACAAGATTGCGCCGCGCTTCTGGTTCGCCCTGGGAAGCGCTTACAACAGCGGACTGCCCTTTCAGCCGGATTTAACCCCTCAGCAATATGCCGCCGAATACGGCCAGTCCGTGATCCATCACCTTAACTTCGGACGCGGCCGTATTCATCCCTATTTCACCCAGGATGCGTCTCTGAGCGCCGATCTCTTCCACTGGGAAAGGCACTCGGTGCGTCTGCAGGCCGACGCCGAAAACCTGAGCAACACGCTCGAATTAGTCGATTTCGGAGGGCTGTTCTCCGGGAATGCGATCGGACCTTCGCGCCAATTCATGCTCCGCCTGGTGACGGCCTTTTAGCGCAAGAACAAATTTGACCTGTTCTGTTCAGAATGGCAAGGATCTGGAGCGTGTGGCAACGCGATGAATCAAGGATGCAACCAGGATAGAGCGGAGCGAGGTGACACCCATGCGCAAGCGGGTCAGGCATTTGGCAGGTTGAGTTTCCATTGGCAGTACACCTCGCTGCTCTGCGCGGCAGCTTTCACGCAATTCCGGCCCGCGTGCTTGGCTTCATACAGCGCCTGATCGGCGGCGGCAACCAGCCGCGTCCCGCTGTTTGGCATATCTCGGGTGGCGGTGGCAACACCGGCGCTGACGGTGAGCCATGGGGAGATGCGGGAGTCTGGATGTTTGAGGTGGAGGCCGGCAATGGCCAGCCGCGCGGCTTCTGCGATTTCCCATGCGCCGGCAGAATCGGTGCCGGGTAAAAGCAGCGCGAACTCTTCGCCGCCGATCCGCGCCGCCAGGTCGGTGGGGCGTCGCGCCACACGGGCAAGTTCGGAGGCCAGCATCGCCAGGCAGGTGTCGCCCCATTGATGGCCCGCTGAATCGTTGAGCGCTTTGAAGAGGTCGACGTCCAGCATCACCAGCGATAGATGCTTACCGAAGCGCTGCAGCCTCGCACACTCCTTGGCCAGGGTATGATCGAAGACGCGCCGGTTCGCCAGTCCGGTCAGCGAGTCGGTGCAGGAGAGTTTGAACAGCTCTTCATTGGCCAGTTTCAGCTCGTTCGTCCGCTCATCCACCAAGCGGCGCAATTCCCGCTCACGGTTGTGCGCGCTCGTCTCGCGCAGGCGCAGCAGGACAAGGATTCCCGTGGACGGCATGAGCAGATAGAAAAGGATGGCCCACGAACTGAAATACCACGGCGAACGAATTGTGAACGGAAAAGTGGCGCCCGCGAGATTCCAGTTTCCCATCTCGTCCTCGGCTTCCACTTCGAGACGGTAATGGCCGGGAGCGAGGTGGGCCAACTGCAACTGGTGTTGCGTGGTTCGCGTCCAGGAGGAGTTGGCGCCGTCGAGGCGATAACGGAAAAGGACGTCGTTCTGCCGCGGGGCATTGAGCACCGCAAAGCGCGCACTCAGCGAGTTCTCATCCCAGGAAAACGATGGGTTCTCCATCGCGGAAATTTCCCGCTGCCCTGATCTCAAAGCGGTGAAAACGACGTTGAACTCCGTCTTTGGCTCGAGGTGTGGCCGCGGTTTGAAGCGGGAGAGACCACCCCCGGTGCCTATCCAGATAGCCCCATCGGCGGTCTCGGCGAACCCGTTCAGGTTACAGTCGTTCCAGGCCAGGCCGTCTTCGGTGCTGTAATGAACCCAGCGGGCGCCGTTCCACATATCTACGCCTCGCTCCGTTCCTGCCCACAGCCGTCCCCGCGAGTCGAAATCGAGAAAATAGATCAGCCCATCACTGCCCCTGCGCTGCACGCCAGCCTCAATCTTCATGCCGGTTGCGGTTTTGATCAGGCGATCGATTCCGCCGCCGAAGCGATAGCCGGTCCAGACCGAACCGTCAGGCCCCAAGGCTACGGCAAAGACTTCCTGGTTACTCAAGCCATCGGCGTGAGTCCATCGCTTGAGGTTGTGGCCTGAATACGCAAACAGTCCATCCTCGCCGCCCGCCCATACCGCGCCGTTCCCGGCGATCACCAATGCCCAAAAACGTCCGGCGCCAAACTCGCGGATCTGGCTGAAGCGCGTATACGGAGGTTCGGCCCGGTAAATCCCGGAGTCTGTCGCCACCCATAATTGCTTATGGCGATCGAATCGCAGTGCATGGACCATCTTGTTACTGAGTCCCTGCAATTTCCCATACCATTCGACCTCGCCCCTGACGGGGTCAACCCGGGCCACGCCGTGCATGCCCATGCCTGCCAGCAGCATTCCGTCTTCCCTTTGGAGAATGCTGGTAACCTCGGACCTGCCCAGGGGATCGAAGTGTTTCCATTTCATGTGACCGTGTTCGGGGTTACCGTGAAAAAGGCCGCTGTCGGTTCCGACCCACATCGACCCGTCTTTCACCGGCAGGATCTGGAAAACGACGTCGTTGCTCAGCCCGGAAGCGGCCGAATATTTTTCCCATTGGCCAAAACCCTGCCACTCGGCCAAGCCCCGGCTTGCCATGCCAATCCACAGGCGATGCTGCCGGTCTTCGAGCACCGAATATGGAGTGCCCTGCAGCCCGGCTTCCTGGTCCACAAGCCGCCAACCCTCGCTGCCGTCGAGGTAGAGGCCACTGGCCGAAGGCAGCAGAACCCGCCCATTGGAATCGAGGGCGGCACCATAAACAAATGTCCTGAACGGCGCCTCCCGCTCCAGATACCTGAACTGCGTATCGCCGGCGAAGAGAACGTATTCGCCCGCATTGCGGCCGCGCACCCACAGATTGCCGGAACGGTCTTTGCAGATCGCCTCCCACTCGGACTCCGGCAGCCCATCCTTGGCGGCGAACACGGTCACTCCCCTGCGATCCTTGCGACAAAGCTCTTCCCCGCATCCCCACCAGATGGCATTGCCATCCAACAGAATCCCCCAGGCGGCCTTGCGAATGGCGCCCGCGGGCGGGGAGATGCGGCGCTCCTCGTACCCGATCCTGCCCTGAGCCCGAATCAACTCTACGAGTCCCTCATCGGTTCCAAGATAGGTATCGCCGCGGCCATCGGAGGCGATGCCCTGAAGCCAGCTCACCGAGTGGAAGGAGACGGGCATTTTCTCAAAGTGATTCCGGACCAGCCGGTAAAGCCCATAGTCGCCGCCGGCCAACAGGGCGCCATCTGGACCCTCGCCAAAAGCCGTGCCGGCATTCCTGGGGATTCCCCGCGCCGGCCCGTACCCTTCAAACTGCACTCCATCGAAGCGGTAGATCCCGTTTTTGGTCGTCAGCCACAAAAATCCCGTGCCGTCCTGATACAGATTCAGAACCGACATATTCCCCAGCCCTTCCGCGGTTCCGAAATAACGGAAGCTATACTCCTGCCCGCGCAAGAGAGCCCCGCCCAACAGCATGGCAAGAGCCAGGGCCGTCAGCCAGACGCCTCCGCGATGGGTAATTTCGGGCATATCCCGGAGCCTTTCACGAAAAAACTCCCCAAATACAGAATCGGCTGGAATCGGTGCTCTCTTTAGCGACTGGGCTCGGGGCCAAAGTCTGCATTCAGCCCCTTCCCCTCCGCCAAAATGTCAGGGTGAATGACCGGCGTGAATTTTTGTGGTCGGAGTTGGTATCCGGTTACTAAGTGGAGTTATGATCGTGAGCTAAATAACCGCGCGTTACTTTTCTGACCTCATAGAACGGGAAAGGCTGCGGCCGCATGATTGCTGGCGAAGGTTGAGATTGTGCGGTTACCGCGGCCTTGGGAGTTGGAGCGAAGCGGGTCTGCCGGATCGTCTTTGATTGCCTGCCCTGTGCTGCCGGCCGATCCGGTAACCGGGCTTCGCGTTCCAGTAGCGGGAGTG
Source organism: Acidobacteriaceae bacterium (assembly GCA_030038435.1). Classification (GTDB taxonomy): domain Bacteria; phylum Acidobacteriota; class Terriglobia; order Terriglobales; family Acidobacteriaceae; genus Telmatobacter. Next base: position 44,296 of record JASHOY010000302.1, on the reverse strand, counting down.
AAAGGAGAGCCCATGTTCGGTAAAAACTGGAAGACTATGGTGTGCGGGTTGGTTGCGGCATTCTTTTCCTATGTGCTGTTTGACCCGGATACCTTTCACGGAATGCCCTGGCTTGTCACCCTGGCGAAGTTCGCCATGGTCGGCGGATTGGCCGGCCTGGGACTCACCGCAAAGGATTACAACGTGACCGGCGGTTCCAAGACGCAATAACTCCACTGCTCGCGAGTTCAAAGCCAGCTATCGCGTCAAACCTTCGCCGAAGGCCTCTCGCGGCGCCGTCCGAGAGGAGAACCTCACCTGTCCCGGTTCGACTCCGTAGCAGCGGTTTTCGCGCGGACAGTTCTCCGGCTTCTAAAATGCATTTGAGAACGCAGTGAATGCCGGGAGTGTCGATGAGGCGGGAGACAGCAAGGCAACCAATGCCGATGGATGCGGAACTGCGGAGGTATCTGGATGTGACCGGCGCCGCGGCCGGGCCGGTGCCGGAAACCAAGGATGCGCGGGTGCAGATGCGGCGAACGCTGATGAACAAGGCGCTCGAGGGTCGCGAGTCGATTCCCGGACTGCCCAACGAAGTGGATGCGCGCGATGTGATCATGACCGGCGGCTTGAAGGGACGGCTCTATACGCCGCCGCATGCGACCGGACTGCTGCCTTTACTGGTGTACCTGCACGGAGGCGGATGGGTGGTGGGATCACTGCAAACGCACCATCCCTTCTGCCGCCTGCTGAGCGAAGCTGCGGGGGTGATGATTCTGTCGGTGGAGTTCCGGCTGGCGCCGGAGCATCCGTTTCCCGCTGGGCTGGAAGACACCCTGACTGCCTATCGGTGGGCATGCGGGAACGGGCGGCATTTCGGCGCAGATACACGGAGATTGGCGCTGGGAGGAGATAGCGCCGGAGCGAACCTGGCCGCGGTCGCCGCCAATCGCATCTGCACTAAGGGCGACGTGGCGCGCCCCGCCGCGCTGATGCTGCTTTACCCGGTGCTGGATCATCCCAGCGCCAAGCACGGTTCTTATTTCGAGCGAGGCGCAGGCTGCGGCCTGGATGCGAGCCTGATGGAGTGGTTCTGGGAGCAGTATGCCGCGGGAGTTTCGCCCGAGGATACCGAGATTTCCCCGCTGCGGATTAAAACCCTGCCCCCGCTGCCACCGGCCCTGGTGGCTACCGCCGAATACGATCCGCTGCGCGACGAGGGCATGAAGTATGCACGGAAACTCGCGGCGGCGGGAGTTGCGGTGACCCATCAGCACGCCGAAGACATGCACCATAACTTCCCCGTGCACCCGGGAACAGTGATGCGGTTTCCGCAGTCGGTAAGTGCGCTCGAAGAATTCGCTGATTGGCTGAAGCTGACATTGAAAGAAGATGGTTAGAGCATCTTCGATTTAAGCGTAAACACAACTCGGGGTGCCCCGCCCTTTGTGCGACCTTTGCACAAAGGGCGGCAAAGCACGAATGCCCGCATCGACAGTAAACAGCTCAACCGACAATGCCCAGACAAAGCTGTTGCCATTGAGCGTGGCCGCGGCAAATGCGCTCGGAGTGGTCAGGTAATAGTTGCCCGTCGCATGACCTCCCGACGGCGACCGGCGCTGCTGCCGGCGCTGTCAGCCACCGATGCGGTGAAACTTACGGTTTCAGCAGTGATTGGAGTTCCGGTGATGCTGACGGTGCTGCCGCTGGCTGTGTAGTCCAGTCCGTCGTCGGGAAGACCGGTGACGGTCCACGTATACCCGGAGCCGCTGCCTCCGGAAGCAGTCATCTGCTCCGAATATGCGCTTCCCACATTTCCGCCGGGCAAGCCTCCCGCCGCGGGCCTTTGCTTTTTCCAATGGAAGATGAGCTTGAAAGATCGCCATCCAACGGGCGCGATGATTGCAGAGCGCACGCCGAGCGGTGCGAACAACAGTGCATTCTGTCCCTTTTCAACGGCACACCGTAAGATGGCGGAGAATCGGCTGGACGCAGATGAGCGGGCTGCGCAAAGATGTCATCTGTGCCGCGCGGCCTGAGTTTGCGGACGCGAACTTTCTCATCGGCAAAAGCAGATCGAAGATTGGGGCAAAAGAGCTTGAAAAAGTTGTGGGCAGCGCAAGCCAGGCGGTGCGCGGTGACGACGATGGGAGTGGTTTTTTCGCTCGCCGTAGCCGGCGGCAGAACGTTGCTGGCGCAAAATGCGAGCTGGCCGGCCTACGGCGGCGCCGGCGGCGATCATTACTCGCGGCTCAAGCAGATCGATCGCGCCAACGTTCATGAGCTCACGCGGGCCTGGGTCTTCGACACCGGTGAAAAAGGCGACATCGAGACCAACCCCATCATCATCGACAGCACGCTCTACGCCTACACGCCGAGCCAGAAAGTCATCGCCCTCGATGCCGCCACCGGCAAGCTGAAATGGAAGTTCGATTCCGGTGTGGTCTCCACGCAGCCTGCCCGCGGCGTCGCCTACTGGACCGACGGCAAAGACCAGCGCATCTTTGCCGGCGTGATGAACTACCTCTATTGCCTCGACGCCAGGACCGGCAGACCCATTCCCAGCTTCGGCGAAAACGGCCGCATCGATCTGCGCAAGGGCCTGCGCGAGCCCTGGGAAGAGCAGTCGATTGCGCTCACCTCGCCGGGCAGCGTCTACAAAGATCTCATCATCGTCGGCGGCCGCAATCCTGAGACCCATCCCGCGCCTCCCGGCGACATTCGCGCCTTCGACGTCCATACCGGCGCGCTGCGCTGGGTCTTTCACACCATCCCACGCCCCGGCGAGCCGGGCTACGACACCTGGCCGGCTGGCGCGTGGAAAAACGCCGGCGCGGCCAACAACTGGGCGGGCATGACCGTCGACGCCAGGCGGGGCATCGTCTACGCGCCCACCGGTTCGGCCGTGATGGACTTCTATGGCGGCGACCGCATCGGCGACGACCTCTATGCCGACTGCATCCTCGCCCTTGACGCCGAAACCGGCAAACTCCTCTGGTATTTTCAGGGCGTGCATCACGACCTCTGGGATCGCGACTTTCCCGCTGCTCCTGCACTCTATACCGTCGAGAAGGATGGACAATCCATCCCCGCTCTTGCCCAGATCTCCAAGCAGACCTACCTCTTTCTCTTCAACCGCGTCACCGGCAAACCGCTCTTTCCCATTCACGAGCGCCCGTTCCCGCCCAGCACTGTGCCCGGCGAGAAAACTTCGCCCACGCAGCCCGTCCCTGAAGCTCCGGCTCCTTTCGGCCGGCAGCGGCTCACCGCCCAAATGCTCACCAACCGCACTCCCGAGGCGCACGCCTGGGCTGAGAAAGAGTTCAGCAAGCTGCGCAGCGATGGCCAGTTCTATCCCATCGCAGTGGGTAAGCAGACGGTGATCCTTCCTGGCTTCGACGGCGGCGGGGAATGGAACGGGCCGGCAATTGATCCGGCCACCGACACGCTTTTCGTTGGCTCCACAGAGATGGCGTGGCTCGGCGGCCTGGTGCCGGTCGCCGCCGGCGGCAGCCTCGGCGAGCAGATCTACCGCCGGCAGTGCGTCATCTGCCACGGGGTCAGTCGCGCCGGCTCACCGCCCACCTTTCCTTCGCTCATCGGCGTCGAAAAGCGTCTCGGCGCTAAGAAAATCACCACCGACATTCATCACGGCACCGGACGCATGCCCTCGTTTCCCAATCTGGATGAATCCAAGATCGCTGCCTTGCTGGCGTATCTCCGCACTCCTGACGTCGCGGCCTCTACAAAGGAAATGTCTGCTCCGCTTGCGGCCAGTTCCGGTCCGGAAGATAAAGCCGGCGCAAAAGTCTATGCCGACCGTTGCGCCATCTGCCACGGAGATCATCAGCAGGGCATTCCCCCGGACATGCCCATGCTCATCGGCGTCGGCGCGCGCATGACTGCGGCCCAGATGCGCACCATCATCGTCGATGGCACGCCGAAAATGCCCCCCGTAAGCGACATCTCCAACGCCGACCTCGCTTCCCTCCTGCGCTATCTCGGCGTGGGCACTCGCGCCGCGCCCACCGCCTTACCGGCGCCCGGCTATGACTTCACCGGCTATCGCAAGTTCCTTGACCCCCAGGGCTACCCGGCCATCGCTCCGCCGTGGGGCACGCTCAATGCCATCGACCTCAAGTCCGGAAAATACCTTTGGAAGATTCCTCTCGGCGAATATCCCGAGCTTGCGGCCAGAGGCATGAAGAACACCGGCTCGGAGTTGTATGGCGGCCCCATCGTTACCGCTGGCGGCGTGCTCTTCATCGGCGCCACCGTTTACGACCGCAAATTCCACGCCTTCGATACGCGCAACGGCAAACTGCTCTGGGAAACCGTATTGCCCTTTGCCGGAATCGCTACGCCATCAACCTACATGGTCGACGGCAGGCAATATGTGGTCATCGCCGCCAGCGGCGGACGCGATCCCAGGGGACCCGTCGGTGGCGAATACGTGGCCTTTGCACTGCCGCGGTGAGCGCGCTTCAATTCGAGTGCTCCAGGGAAAGAAAGCGCGTGAATCCAGAAGCGCATTCGCAGCGCTTTTGACACCAGCCGCCTCGATGCGTCTTCGCAGGCGCCTCACGGCTTCTGCGTCGGGCGCATCAGCACTTCACTGATGAACGACTGCTCCGGCTGCGTCACCAGCGTGGCCACCACCGAGGCGATCTGCTCGGGCTGCAGCTTCTTGTTGGGATCCTTGCCGGAAGCGGCGCCGCGGCCTGAATGATCGCTGAATTCAGTATGGATGGACCCGGGAGCTATGACGCTGACCCGTATCTTGTGCTGGCGCAGTTCCTCGGCTACCGAGTAGGTGAGGCCATTCAGGCCCCACTTCGATGCGGCATAGGCTGCGCCTTTAGGCAGCGGGTTGCGTCCGGCCAGTGAGGAGATGTTGATGATGTGGCCGGAACGCGCTGCGATCATCAGCGGCGCCAGCGCGCGAATCGTCAGGTAGGGGCCCCGCAGGTTGGTATCGAAGATCAGATCCCATTCCTCGGGAGTCACCTCGTGCAGAAGCTTTCCCTCCAGTCCCACTCCGGCATTGTTGACCAGGATGTCGCAGCGCTGATGCTCCCGGGCCACTGTTTCGCCTAGCTGATTCACCGCCGAGGCGTCGGTCAGATCGCATGGGAAGAACGATGCGGCGCCGCCATCCTGCGCGATTTGTTCGCGCACCCGGTTCAGCTCGCCGGCGTTGCGGGCAACCAGCACCACATGCGCTCCCATGGATGCGAGCCGCTGGGCAATGGCCTTGCCCACTCCCCGCGTGGCGCCGGTCACGACGGCAACTTGCGATTCGAGCGGATTCATGATGTAACCTTCGCTGTTGCGGCCTCTGAGACTGCTTACCCACACCATAGCATCCAGGGCTCAATGCGGAGCGCTTCGATCGAACCCCGGTCGCCTTGCGTGGTCATCCCTCGACGTCAAGAGCAGAATTTTTTAACCAGCCCGGATTCAGCAACTTCCATTTGCCGATTCATTCCTCTTCTTCTTCACAATAGATATGCAGGCTGATGCGACCCCTGCCGGACCGGAAATCCATGACACGTTCACTTAACTGCATCCACACACATCAACGCAAAGCCAAGCCTGACGAGCCCGTTTTCAGACACTTACCGGTCACTTCTGACGGCAGGCTTAATTCCGTGCACTTGCAAGAAAAATCATCCTTTAACTGCCATGTTTTCAAACACTTGTCGATTTTTGTCTTGGAAGTTGCTTATTTTCATACACTTGTAAATACGTCAATTTGCAACTATCCTGTTTTCAAACACTTGTATTTTCCCCCCCCCTCTATGAGGTGATTTGATGGCTAATCCATCGGGCCGCTGATTTCTGCAAATCAGAGCATTTTCGATGGCAGCGTTAACACCGCTCAGGGTGCCTCACACTTGGGCCTCTCTTGCAAAAAGGGCGGGAACCCACAGCGCCCGCATCGACGGTAAACAGCACAACTGAAATCGCTCCAGCTTATGGGGTGCGCGCATCGCCGGTGGGGAGAAACGTGACGCCGGAGATAGCACTGCCGGAAGAGAGAACATCTCTGAGTCGCTGCGGATTGGGGCCGCTGCGTGCTTCGGCGGCCTCCAGCAGGCGTAGAGCGAAAGCGGCCTGCGTGCCGTCGGGCAGGCGAAAGATCCACGGTACGGCTGCGGAGGTGAGAGTCTTGTCGTTCGACACGGCGATGACCGGAACGAAATCCTTGAGAGCGAGTTGCTCGGATAAGTGCGCTGCGTTGCGATCGAGAGCGAGGATGGCCAGCGCATGGTCGTTCCAGAGTGCGTGCACCAGTTGCGTAGACGCGGCGCCCCACTGCTGATCGCTGTTGACGGAGATGATTTGCCAGGGGCGGTTCTGCGCGGCGCGCGACAGTTGCGTTTTCATCGCGGGTGTCTGCGCGAGTTGCGCGGCTTGCGGGCCGAAGAGCACTACGTGAATGGGGCCCGGCGGCAGGTTGGGAAGCGACGGGCCGGCGTAGGAGACGTCGGCGGCAGTGATGCGCGCATAAGGCGCCGGCGCGGCCACCGATTGCTTGGGCGCGGATTCTTCGCCCATGCGTGCGAGGCGATAGGTGATGGCGCCGTTGCGTACCGTGCCGATATACATGGGCGTGACGTTTTTCTCATTGGGATCGAAGGCCATGTGGCCGGTGACGCCGTCGTATTGGGTGGTGTCGTCGAGCGCATCCTGAATGCGGATGCGGTTGAGGCCGGCTTTGCAGATGGCGTCGAGCAGGATGTTCATGGCGTCGTAGGCGAGGGACGCGAACTGCTCTGGCTGTTGGTGGAAGCGCGCTTCGAAGCGCTGGTTGAATGCGGTCCATCGCGGGTCCTGGCGCGTGGGATCGTAAGGGAAGACGGCTTCAAAACCTTCGGCGGCGGGTCCAGCCTGGGCGAGAAGATCGGGGCCCAGCGTGCGATAGGAGCCGAAGACGCGCTGATGCATCCCCAGGGCGCGCATTTGCTTGAGGATCATGGCGGCGGGGACTTCGTCCGTCCACAGGACGATGGCATCGGTGCGCGATTCCTGAATCACCTGCAACTGGCGGCTGAAATCAGTGTCGCCCGCCATGAACTTCTGCTCGATGACCACCGGGTGGCCGAGGCGGCGCGAGGCATCGCGGAATTTGGGCACGCCCATGCGCCCGTAGCGGTTGTTGATGCGCAGAATGGCCACACGTTTCAGGCCGAGTTCACTGTAGATGCGCCGCGCCAGCGTGTAGCACTGCACGCGGTCGTCCTGGAGATCGGTGAAGTAGAAGGGAACTGAGGTTTCGGGAATGGTGGGATCGGTGGAGGCGGAATTGACGATCGGGATTTCAGTTTTGAGCGCCACGCGCACCGCGATGTGCGTGGACTCGGAGCTGATGGAGCCGAAGATGGCCCAGTCCTTGTCGTCGTAGATCATTTTGACGGTCTGATCCGAGGCCGCGCCCCAGATCGCCGATTCCGTTGGGCGCTCGGGACCGGAGAGCGCTTTTTCCTGCCAGTTGTTGTAATCGTCGTGGAGCATAAGGCGGAAGGGCTTGCCGCCGTAGCCGCCGCGAGCATTGGCTTCGTCAACAGCAAGCTGCGCGCCATGCAACATGCGCAGGCCGAAGACGTAGTCGGGATCGTCTTTGGCGGTGGGACCGAGAAAACCGATGCGGACTTCAGTGAGGTCTTTGGGCGCGGGCTTGTCGCGGCCGGGACCGTTCCAGATGGTCGGCTGCGTGTAGTTGAGGTAATAGGGCTTCACGAAGTTTGCGTACGGGCTCATGTCTTTGGGCTCGTTGGCATACGGCTCGACGGTGCGCGTGGGCGGCGGCGCGGCGGGATGGGCGCCGCATGAGCAGACATGGGAGGGATGATTTGCCGATCGGGCAGCCGGGGCAGCCGGATTTTGGCCGAAGATGATTGCGGCATAGCTCGCAGCGCACAACCAGGCCGCAGCCAAGAACCATCGGGTACGCATGGACGCTACTCCTTGCTGGTTGCCGCCTTTTCGTTGCGGAACATGGCGATGGCCTCAATTTCAACAAGGAGCTCAGGCCGGCAGAGGATGGCCTGGATCCCGGTAGATGCGGGCAGAGGATCGAGGCCCTGCTCCCTGTAAAAGGCGGTGCGTTCTTCATTGAATGCTTCGTAATCGCGCTCGATGTCGCGCAGGTAGCAGGTGGTGCGGACGATGTCGTGCCAGGTGCAGCCTTCACTGGAGAGCAGGCCGGTGATGTTGGCCAGGGTGCGCCGCATCTGGGCCCGGAAATCGCCGATGTGCACGCTCTTGCCGTACTCGTCAATGGAGGCGGTGCCGGAGATGAGCAGAATGGTGACGCTGCCCAGGTCGATGCGCAGGCCGCGCGAGAACGAGCTTGGCTTGGCGTAGCAAAAAGCCTCGTTGAGCACGCCGTGATTGGTGACGGCGTGCTTTTCGATGGGCGCATGGGCAATGGCGTCGAGGATTTCGGCAAAAGCACTCATGATGATGGCTCCTTATGGTTGGGTTTCATAAATTCCGTGGCTCAGGCCTCCGGCCGTGGCCACCCAGATGTCGCGGCCCTGGAAATCGATGCCGAGCATGTAGTTGTTGACCGGAGCGGTGGTCACGGGGATGTGCGAGATGTTGCCGGCGGCGTCGCGCACCGTCATCTCCGGCTTGCCAGTGGTGAGCGAAGGCGTGTACACGGCCCAGTTAACGCCGTCGTAGTAGGCCAGCCCCTTGTCTGTGCAGAACCAGGCGTGATCGGCATCGACGCCCTTGACGAAGTTGGTGAAGTTGGACGGTAGTCCACTGTCTTTGGTCATGAAATTGTGCCAGTAGCGGCCGTCGTATCGGCTGTCGCCGAAGTAAGTCGAGACCCAGGCGATTTTGTCGACGTAGCTCACCGAGGAGACGATGTCGTGAATAAGCCCCTGGTCTTTGAAAAGGACCATTTCGGTTTCATGGTCGGGATCCGAGTATTTGTCCCACACGTCGGTCTGCTGGTTGTATTCGAGCAGGCCGCTGCCCCAGATGGCGAAATAAACTTTGTCAGCCGCGGCGGAGACTCCGTATGCCCAGATTTCTTCCATGGGCGTATTGCGCTCGTTATAGAGCGACCACTCGCCGGTCGAGAGGTTGAGGCGGCAGGCGCCGGCGGCGGTGGCGACCCACACGTTTTCGCCTTCCACGGATACGCCGTAGACGATGTCGTTGCTCAAGCCGGAGTTGAACTGCGTGAAGCTGTCGATACGTCCGCCGGAGATGCGGCTAAGGCCGCCCATGGTGCCCGCCCACACGTCGCCGGTGCGCTTGTCGAGCGCGAGCGAAAGCACGGCCTGCTGCGCCAGACCGTCTTTGGTGTTGTAGGTCTTCCACTTCCCGTTTTCATAGAGGGCGAGGCCGTCGTCAGTGCCGGCCCAGATGCGGTTGCCGTCGACGAGCACGGAGTAAACGTGATTGTCAGGCAGGCCGTTGGCGGTGGTGTAGTTGACAAAGCGGAAGTGGGGCATTTGGGGAGGATTGGGCGAAGCAGCAATCGCCGGCGTTCCCAGGGCGGCGAATACCGCGGAGATGTAGAGCATTTTGATTGCATGCCTCATGCGCGCCTCCCGTTCATCGCGTCCTCAGGTATTCGATCAGGTCGTTGAGTTCGTCTTTGGTCAGGTCGTTGGTGCGGCCATGCTGATCGTGGGGGTTGTAGATGGTCCAGATCTCTTCCAGCGTGGCCGCGGAGCCGTTGTGCAGGTAAGGCGCGCTGAGCGCGATGTTGACCAGCTGCGGCGTATCGAAAAGGCCGGAGTCGTCGTCCGGTCCCTTAGTGCCCACGTCGAAGGATTTGCGGTTGGTTCCCAGCGGGCCGCTGTGGCAATAGTTGCAGCGGTCGGTGAGAGGGATGGGCTTGCCGAAGTTGTCAACCGAGCGCTCGAAGATTGCCTTGCCACGCTCCTGTGCCGGAGTTGGGTCACCGTCAGGTTGGCGCCAGCGATTGCGGCGCGCTGGCAGACTGTTGATGTAGGTGGCGAGGTCTGCGAGTGTGCGGTCGTCGTAATTCTCAGAACGCCAGAAGTATTTTTCGGTTCGCGGGCCGCATTCGGTGGGCAGGTTAGGATTGCCCCCGCTCCACTTGAAAGGCGCAGTGTCCTTGATGTCTTCCAACATGCGGTTATCGAGGATGTTGATGCCCAGGCCGTCGGGCTCCAAATCCCATTGCAGGCCGTCGAAGGTGGAATCGATGTGGCAGTTGGCGCAACCGATTCCGCCGTGAAAAGAATAGCGAGCGGTGTAGAAAGTCTGCTCGCCGCGGCGCAGTGCCATGATTTCCTTCAGCCTGCTCAACTGCATCCTGGGGGCGTTGCGATGGTCGGCGTCGATGTGGCAGTCGGCGCAGCGCCTCTTTCCCGGTGAGGAGTCAGTCATTTCCGCGAAGGTTTGCAGTCCGAAGTGAAGCGCCCAGAGATTCGTTGAGCCCTGGAGGTGAATGGTCGAGACTGCGCGGTTGGTTTGGGTGTCGATCACGCTGATGGTGTCGTCAAGCCGGTTGGCAACAAAGAGGCGTTTGCCGTTGTGCGCGACGATGGCGCCGCGCGGGTCGTGTCCGACGGGAATGCGCGCAACGATGTAGTTGGCGCTTGCGGCCAGGTCTTCCGCGAATGGCCCGCGATGGAGGCGGACATAGCGTAGGAGCCGTGGAACGTCGATGACGACAACGTTCTCTGAGCCGCTGCTGGTGACGTAAAGGCGGAAATTGTCCGGGGTGAAGGTTACGCCGAAGGGGCGCGCCGCATACTGTTCCAGATTGTCGAGCGGGATCTCGATGGTCTTGTCCCCAACATCTGCGCCGAAAAGCGTCAGCGTGTCCACGAAGGTGGCGCTGTGCTCAACCGCGGTCAGAGGCACGAGATTCTTGGGATGCAACTCGGCGACCGCGCCCAGCCGGCCATCGGAGGTGAAGGCGACATGAAAAACGCCGGCGATGCTGTGCAAGGGAATCCGATCAGTGACTTCGGCGCTTGCCGTGTCGATAACCGTGACCTCTGACTCGGGAGCGGTGCGCCAGGGCGACCGATTGGGATAGACGGGGCTGACGTACAATCGGCTGCGGTTGGGTGAGAGCGTGATGTAACTTGCGCCGCGACCCGCGGCAAGCCGCTTGATTTCAATGCCGGTCGCAGCGTCGAGCACAGCTACATCGTTGCTGATGCGATTGGCTACGAAGAGGTACTTTTCGGCGCGGTCTTCTCCAACGCTGGTGGGCTCCATTCCCACATGCCACGTAGCTGCTACCGCGAGCGCGCGGGTGTCGACCACGGAGATGGTGTCATCCCAGGAGTTGGCGACGAAGAGACGCGCGCCGTCGGGCGAGAGCGAGAATCCGCGGGGAACGTGACCGACGCTGATGGTCTTGATGGGCGCATAGGTGGCAGCGTTGAGCACGCGCACTTCGCCGCTTTGCTGGCAGAGGACATAGAGCCGCGCGCCATCAGGGGAAAAGAGCATTTCGACAGGGTCGGCAAAGCCGAGGATCGGGGTCGCGGAGGAGTCTGCGGCCGCCTGAACGTTGCGGCCGGTCCAAAGGGAAGCGGCGAGCCAAGCCGCGGCCAGCGCGCAGGCAGCCGCGGTCAGCTTGCGTGGCAGACGCATTTGCGCCCGGCGGTTCACTTCGGTTCCTCCACGGTGAGCACCCGATCGACGGGCTGGTCGGTGAGGGTTTGCACCGCGCCGCTTGGCCAGCGCACGATGAGCTTGTCTACGACGGCTGCAGCGCCCAGGCCGAAGTGCACGCGGCCATCGTTCTCGGAAAGGTATCCCGAGCTGGCCACCCGTTCCGCGGTGCGCCGCGTGCCGCCTGCATAAACTTCAATGCGCGCGCCAATGCCGTCGCGGTTACTCCTGGCGCCGGGCGCGCCGGGTGACGTCGGTTTGTCGCCCGCCCGCATTCCGCCCACGAGCCTGATCTCGACCCAGTGGCCGGTGTTGGTCGAGACGTTGTGGAGCAGCGTCCCTTCTGCGCCGAGATTCACTGCGTAGGCATCGACCTTGCCGTCGTTGTCGTAGTCGGCAAAGCAGGCGCCGCGGGCCACGGTGCGCGTGTTGAGCACCTGGCCGGCCTGCTCCGAGACATCTGCAAATTTGCCCCCGCCAAGGCCCTGAAAGAGCGTGTGCTCCATGGGAATCATGTGAATGAGGCCGCCGTGGAAGACGAGAATGTCGAGGAGTCCGTCGTTGTTGAAGTCGTAAACGCCGCTGCCCCAGCTCACATATTGCGCATCGGTCTGAGAGATGCCCGCGGGCGCGGTGACATCTTCGAAGCCTTTCCAATCTGTTTTCGGGTCTCTGGAACCGGGTTGCGGAGCACCAAGATTGCGCAGAAAGCGGTTATAGCTGCCGTCGGTGACCCAGAGGTCGAGCACACCGCGGTTCCAGAAATCCGCCGCCACCGGCCCCATGGACGAAGTTGCTTCGCCGTCCTGACCGTAGGCGGCAGCGGTTTCATTCGCGATTTCCTTGAAGGTGCCATTGTGTTCGTTGTGGAAGAGGAGATTCTGGACGCTGTCGTTGGTGACGTAGATATCGTCCCAGCCATCGTTGTCGAAGTCGGCAGCGGTGACGCCCATGGTGCGGCCGATGTAAGCGCTGATGCCTGACTTATCGGATACGTCGGTGAAGGTGCCGTCGCAGTTGTTGTGGAAGAGCATGTTGGTTTCGCCGGCGTAGTCGAGCGGACCGGGATAGTTGTCGGCGGCGTAGTAAGCGCGGTATTTGGGATCGAATTTGACGTAGCGGCCGATGAACAGATCGACGCAACCATCTTTGTCGTAGTCCAGCCAGGTGGAGCTGATGGCCCAGCCGTTTACCTTGATGCCGGCCTTGGCGGTTACATCCGTGAAAGTGCCGTTGCCGTTGTTGTGGTAGAGAACCACCTTGCCATAACCGGTGACGAGCAGGTCTTCGTAACCGTCGTTGTCGTAATCGGCAGCGGTAACTGCAATGCCGTACATATCGGGATCGATACCGGATTCAGCGGTGACGTCAGTGAAGTGGCCGTTGCCGTCGTTGCGATAAAGATGGGCGTGGGGCGGCGGGCTGGGCTTGACCTTGAGGGGATTCGGAGTCATGTCATGGGCAAGCGTGCTGCCGTTGACTACGAAAAGAGACTCGCGACCGGAATTGTTGTAGTCGAACCACAGGCAACCGGCACCGGTGCCTTCAAGCAGCGAGCTGAGCTTGGCGGAGCCGAAGCTGTGGACGAAGTGGATTCCGGACTGAGCGGTGGCGTCTTCAAAGCGGATGGTGGTGTGAATGGCCGGCTGAGAATTATCTGAAGGCGATTGCGCAGGTGGCATCGCGAGCCCTGGCGCTGCGGCAAGAGAGACGGCGCCGATGAAAAAGAGCAGAGAGCGAATCATCATCTCGAGATGCCTCCCGGTGAGCCGCTATCAATCGAGGCGTGAATCAAAGGTTGGGTAAGGTCTGCCGGCGTGGTGGTTTGCAGCAGGACCTCAGGGACCCGATTATCTGAGGAACGCGCCGGCCCGGTGTGACATCCGACGCAGATGCGCTGTTCACCGGCGCGAATCCAGAACCAGCCTTGCTCGCGGCGAACGACGGCGCCACGGCGGTCAAGCAGAGCGAAGCGGATGGGCTGGTCGGCCGGGACCTTGGCGTAGAACGAGCCGTCAGGCGCAACCGGCGCGATTCCGTTGACGACCACGTGGCCGCGCGCGTCGAGCGTCTCGAGACGCACGGATGCGGGAGTCTGTTTCAGATCTCCTTCAAGCGAGAGGCGCGAATCGAGAGCCAGCATGTTGGCGTAGTCCCAGGGATGGAGGCCGGACGGGAATCGCCGGGGTGGAACGCGCGGGGCAATCAGCACGGGTTCGACGAGATCTTCTCCGCGCTCGGCGAGCACCGTTCGGAGCGATGTGTCGCCGGGTTTCCACAGGTCGATTGCGTAGTGCGTGTCACCAGGCTTGCGCGCGCTCACCAGCCACGCGCCGGAGCTAGTTTCAGCAATGTCACCGGCGTATTCGGCGTGAGGCGCAGCAATGGGAGCCTCGTGGGCGAGCGCGGGTGTGAAGCGGGCCAGCGATGATCCGTGGGTGAAGATCACGTCGCCGGAAGCCAGTTGCGAACCGCCCCAGCGGGCGCGGCCATGGTCGCAGCGATAGGCTTCCACGCCGGAGCCGTCGGCGTAAGCCACGTACAGTTCGGGAGTGGCGCCTTCTCCGAGCGGAAAGCCGGACTCGAAGAGGATGCGGCCGTCGGCGATCACGTCGATCGGAAAAGCGCTGGTGCGGATGTAGGACAGTGGAAGCAAGCCGGGGCCGGCGGTGGGATTGAGGAACGGCGTCTTGGGTTGGTGGCCGTCGTCGCCGGACTCGATCTGGAAGCCGTGCGGGCCGCGCTGCGCCCAGACCATGCGGCCTCCGGGCAGGTAGAGCGGGCGCTCGGCATCGGATTCGGTAGAGATGACCTCACGCAGCCAACCGCTCTTGACTGTGAGTTCCCATATCTGCCAGCGATCACCCGGCGCCTTTTTGCCGGCAAAGAGGACTGCGCTTCCGTCGAAGGAGACGTTGGCGTCAGCGGTCGAGGCGAATCCGGTGACCAGGGGCTCGGCTTTGCCGTTGTGAACCAGCAGCAATTGCGCGCCGCGAGGAAAGCGCTCCTGGCCGCGCAATTCCGCAAGTGCGACGTAAACGGGCGCGGCGGTGACGATGTAATCTGGTGCGGCCTGGTCCGCGGTTTGTGACATGAACGCGCAGAGAGGCAAGATTAGACCGGCGCAAGCGGCAGCGAGGGAAGCCTTGGCCCAACTCTTCATTTAACGGCCTCCATCAGCAATGCGTTGGCCGGCTCACGGAACGCGGGCGAGCGCAATGCAAGGTAGGGATCTAGCGAAGCCATCATCTCGTCGAATTCGGCGAAGTCCAGTGACTGTTCGCCGTCGCTCCAGGCCTTATCGGGGTGGGGATGGACTTCGACCAGAAGACCGTCAGCGCCAGCGGCTACGGCGATGCGCGCGAGGGCGGGAACAAGCTCGCGATGGCCGGCGGCGTGGCTGGGATCGGCGATGACGGGAAGATGGGAGATGTGCTTGAGCAGCGCGATGGCTGCGGCGTCGAAGGTATTGCGCAGCGCGTTGTCGAAGGTACGGATGCCGCGTTCGCAGAGGATGACGTTGGGATTGCCGTTGTCAAGAACGATCTGCGCGGATTGAAGAAAGTCAGCGACGGTGGCGACCATGCCGCGCTTGAGCAGCAAAGGACGGCCGGAGCGCGCAGCAGCTTCGAGCAGCGAGTAGTTTTCCATGCTGCGCGAGCCAATTTGCAGGATGTCAGCGTATTCGGCGACCAGTGGAACGTCGTGTTCCGACATGACCTCAGTGACAATGGCGAGGCCGGTTTCGCGGCGCGCGGCGGCGAGCAATTTGAGGCCTTCGATGCCGAGGCCCTGGAAGCTGTAAGGGGAGCTGCGCGGCTTGAAGGCGCCGCCGCGTAGGACACGCGCGCCGCCGCGACGAACGTGATGGGCAGTGGCCATGAGCTGTCGCTCGGTTTCAACCGAGCAAGGGCCGGCCATGGTGACGAAGCTGCTGCCGCCAATGGCGATGTCGAGCACCGGCACGACGGTTTGTTTCCGCCGCTCGTTCTTCAGAACATCCGGGGTCTCGGCAAAGCGTTCCTGCCACGTATGGCGCACCTTGCGCGCTCCAATCTGGGGAAGGGCCAGAGTAATGCGAGCGCTGAGGTTATG
This sequence comes from Acidobacteriaceae bacterium, assembly GCA_030038435.1. Classification (GTDB taxonomy): domain Bacteria; phylum Acidobacteriota; class Terriglobia; order Terriglobales; family Acidobacteriaceae; genus Telmatobacter. The sequence continues at coordinate 28,594 of JASHOY010000302.1, read as the reverse complement.
CCATCAATCGAAGGATGGAGACGGGCGTGTGTTGTGATAGCTGTCACAAGGGCGTGTGACATGAAGTTTCTCGGTGCAGAAGAGAAGGGATTTGGAGGCCGGAATCAGGCGTTGGCAAGTGCGGGCGGACGATAGCCGAATGCGGCGTTGACGAGGGCGGCGATCTCTAATGCGGTCTCGTCTTCGAAGGGACGGGCGACGATCTGGACGCCGATGGGTAAGCCTTCAGGCGAGATGCCCACAGGAACTACCGCGGCAGGTGCGGCAAGCGCGTTGAACCATTGCGTATAGCGCACGGCATCGAGATAGTCGATAGTGCGGCCTTCGATCTTCCAGGCCCGTTCGCCGTGACGGAATGCGGGAATGGCGGCGACGGGACAGAGAAGCACGGGATAGTCGCGCATGGCGGCGAGGGTTTTCGCGCGCAGCAGGTCGAGTTCCGCCCATGCTTCGAGCAGTTCGGTTGCTGCGAGAGGCGGAATGGATTCCGAAAAGGCGAGGAACTCTTTGAAGATGGGGCTCAGTTGCTCGCGCTTGCCGCGGACGGTGGGTTCATAAAACATGGCGCCGCATTGGACGAAGAACTTCCACCAGAGTTTGCGCAGGGGTTCGAGCGTCTGCGGGCGGAAGGGCTCGACGCGGAAGCCTGATTCGCCGAGGGCTTCTGCAGCGGATCGCACGGCCAGCCGGGTTTCCGAGGTGACGGGCGTGAGTTCGTCGTCTTCGAAATAGCCGATGGTGTTGCAGCGGAGCTCTTCGAGGGTGGGCTCGCGTAACGGGAGTGGAGGACTGGCGGGGTCGTCTGGGTCCTGGCCGCTCAGGGTGCGGAAGAGCAGCGTGATGTCGGCGATAGTGCGGGCCATGGGGCCGATGGCCCCGAGGATGGAAAACGGGCCTACGCATGGTGGCAGGTGGCCGCGGCCGGGGATGCGGCCGGGCGTAGGTTTAAGCGCGCAAATGCCGGTGAAGTGCGCAGGGACACGGACCGATCCGCCGCTGTCGCTGCCCAAGCCTGCGGCAGACATGCCTGCGGCGATGGCGGCCGATTCGCCGCCGCTCGATCCACCCGGCGTGCGCTCCAGGTCCCATGGGTTGCTGGTGCGCCCGTGGAGCAGGTTGTCAGTCTCGTAAGCCATCAGGAATTCGGGACAGTTGGTCGTGCCTAGGATCAAGGCTCCGGCGGCGCGCAGGCGGGCAACCACCACGGCGTCTTCACGGGGCTGATAGCCCCTGTTCAGCGTGCTGCCGATTTCGCAGCGATATCCGGCGGTGGCAATGGAGGATTTGACCGTGACGGGCAGACCGTGAAGCGGGCCTGACACTTCAGACAGCGCATCCAAGCGGCGGGCTGAATCGCGTACTCGATCGCCGTCGAAGTGGACGAATGCGTTCAGGGACGGATTCAGACGCTCGATCTGACGGATGTGCACTTCGGCCAGTTCTAGAATCGAGAGCTGGCCACTGCGCAAAAGCGCTAACTGATGAGACGCAGAACAGAGCACGATGCCGGTTGCGGGATGGGTCATGCTATCGGCTCCGGAATCCGCGCTTGGCGAGAGTGTCGGCCGCCTAGAGCTGACGCGTCCTGTTGCTTCCCAATGGAGGAACCCACGAAACCCCTCTTGTCAGCGGCTCATGACCACGTAACTGCGGCCGACATAGACGCGGAAGGTGCTGCCTGAGCCTGCCAGCACCTGCAAAGGCATCGGACGCTTCATCGCACTGTCGTTAGCAGATTCAACAGTGAGCACGTCATGCCCGCCTACGTCGGTGACCACGAACTTATGATTGCTGATGAAACCGATGCCATAGACGCCTGCGCGGAGCGGCGCTCCACCTACGCGAAGCGGAACCTCGGTGATGAAATACGCCTGATATTTTGCCGCCACTCCGGATGAATAGCCGGAAGTATCTACGAGGCTGATAAGAACATAGTGGCCGTCGCTGAATTTGACGCCGCCGGAATTGCGAAGCTGGGTGGTGGCGACCTGGCCGTCATAGAAGACCGCTGAGGGCATAAGCCGTTGCATCGCCGGCGGCCCGAGAACCGTCAGCGTCCGCTGCGCCCGCAATGCGGTGGGCGCGGCTGTCAACGCCAGGGCCAGCACTCCGCCCGCTAACACACTCATGATGGACCGCGTTTGCATACCTCGTTCTCCTGATTGTGGAATCGCGATGAAGTATAGCGCCAATGCGCTACCGCGTTCCACTCTTCCGCGCTGCGCCCGTTTTATTGACGATTGCTGCTTGCCGCGCGCCGTGCTCTTTCACTTCTTTAATTTCCGCTGCACGATCGTCTTTTGGAGTGGAGGGAATCCACTGGTAATTGAAAAGGTGAAGTCCTTCCGGCTTCCCGGAGACGAAGCGGTCGTTCCAGTTGAGCCGGTAAGCAAGCGAGGCCGCATTCGCCGGGAATCTCTCGCTCACAGGATACGGATAGGCGGTCATATTGTGGAAGGGAAGCGGCGCGACGGTAAACGGCGCGGCGTCCCACCAGTCCATGTCCTTGACGTATCCGTTGGCGTAGAAGAAGTAGTCGCGCGTCCAGCCTGGCGGCAACTTGGGCAGCTTCGAGCTGTCAAACTCGGCTGCGATGCCCTCACCGCTGCCGAAAATAGCGAAGCGGTCATCGACGCTTTTTAACAGCGGAGTTACATCACCGAGGCGCGTGTAACTGCCGCGCTCGCGCTGGAACGGTCCGGTGAGGCTGACGAGATTGTAGTTGTAGCTCAGATCGCCGGGGCTGGCGCCGTCGATTTCCTTCGGGTAGCCGCGGAACTGCTCGGTGGCGAAATCCAGCGGCAGCTCGGTGGCACGGAATTGACCCTCGGTGTGGTTGTCGATGAGTACCTGGTCCCAGTAGATCTGCAGGTTGGTCATGAGGCGGATGCGCCGTGTGCCGGGCGGAAGCTTGCCGCTGAGATCTACGACGATGGTGCGCTCCAGGCCGGCCGGGAATCCCGCGTCGTCGGCAATGCGCTGCCAGGAGCCGTCAGGAAGTTGCGCTTCAACATATGGGGAGATGGGCTTGATGCCCGCCTGCCACGCGGCATAGAGCGAGGTGGCGCTGAAGTAATTCACGTAGCCGGTCATGAGCAGACGCAGGGGTGCCTTGAGGTTGACGTTGCCCAAATCGAGCGTCAACGCGTGCAGATTGGCGAAGCCGTCATAGGGCAGCGGCTCGAAGCCGCTGGCAAACTCGTGATCGCGATGGCGCAACAGGGCGAGCACATCGTGGCCTTCGCCGTCCCAGGCCCCCGCGGGCAGGCGGGCGCCGAGGCTGGCAACAACGCGGCCCGATGCGAACGGAGGATTGTCGAGGAAACGCTCGTCGGGATTCACCTGCACATTGTCCGGATGGTCGATGGCAACAAGTTTTAGCCGGTCGATATAGTTCACCTCTTCCATCGGCTCCATAAAGCGCAGACTGATTTTGCCGTTTACCGCAGCCACATCGCTGCCGTCGATCTTGACCCACTCGCTGGGGCGGGGAATGTTGCGCCGCGTGGGCGTGAACCAGTGGCCAACCACGGCTGCGCCGATGACGTCGGTCACAAATTTGTATTCGTGGCCGTTCCACACAAAAAGAACCGGGCAGGAACTGCCGCGGCGATCGGCCTCCTTCATCTGGATGGTCTCGGTGTGGGGCAGATTGATTTCGTCCTGCAGAACGCCGGTCGGCCACAGAATGCGCAGCAGGTTGATGCCATCGGCGTTGCCCAGACCTATGAGAAGCTGCGGAGGCGCCTGGGTCTGATAGCCGGAAGCGCCGGGAAGTTCCCACTTCTGCCATAGCCCGTCGGCATACACTTCGACTTTTACGCCCAGCGCAGTTTTGTTATCGGCCAGTCCGCGCAGGTCGAGCCGCACAAAGTGATTCTTGTTGGCGCCTATGTTGTGAAGCAGGACGGGAGGCGCGTCCTGCTGGGTGACGATCAAATCCGGAGCGCCGTCGTTTTCCACGTCGGCTGCAATCAATCCGCGCGGCGCACGCAGCTTTACCTTATCCAAGCCCAGCTCGCGGCTCACGTCTTCAAAGGAGCCATTCCCGAGATTGCGGAAGACTCGAATCTGCGGCCCGGCTTTTGTGTCTACGATGGCCGCCAGATCCACCCATCCGTCATTGTCGATGTCGACGGGCGTCAGCCCCCAGCCGCGCAGCGCGCCGTGCAAGGGCAGGGGCGCGCGCTCAAAGCGGCGGCCAACGTTGTTGGGACCGGGAACGTTGCGCCACAGCGTGAGTCCCGGCGGCCCGGCGTGGGTGACGGCGATGTCCATCCAGCCGTCTTTGTTGTAGTCGAGCACGGCCACGCCCACGGTGGGTGGGAGTCTCTGGCCCTCGAAGAGCGGCTGCGTGGGATATTTGCCTTCGCGTGGATTCACGTAGAGGATGGGCGAAGGGCCGTCGCCGGTGATGGCCATATCCACGGCGCGATCGTTGTTAAAGTCGGTGAGAATCGCTGCCGCTGTTTTGCCACTTCCGCCTATTCCGGTTTGAGCTGTCTGTTCGGTAAAGGTGCCGTCGCCATTATTGCGCCACAGGACGTTGGATTCGCCTCCGGGCGTGAGCGGCGAGCCGGTGAGCAGCAGATCGAGATCGCCGTCGTGATCGTAGTCAATGAATGTGATGCCGGTTGGCATGTTGCGCGGCGCAAGACCTGATTCCGCCGTTACGTCTTTGAATTTTCCGTTGCCCAGATTGCGGAAGAGCAGCAGAGCATCGTCGGTTGCCACGGCCAGGTCGTTCAAGCCGTCGCCGTTGTAGTCTCCTACGGCGCACGCCACGGCATGGCCCGCGGCTTTCAGCCCCATGGCCCGCGCGTCGAGTTCTTCAAAACTGCCGTCAGGGCGGCGATGCAGCACCTGAATGGCCTGCGCGCCCGAGCGCATGAGGATGAGGTCCATCTGGCCCGTGCCGGTGGTGTCCATCATGCACGCGCCTCCGTTTGCCTGGAAGTTAGCGGCGGCGCTTCCCGACAGCATCGGCTCGGCCACCAGGCTTACCGGAATCATCTGCTGCTGGATTGCCTGCGGCTCTTCGACAGCCTTCACGGTCGAGTAATGTCCCTGCTCGCCGTATGCCAGGCCGATAGGCGAGCCGATCTTGGTGCTGGTCAGATGCTGGAATCGGGTGAAATCTGCTCGCGCTTGAGCCGTCTGGCCGGTGCGCTGCAGCGAGCGCGCCAGGCCGAATTCAGCAGAGGCATGCAGGGGGTTGATGGCGAGTGCTTTTCTGAAAATCGCAATTGCCTTGTCGAACTCCTTCAGCTCCTCGTAGCAGGCGCCTTCGAAGTAAAGCGAATCTGTGTCCTGGGAATCAAGCGCCGCTGCGCGTTGAAAGCTGGCCAGCGCCAGCTGCAAATCGTTGGCTGCATGTTGAACCAGTCCGAGGTTGTACCAGGCCTGAGCGCTGTCTGGATCGAGAGCAATGGCTTGCCGCAGTACCTGTTCGGCCGCATTCAGTTTCTGCAAGGTGTATAGCGCGATGCCATCGTTGATGGCCGCCTGCGCAAATTTCGGATCTTTCTTGAACGCTTCTTCGAATGCCGTCTGCGCCTGCTGGGTAAACTGCTGGCCCATAAGTGCGACCCCGCGATTGTTGAGGCGTATGGCATCGACGTTGAAATGCGCCTCCGCGCCTGCGAGTGCCGCTGCAAAGAGAAAAAGGACAAGGAATACATACCAGCCGAATCGCACACGGATATTTCGCAATGGTGTCTCCAACGCGGCAGTGCGCGTCTCTTCCCACAAAAACCGCGGAACCAGCTAGTGTATGCGAATTGCCGGGCTTCTTGCAGGTATCCCGGCCGCGCGTCGAATGCGATTTGCCCGATTGCGTAGTTCCAAGACGCAGAAATGTGTCAATTTATACTGCTGAAGTGATTTCGAGCCTGAAGATGCTGAACTGGAGCGAATTTCTGGGACGACGGAGCGTAGCGCCGCCGCCAACGCACATGCTCGAGCCGCTGCGTGAGACGCCGATCCTGATTGCCGGGGCCGGCGGATCCATCGGCTCCGCGCTCGCGCTGCGACTGGCTGAGCTGGCGCCGCCGGCGCTGGTGCTTCTGGAGGCGTCAGAAAGCAATTTATTCGCCCTGCAGCGCCAATGCGGCGATGCCGGAAGGAGAGCGCGAGCGGAATATGTGTTGGGCAGCGTTTCAGACCGTGAAATGCTCGAAGAGATCTTCTCTCGATATGGACCGCGTCTGGTTTTTCACGCGGCTGCTTTCAAGCACGTTCCACTGCTCGAAGAACAGCCGTTTGCGGCCATCGAAAACAATGTCTTCGGCACTGTGTCCCTAGTTTCCGCGGCATCGGATGCGCGCGTGGTTCTGCTCTCCACCGACAAAGCCGCTGCGCCGGCATCGATGATGGGCGCCACCAAGCGAGCGGCCGAGCATCTGGTCCTTGCCGCAGGCGGTGTTGCTTTGCGCCTGGGCAACGTGCTGGCCTCGCGTGACAGCGTGGCGGAAGTCTTTGCTGAGCAGATTGCATGCGGCGGTCCGCTGACGGTTACCGATGCGGCAGCGCGCCGTTACTTCCTCACTGTGGAGGAAGCCGTGAACCTGCTGCTCGCGGCTGCGGTTGAGCGCGAAGCTCCGGCGCTGCTGGCGCCCGCGCTGTCGCCGCCCCACCGGGTCGCTGATCTGGCGCGTTTCATGGCGCAGGCGCTGGCTCCAGGGCGGACAATTCCTATCCAGATCACGGGGCTGCGCGCTGGAGACAAGCAGGCGGAACAGTTCTGGTCGGAAGCGGAAACAGCGGGGCCGGCAGCCGGCAAGGATTTGCTCCGGATTGAATCGCCGATCCTTGCCAATGGCCATTTACACGGCGCGCTTGCCGAGCTGCGCGCCGCCCTCGACACGCGCGATTTGCCCGCCGCTATCGCGCATCTGCGCAAGCTCGTGCCGGATTACACGCCCAGCGCGGTTCTCTCGGCTCTGGCCGGCGAGGGCATTTCGCGGGTGACAGCGTGAGTGCCGGCGCGGGCTGCGAAGGCAAGCGGCGCATTGGCGTCGTCACCACATCGCGCGCCGACTACAGCCATCTTTACTGGCCGCTGCGCGAATTGGCGAACCATCCAGGAGTAGACCTCGGGGTTTTTGCGCTGGGGCCGCATCTTTCCCCGCAGTTCGGCCTGACCGTCACCCAGATCGAGCGCGATGGATTTCCCGTGCGCGCCCGCGTCGAATGTTTGCTTAATTCTGACACCGATACGGGGATGGCCAAAACTATCGGTGTCGCCGTCTTGGGCCTTGCCGATGCGCTGACTGCCTGGCGACCGGATTTGCTGTTGCTGATTGCCGATCGCTACGAGATGCTGGCGCCGGCAACCACGGCGCTCGCTCTTCGCATTCCCGTTGCTCACATCGAGGGCGGCGAGGTGAGCCAGGGTGCGATTGACGATGCGGTTCGCAACGCGCTGACCAAGCTCGCGCATATTCATTTCACTTCAACGGAAATGGCACGCCGGCGCGTGATTGCGATGGGCGAGGAACCGTGGCGCGTACACCGTGCGGGAGCGCCATCGCTCGATCATCTGCGCCGGTCAAATCTGCTGATTCGTTCCGCGCTCAATGAACGTCTTGGCATTGAGCTTGCCCCGTCCACGCTGCTGGCCGCATGGCATCCGGTCACGATTCTGCATGACACCAATGCCGAGGCCGAGGCTTTCTTCGCTGCGCTCGATCAGGTTGCGGGGCAGTTGATCTTTGTCTATCCCAACGCCGACGCGGGCAGCCATGCGCTCATCGAGCGGACGCGCTCGCTGGCAGCCGTGAGAGAGCGGACTCATGTCTTTGTGAACCTCGACGCGGTCACTTACTGGAGCTTGCTGGCTCACGCCGATGCCTTGATCGGCAACTCGTCGAGCGGCATCATGGAAGCGGCTTCGTTCGCTCTGCCGGTGGTGAATGTGGGCATGCGGCAGCAGGGAAGGGATCGAGCGCCAAATGTGATCGATGTGCCCGCCGATGCCGGCGCTATTTCCGCTGCGATCGAAAAGGCGCTAAGCCGGGAGTTTCGCAAGAGCCTGAAAGGCATGGTGAATCCTTATGGGGATGGAACGGCTGCTCAGACGATCGCGCGTGTGCTCACTTCCGTCGGGCTCGATGGACTGCTGATTAAGCCGCCGGTGCCGGTTCCCGGCGAAACGGGGCAGAGATGACGGAACGCATTCCCCTCTCCGCGCCTGACATTACGGACGCGGAAATTGCGGCGGTTACGGCGGTTTTGCGCACTCCCTGTCTCAGCCTCGGTCCGGAGCTGGAAGCATTTGAAAAAGCGCTGGCGGAGTATCACGGGGTAGATCATGCCGTGGTGGTCAGCTCGGGGACGGCCGGATTGCATCTTGCACTGCTGGCGCTGGGGATCGGCGAAGGCGACGAAGTGATTCTGCCGTCGTTCGCTTTTGTAGCCGTCGCCAACGCGGTGCTTCAGGTGCGAGCCATGCCGGTGTTTGCGGAGATCGATGCGGCAACTCTCAATCTCGAACCCGCGGCGGTGGAGCGGGCTGTCAGCCGGCGAACCCGGGCCATTCTGGTGGTTCACACGTTTGGCGTGCCGGCACAGATGGACGCGCTGGGAACCATCGCCCGCCGGCATGGCCTGGCGATCATCGAAGATGCCTGCGAGGCTTTGGGGGCGCGTTTTGGAGACGAGACCGAGTCGCGGCGGGTGGGCAGTTTCGGCGATCTGGCCGTCTTTGGCTTTTATCCCAACAAGCAACTGACCACAGGCGAAGGCGGCGCAGTGCTATGCCGCGATGCGGTTCATGCCGCGCAGCTGCGCAGCCTTAGAAACCAGGGACGAAGATGTGATGGCAATGCTGCGCCCAAGAGCGGAGCGAGTATTTCCGGTTGGCTCGATCACGCAGAACCGGGTTACAACTATCGACTCTCGGAGATGGCCTGCGCTCTGGGACGGGCGCAATTAAGCCGGCTCGGCGAAATGCTTGCTATGCGCAAAGCCGCCGCGCAGCGCTACGACAAGCTACTGGCGCAGACTCCCGGAGTTGAGCGACCGCCGCTGCATCGTGTGCAACGAGAGATCAGTTGGTTCGTGTATGCGGTGCGTCTTCCCGCCGATGTGGATCGCGACCATGTGCAATCTGCGCTTGCGCATGACGGCATCGCCACGGGACGTTATTTCCCACCCATTCACTTGCAGCCGGCATGGCGCGGGCATTCGAGCGCGACGGTATCGCTGCCGGTGACCGAAGCGATTGCTTCGCGCATGCTGGCTTTGCCGTTTTTCAACCGCATTGAAGAGCGCCAGCAGAAGAAAGTGGTCGAGGCTTTGCGATGGGCGGTTTCTTCACGGTGACGAAGCTATAGAGCTGGCCGGAAACTAACTTCCTGCATGGGCGCGACGCCCGGCGTTTTGACTCTGCAATGTTCGTGGTAGCAGCGTCTGGAGTGTGTTGGCGCGGGCTTCGCTCGGCGCATGGGTGGGCTGCATTCTCCACCCTAAGATGGTTGTATCGCGTGTAACCGACCTGTCATACTCCTGGGGATTCGCATAACACTCCATTCCCCTGGAACGAGGTCTCGATGCAACGCACGCCACTGGTCCTCCTCGTCGCTCTTGCAGCTTATCCGCCTTTGATGGCACAGAATGGGTTCACCACGCGATGGGAGCAGCGCGCTACGCAGACGCAATCGAAACAGCCTGGGTGGGCTCCGCCGCTGGTGACGACCTATGTGGGCTTGATTCAGGTGTACCGGACCGATTTCACCCGGCAGACTGCTTCAAATCAGGTTACGACCTGGAGCCTTGACGGGAGCAAAGGTCTGAACTTGATTCCGGCCGCAAGAACAGAACTCGACATCAACCCGCCTCCTTATCTGAAACACAGCGCGCCGACCGTGGCGAATGGCGCCGGAGACATGTCGTTTCTTCTGAAGTATCGTTTTCTGGCCGGCAATGAAATGAAGGGAGACTATGTGGTGAGCGCGTTCCTGGCTTCCAGCATCGCAACCGGGAGTCACAAGAATGGCAGCTCCGACGCGACGGTCTCTCCCAATGTGGCCCTGGGCAAGGGATTTGGCTGGTTCGATGTGCAGAGCACGCTCGGCGCCAACCTGCCGGTGCACGATACCCGTGCGCTGGGACGCAGTATTGTGTGGAACATAACCGGCCAGGCTCACCTTGCGAAGTTCTATTGGCCGCAACTTGAGTTCAACTCCACCTACTTTAAGGGCGGGCCGAACGACGGCAAGACGCAAACCTTCGCTACCCCGGGTTTGTTAATTTCGCACAGGCTTGGAGGAGAGCGCAGCGGCCGGCTTGCGGTGTGTGGCGGAGCGGGCGAGCAGATTGCCACCAGCAATTTCCATAGCTACAATCACGGAGTCGTTGTCACTACGCGTTTGCTGTTTTGAGCGTTGGCGCACGCAATAACGGGATGGCCCGTCTGGCGTTGTCCTACCCGCTCAGGCAGGCAGCAACCTAGTGCGATTTGCCTAGCTTGTAAGGGATGCCGAAGCGCCCGATCTGGATGACGCTGAGAGTCTGCGGCGGCCAAATGTGGATGCTTTCGACGCGGCCCGGTCCCTTGATCCTTTTGGCTTTTACCGTTCCCACCAGCTTGCCGGTAGCGGCCACGTTGAAGTGAACAGTGAGCGCATCCTCGGCGCCCGCGCGCGTCCAGCCAAGGAGATAATTGCCTGGCGTCAGAGCAAAGCCCGGAAAGCGCAGAGGCACTTGGACGATGAGATAGTGGGAATACTTGCCGTCTGCGGAGTAGCCGGCAGTAAGCAGCACCACTCCGGCCACGAATTGTCCGCGGTCATTCACAATTCCCGAAGCGGTGCGCATTTCGGTTTCAATGTGCTCGTTGATCACCTGCGCACGCGACGGCAGCACCGAGGCTAATTCAGCGCCCGTGGCCTGCCGCCACATGGTTTTTTGCGCCTGCAGCGGCGCAATGAGAAACGCCGCAAAGAATCCGTATAAAATCGCACTCTTCATAGTGCTCCCTGTTCAGGACTTCAAGTTTTTTAAAGACTCCAGCGGAACAATGCCCCTGCGGATGGCCGCCGTGGCCGCCTGGGTGCGATCGGTTACGCCCAGTTTGGCCAGCAGGCTGTTGATGTGGGTTTTTACCGTGGCTTCGGAAATGTCCAATTCGGTGCCAATCTCTTTGTTGCTTTTTCCCTGGACGATCTGCTCGAGGACTTCGAACTCTCGCGGCGTGAGTTCTTCGGCGCCCATGCGCTCGGCAAGCCGTTCGGCAATGGCCTGCGGAATATGCGATTTTCCGGCGTGAACCGCACGGATGGCGGCCATCAACTCATCAGAAGTCATTCCCTTGAGCAGATAGGCCTTGGCGCCGGCCTTGAGGGCGCGAAAAATATCTTCGTCGCCGTCGTAGGTGGTGAGCACGATGAAGCGCGCTTGCGGCTCCTCTTTGCGGATGGTCGAAATCGCATCCACGCCGCTAAGCCGCGGCAGCCGCAGATCAATTAGCGTAATGTCGGGGCGGTGTTTGCGGAACTGGGTAATGGCTTCGACGCCGTCAGCGGCCTCGCCGACGACCTCCAAACCTTCGGCCACGTTGAGCAGGGCTACGAGACCCTGGCGGACGACGTTATGGTCCTCGACCACCAGCACGCGTATGGTTTCGTTTTTCATGTTCTCTTTCCGGCGTGTTCCCGCACCTCTGCCAAAGCCGGCGCCCGCAAGCGAATGATGGTTCCCCTGCCGGGCGGGCTTTCTATCTCGAGTTTTCCGCCTACTGCTTCGGCGCGTTCCCGCATCCCCGTCACCCCGAAGTGTCCCGCTTCAAAGCCCGGTGCACGCGGCGCCGCTCCCCCGCGTCCGTTGTCCTGAACTTCCAGCATCAGGGCTTCCTGCCCGTACTCCAAGCGAACCGAGAGTTCGCTTGCCTGTGCATGCTTCTTAACATTATGAATGGCTTCCTGGGCTACACGAAGCAATTCGCGTTCGGTGGCTGCCGCCAGGGGACGGTAAGCGCCGGCGACATTGAACCGGGTCCGAAGATCATCGCTTCCTGCCTGTTCTGCCATGCGCCCCAGCTTCACGGGGAGCGTCTCTTCTGCGGAGTCCTGCGTGCGCAAGGCCCAAATCGATTGCCTGGCATCGGCCAGCCCTTCGCGCACATACTGGCGGGTTGCGTCCAGCTGTTTCGCCGCGGCTTCCAGCTTTTTCAGGCGCAACAATTCTGCCAGCAGTTCCAGTTGGACAGATACCCCTACGTAACCCTGCGCCAGCGTATCATGAATCTCCCGCGCAATCCGGCTGCGCTCGCCCAATACGGCGCGAAACTCGCGCTCGGCGAGTCGCAATCGCCGCCGGATCAAGAGGAAGATACTTCCCATCATGGCCGCCAGCAGCAGCGCGTAAAACCATAAGGTCTGGTAGTAGTGACGCTGCAGGTCGAAGGTGAGAGTCGCGCCGGTGGTATTCCAGAGGCCATCGTTATTGGCAGCCTCCACGCGGAAGGTGTAGTTGCCGGGCGGAATATTGGTGTAATAGGCGGATCGCCGGACGCCTGCATCTGTCCACCCGTGGTCGAATCCCTCCAGCATGTAGCGGTAGCGGACTTTCTGTGGCGCAACGAAACTGAGGCCCGCATAATCAAACTCGAAATGCACGTGTCCGGCGGCAACCTTCAGAGGGGTGATCTGGGAAGGGAAGGGTTGATTTACATCGTCCACCGTGAACCGTTCCAGCGCCACCGGCGGGGGTTGCGAGTTCAGGCGAAAGTGGGCTGGATCGACTTCCACCAGACCCTTCGGAGTGGCAAACCACAAATGCCCATCGCGCGAGCGCCATGCCGAGGGGTGGCTGTTGGTAGCCATCTGGCGAGTGCGCAGTCCGTCGGCGGTCCCAAACTCGATCCAGTGCGAACACATCTTCGACGAGGTTCCCGCAGCCATATCGCAGTCGCAACGCGCAATGCCGTTCCCGGTAGCGAACCAAACATGTCCCAGACCGTCACTGAGAATTGCGTGGATGGTGGTTCGCTGCAGGCCGCTGTTATTGACCGGTAAAAAACGATGCCCATCCCAAAGGTCCAGTCCGTGGCTTTCCGTGCCGATGAGGAGTGTCCCGTCGGAGCCAGGCAACAGCGCTGTGACCACGTCGCTGGAGAGTCCGTTTGCGGTCGTAAAATTGACGATCTTGCCGGTGCGCAGGCGCGAGAGTCCAGCCAGTGTTGCAATCCATAGATTGCCGTAGGTGTCGCGTGTCATCGCGCCCACCAGATCGCTGCCCAATCCCTCAGTCTGCGTATAGATCTTGATATTCGTCTGGCCTCCGACCGGGGAGGTCCAATGCGCAAGTCCGTGCCTGGTGCCGATCCAGAGGGAACCGTCGGAGTCTACATAGAGAGAGCGGATGAAGTCGTCAGGCAGCCCGTCTGCGGAAGTAAACGTGTCGATGGCGCCGCTGTGAATCCGGCTGAGTCCGTCCGGCGTGCCCACCCACAGGTCCCCATTGGGTGCGGCGGCGAGGGAAAGAATCACGTCGCTGGCCAGGCCGTTTTGCACCGTGTAGTTCCGAACCCCGGCGCGAGCGGGAAACACTTCGGTGCCGGTACCGTCTTCATTCAAATGCACGGCGTTCAACCCGTTTCCCGAGGTTCCCACCCAAAGCGTTCCCGAGCGATCTTCCACAATGGTAGTGGTAGCGTCGGAAGCCAGACCTTCATGGGCGCCAAAAGTGAAAAAGCGGCGGTCGCGCAGGATGTGCAGGCCTTCGGTTTCGGTCCCGATCCAGAGGTCACCTTCGTGGTCTTCAAGAAGGGCCAGCACGGAAGCGGTCGACAAAGGATCGCTGGGCGGGAAGAGTTGCACTGTGCCGCCAACCACGCGCGCCAGCCCGCCGTCGGTGCCGATCCATAAACTCCCCGCGCTGTCGACGAGAAGCGTCTGGATGCGATTGCCGGGCAGCTCCCGGCCTACGGTCAAGCGCAGTTCGCCGCTGCGCAGCGGCACCAGCAAAGTGCTCCGCGTAGCTTGAGCGATGCGGCCATCCGGGAGCGTGACGGAGAAGACAATGTTGGAAGTGGAAGCAGACGATTCCTGCTCATCGGATTGCACCGGAACCGCGCTCTCTCCCTGAATCTGGGCCTCGCCGCCGGCCGTGGAAACGCTGATGAGGCCGCGAGCGTCGATGCTCAGCGAACGAATGTCGTTCGAAGGCAAACCTTCGCGAGTGGTCAGGACAGCAACTTTGCCATCCTTCAGTTGCGCAAGGCCCTGGCTCGTGCCCACCCATAACGATCCGTCGCCTGAAGCGAGCAGGCAGTGAATATCGCTGGCCGGCAGCGCCGGGGTGGAGTTGTGATCGTAAATCCGGAAGCCGCTGCCGTCGAATCGCGCCAGGCCCGCTTCAGTGCCGACCCACAGAAAACCATCATGCGTTTGCGCCAGCGCCTGCACGGTGTTTTGGGGCAGCCCGTTTTCCAGCACCCATGACTGCGTGCTCAGATCGGTCAGCGGAGTAGAGGGATCAAGAGCCCATGCCGGCAAAACCCCAATAAGCAGAGCAGCGGCGCAGAAGAAAAGCGCCATCGCGCGGGCCGGCAGGACATTGTTCGCTACGCGCATTGGGCGCCCAACGGCAGAACCGGGATGAGACACCGGTTTTGTCGCGGAGATCTGCCTTGTTTGTGTTGGATCAACCGGTTTGGCGCAAAAGCGGGTCACAAAAGCGGATCTACGCATTGGTCCAGCTAACTCCGTCGCGTGACAACGGCATGGCCGGAATTTACTGCTCATTCGCGCATTTCCGCGGTAACCCAAAATACTATCCCGGCCGGCGGCGAAGAACTTTGCCTGACGCTGCCCCGGCAAACGATTGCGCGGAGAGGGCCAGTTTAACGTAAGTGGACGGCAGACGGCTATAGCCGCGGGTCGTTCGCCGGCAGTGTACTATGGCCGGTAGAGGTAAACACGTTGCAATCGAATCCGGCTTGGTTTCGCCGGCTGCGCCTTAGCAAGGTGGGTGGACAGCTTAGGCAGTGCATTCGAGATCATTGGCCTCTTTCCCTGATTGTTCTTGCCATATTAGCCATTCTTTATGCGCTGGGGAATCCCGCGGCCTACTTCGCGGTGACGCCGGTGAGTGCGGCAGGTGCGCAGAACGAGCCGCAAGGGCAGGCTACTGGCGGAGGCATAGCCAGCGCCGGCCCCCATGCCGCGGTGTTCGATAACCAGCATCGCCCCATCACCGCGGGCGGTTTTGTAAAAGCCGGTCCGATTGTCTTTGAAGACGTTGCCAAACAAGCAGGCCTCACCGTCTGGCACCACAAAGCCGGGACGCCGGAAAAGAAGCTTATTCTCGAAGCCAAGGGCCCAGGGGTATGCCTGCTGGATTACAACAACGATGGCTGGCTCGACATCTACCTTGTCAACGGCTCGACTTACGATGCGCTCGAAGGCAAAGCCACTCCGCCGCACGCCGCACTCTTTCGCAATAACCACGATGGCACCTTTACCAATGTGGCCAATTTCGCCGGAGTTACCAATGATCGCTGGGGCTATGGCTGCGCTGTCGGCGACTACAACAACGACGGCTGGCCTGACATCTATGTGACCAACTACGGCAAGAACCGCCTCTATCGCAACAACCATGACGGCACTTTCACCGATGTAGCCGAACAAGCCGGTGTGGCGCTCGACTCGTGGTCGGCCGGCGCCACATTCGGGGATTACGACGGCGATGGAAACCTGGACTTGTTTGTGGACGGTTACATCCATCTGGACCTGAAGAACCCTCCGCTCTCCGGCTCCAAGGCAGTCGGCTACGCCTTTTGCCAGTACCGCGGCGTGCAGGTGATGTGCGGGCCGCGCGGTTTGCAGGGAGCACACGATCATCTCTATCACAACAACGGGAACGGGACATTCACGGATGTAAGCAAAAAGCTGGGCGTCGATGACCCCAACGCCTATTACGGCCTGGGCGCTTTGTTTGCCGACGTGAATAACGACGGCAAGCCGGATCTGCTGGTTGCCAACGACTCCACGCCCAACTATCTCTACATCAACAAGGGCAATGGAACCTTCGAAGACGACAGCTACATGAGCGGCTATGCATTGAATGCCGATGGCCGGGAAGCGGCGAACATGGGCATTGCCGCCGGGGATTATCTGAACAATGGCCATCTGGACATCGTCAACACCACCTTTGCGGATGATTACGACATTCTTTTCCAGAACGACGGTCACGGGAACTTTACGGATGTGAGCTACCAGGCCGGCATTGCGGAACCTTCCATTCCGTTTGTCGGCTTCGGCGACGGCTTTCTGGATTACGACAACGACGGCTGGCTTGACCTGTTTATCGCTAACGGACACGTCTACCCCCAGGTCGATCAGCATCCGGAGTGGGGAGAAAGCTACGCCCAGCGCCCGCTGCTTTACCACAACCTGAAGAACGGAAAGTTCGATCTGGTTCCAGCGGTGGAGGGCACCGGACTGGCAGTGGTCAGCGTAGGGCGCGGCGCCGCATTCGGAGACCTCTTCAACAACGGCAAAATCGACGTCGTCATCAACAATATGGACGGCGTTCCAGTGCTGTTGCGCAATGTGAATCCCGACCATAATCACTGGGTGGAGATGAAACTCATCGGCGGTCCCAGGAGCCCGCGTGACGCAGTGGGCTCCACCGTATATCTCACCGCGGGGGGTATTCGCCGGCGCCAGGATGTGCTCAGCGGCGGCAGCTATCTCTCGTCGAACGACATGCGCGTGCACTTCGGTTTGGGCAACCTGGATAGGGTCGAGCTGGTGGAAATTCACTGGCCGGATGGGGCAGTGGAGAAAATGCATTTGCCCGCGGTCGATCGCATTTACACCATTACCGAAGGGAAGGGAATTACCGGCGCGCTGTGCGACGGCAAACCCTGCGACGGGAATGCCGCCGCGGTTCGCTCGCCTTCTGCACAGCCATAGAATTTGGCGGGAGGATACGCGTGGAGGCTTTCAGTGTGTCGCGAGGGATGCGGCTGAAGCGCCTTTCGGCTGCTCCACATAAATGAAGAACGTGAGTATCGCCGCCAGGTAATAGAGAACGCCATAGGCCACGACCACGCCGGCAAATCCGCCGAATGGAAGAATCAGAGCGGCGAGCATGGGCCCGCCGAAGTTGGCCAGACCCCCGCCGAGGTTCTGCACCGATACGGCGGCGCCCTTGTGATCCGGTTCCATCATGGGAAAGATGGCGCCCATGGGCACAAACGATGTGACCGTGAATGCGAAGAGCAGCGCCGCGACGGTGGCGGCCAGCATGTTGTGGGGAAAATGCAGCGGCAGCCAATAGAAGAGCAACGATGCCGTGCCGCAGCCTACGAATCCGAACCAGCGCATCTGGCGCATCCAGCCGATGCGGTCGCCAATCAGCCCCCAGACCACGTTGGTAACCGGCTGCACCAGAAAGAAGGTGCCCCAGATGCGCGCCCACTGCGGCACACTGAAGCCGATGCGCGACGAGGTGTAGAACAGCGGCATGATCACCGGAAATCCGAACAGCGACAGGTTGCAGATGATGCGCGTGATCAGCGCCAGCGCGATGTTGCGGTTGTGGAAAATCAGCGTGACGCACTTGCTGATTTCTGCCAGCCTGCCGGCCCGGGGACCGGCGTGCCGGGCCACTTCACGCTGCAACTGCGGATCGCTGCGCGTGAAGAAGAAGATAAGCAACCCTCCCATGAGCACCCACAGCGTCGACATCCACAGCGTGCCCGTGTAACCGATCCATACGATGGTGAAACTGGGCAGATAAGATCCCACAATTCCGTAGCCGATGGTGAACATGGCCCAGGTCCAGCCGATCGCCGACGCCAGCTCATGAGGGCGGCTCTTCTCCACGACCCACACAAAGAAACCGTAGAAGAAAAGAGGATAAGCAAAGCCGCGTATCCCGTAGAAGAGAAGGGTGAGCGGCAGATTTGCGTGCCGGAGCCCAAGCCAGAGAAAGAGGCAGTGGAAGACCAGCCACCACGCTACGCCGATGAGCATGATGCGGCGCGGAGTGAAGACGTCGGCCAGCACTCCCGAGAGCCAGCTTGAGAGCGCGGCGGTTGCGCCGTAGACCGTGAAGATGAGCGCGGTGTGGCCAGCGCTGAAACCGATGTTGACCAGGTACTTGGAGAGGAAGGCCTGCTCGATTCCGTCACCGGTCATGCAGAAGATGATGGCGATGTAGCCACCCAGCAGCGCCAGCGGCATGCCGAGGAAGTGACGATCGGGCCGGGGCGCCCCGGCTTCCGCGGCTTGCACGCCGTCTGTGGTCACGCGGCCGATTCCTCCAGCGCGATCTGCAGCTTGATGTCCGCAGGACGGCCTTCGGCGGCGCGTTCGAATGCCGAGATGCTCTGCTCGAAGGGGAAAACCGCCGAGATGAGCGGCTTCAAATCAACCTTGCCCGATGCCAGCAGGGCTACAGCGCGGGGATAGACATTGGCGTAACGGAAAATGGTTTCAATGCGCGCTTCTTTGGTTTGCGCGGCCACCACATCAAGGCGAACCGGTTCCGGCGGCATGCCCACCAGCACCAGTGTTCCGGCCGGCGCCAGCAGGTCAAAGATTCCTTCCAGGGCCTTCGGGCTTCCGCTGGCTTCGAAAATTACGTCTGCGCCCCACCCTGCCGTGACCTCGATTACGCGTGCCGCCAGTGATTCGCTGCGGATGTTCACCGGGGTCAGACCCCGGTACTGCGCTGCGATGGCAAGCTTTTCTGAGAAAAGATCGGAGACCAGCACCTGTCCCGCACCCGCAGCCAACGCGGCGAGCGCCGTCATCACCCCAATGGGCCCGGCGCCAATCACTACAATCGTGGCGCCCGGCTTGACGCCCGCTTTGCCGGCAGCATGCATGCCCACGGCAAAGGGCTCGACCATTGCGCCTTCAGCCAGCGAAAGATGCGCGGGCAGCTTGAAGGTGAAAGCCGCGGGATGCACAACCTCGCCTGTGAGGCAGCCATGAACCGGCGGCGTGGCCCAGAAGCGGACCGCGGCGTCGAGATTGTAGTGGCCTTCGCGGCTGGCGCGAGAGGCGAGGTCGGGAATACCCGGCTCCATGCAGACACGATCGCCGGGCTTGAGATCGCGCACCTCGCTTCCGACTGCGGTTATTATGCCCGCCGCTTCGTGGCCGAGGACCATCGGCTGCTTCACCTCGAAGGGGCCGATACGCCCGTGCTTGTAATAATGCACGTCACTGCCGCAAATTCCCACGCGCGCCACGCGAATCAAAACGTCGCGCGTACCCATCTCGCGCGGAAGCTCGATTTCGCGCAGCGAGAGACGTAGTTTCTCTTCAAGCACCAGGGCTTTCAAGGCGTACCCTCCGGTATTCGGCTAGTCGCAACGCTCAACCACTCCCTTAGCCGATCGCGTTTCCGAGAAATTCTAACAGGAGGGCGCTAGTAAGTTTGCCCGGATCTCAAGAAGGATTCTGGGCGAATCGCTGCGGCTGCTCAAAGGCGTCTTCTTGCCACGTCCGCGATTTGCGGTCATCATGGTGCATGGCAGATCAGGCTAACCTGCATCGGCGCAACATCGTCGCCTTCGTCCCCATCGTCAACGCTGCCCAAGCCAAAACCTTCTACGGCGATGTTCTGGGACTTCCTCTGGTGGGCGAGGAGATGCCTTTCGCTCTGGTTTTCGATGCCAATGGCATCATGTTGCGGCTCGTGATTCTTTCCGAACTCGCGCCCGCGCCCTGGACGGTTCTGGGCTGGGAGGTCCCCGACATAGAGGACACAGTTCGAAAACTGGAAGCATCGGGCGTGTACTTCGAGCGCTATGAACACATGCAACAGGATGCACGGGGAATCTGGAAGTCGCCGAACGGAGCAAAGGTAGCGTGGTTCAAAGATCCGGACGGAAATGTCTTGAGTGTTTCCGAATTCACAAAAGCGCATCCTTAAATCTCATTCGCTCCATATCCCCACGCTCAGTAAATGTGGCAACGCAGTTGGTGTTTTTGAGATTCACCGGAGCCAAAGCAATTTCCTTGCCTCTTGAATAGCGGCAGAAGACGCTTTGCATTATCATGGGCTGCGGTGCCGCATTGGCGTCACAGCCGAAGGGGCAAATATATTTGCACTTTTTTCTGAAAAACGGAGTCAAGAAATGCCCAAATTTGCTGCGAATCTCTCCATGATGTTCAATGAAGTTCCATTTCTGGACCGTTTTGCCGCTGCATCGCAAGCCGGCTTCCCGGCGGTCGAGTTTTTGTCTCCTTATGAGCATCCCGCCGAAGTGGTGGAAGCCCGGGCGAAAGAAGCCGGCGTCGAGGTGGCTTTATTCAACACTCCGGCCGGCAACTGGGCGGCCGGCGAGCGCGGAGTCGCATGCATTCCCGGTAGGGAAGACGAATTTCGACAGGGAGTAGAAAAGGCGCTGAGTTATGCTGCGCGCCTCAATACCCGCCGCATTCATGCCATGGCCGGTATCCTACCCAGCGGAGTGGATCGAGCAGCGTGCCGAGCATCTTTGATCGAGAATCTCAAGTTTGCCGCGGAGCAGACTGCGAGAAAGGGAATTACGCTATTGCTTGAGGCCATCAATACGCGCGATATTCCGGGATTCGTGGTCTCCACGCAAAAGGATTCCCGAGCTATTTGCGAAGAGGTAGGTGCCGAAAACCTCAAATTGCAGATGGACCTCTATCACATGCAGGTGATGGAGGGTGATCTGGCCACCAAACTCAAGCTGTATATGCCCTATTGCGGTCACATTCAGATTGCAGGATGCCCGGAGCGAAACGAGCCGGATACCGGCGAAATCCGTTATGAGTATCTCTTTCGCCTGCTGGACGATCTCGGCTACGACGGATGGATCGGATGCGAATATCGTCCTGCAGGCAAAACCACAGCAGGACTGGGGTGGTTTCACGCCGCCGTGAGCGCCTTAGCAAGCTAGAGCGTGTTCAACGCTCGAGAGAAGACAGCTTTCCTTCTGCTCCCGCAAGAGGCCTGACCTTCTGAAGCTTTCAGTCTGCGCAAAACCGGTGTGCCTGGGCCTTTAACCACTACCGATGCTGTTGGGGCCTGGTTCCGCGCTGAGAACCGTGCACCACGGGTTTTACGTTGTGATCCGCGGCAATGGGGCGGCTGGTGGCCGCGGTGTTCGGCCGGCCGTGATTCACCGTCGCAAGCTGACCCCGATTCGACTGGAAGCTTCGCGCGTACTGCACCTGCGTATTCATGCGCGGAGCCGTTGGCTGCCGCCACGCCGCCGCGTCAGACGACCGCGGCCTGGCCTGAACACCCCCGGTTCCTCCGTGAAAACTTGCGCGAGGCCCGTTGCCCTGACGATTGACGTACCCGCGATTGCCCGCGTTATAGCTGTACACATTGTGTACCACGCGGGTGTTCACGTTGTTGTAGACGCGGTTGTAAAAGAAATGGCCGCTGCGCCAATAGCCACCCTCATATCCCAACCCTAGGTAGCCAAAGCCGTAGTTGATTCCGCCGTAGAAGCCGATGTACTGCCCCCAGTGGCCGGGGAAGAACAGATAGCGACCACCGTAGAATCCCCAATAACCGGGCGTCCAGAGTGCATCTTCATAGGGAGGCTCAACCCAGGCGCCGGGGACCCAGTAGTAGCCGCTCGGACCCCAACCCCAATAACCGGGCTGCCAAATATAGCCGTCGCCAGGCGGCGGTGGTTGCTGGTACTCGGGTAGCGCTGGCGGAGGCTCGGAAGCCGTTTCCGTGGGCTGTTCGGAATAATCCGCTTCGTCGGGCGCCGGGGCAGAGCTCGCCTGTTCCGGCGGTGGGGCCTGGGTGGTGTATGACTGTCCCGAGGGTGCGGCGTCTTCGCTCGCCGGCGCCTCGTTAGCCGCAGCGGGGTCGGGGCCCTGGTCCGCCGCTGATTGGTCCTGACTACCCGCGGTGCTGGCGCTTACATCAGTGATTGTTGGCGTCTGCTTCTGGTGGCACCCTGCCATGCAAAAAGCTGCAGCAAAAGCCAAACCCATCCATGGCGCAATTCGAGGAAAGCGGTTCACATTACCTCCACCTGGTCGGATTCGGTCCGAACTCCCCAAGTCTAGCGCAGCGGGATTGAAATGCATACCAATTGTTCTAGATTTCGATCCGCGAAGAGAAATCATCCCTTTGCGGTCAAAGCCACCTGAATTGTGAGCTTCACGCGGCAGCACCCGCGCAACCTCAGTTAGGCCGGCACCAGAAAGAGTGAAAGGCCCCTCTCAGCAGAGCTCTTATGCGCTTACTGAAAGGCGCCCATGCAGAACCCCGCCTGCAATCAATGCGGAGCGGAATTCGTAAAGTTCAGTGATCGCCGGGCAAGTTATTCGGGAAGAGCAATCTGGCCGTTGATCTGGAAGTGTCCTGTGACTCCCGGCGCTCCGGTATCCGGCTGGCCGCCGCCGATGCTGATGGTGTATTCGCCGCCGGAGATGATCGGATTTCCTTCCGCAGTTACCATTCCAAGATCACGGTTTTTCAGCTCGAAGTGAACTTTTTGGCTTGCGCCCGGATCAAGGTGAATCCGCTGGAAGCCGCGCAGCGCGATATCCGGTGCGCCGGCAACCGGCGGAAACTTCAGATAGAGCTGTACCACCTCATCGCCAGCCACCTTGCCGGTGTTGGTTACAGTTACATCGGCGTCAACCGGCTGGCCCGCATTGACGGTCGGGTCCGGCAGGCTGAGATCGCTGTAACTGAAAGTCGTATAACTCAGGCCATAGCCGAAAGGATAAAGTGGCTCTCCTTGGAAATACCGGTAAGTGCGGCCCTCCATCGAGTAGTTTTCGAAATTAGGAAGCTGGTTGACGTCCTTGTAGAAAGTAACTGGCAGCCGGCCCGCAGGATCATTTTTGCCGCTCAGCGTGTCGGCGATGGCGTCGCCGCCTTCCTCGCCGGAGTACCAGGCTTCGAGAACCGCGTTGGCGTGCTTGTTGATCCAATTTACTGCCAGGGCGCTGCCATTCATGAGCACCACCACCAGCGGCTTGCCGGTGGCAGCGACCGCTTCAACGAGATTTTCTTCCGGTTCAGGCAGATCAATGCTGGTCCGGTCGCCTCCGAGGAACCCTGGCTCGCTAACCGGCATCTCTTCGCCTTCAAGTTGGCTGGTAATGCCTACGACGGCTATAACGACGTCAGCTTTCCTTGCAGCTGCAACGGCTTCGGGCGAAGGAGTGTTATCCACTTTTGCCCAGATCAGTTGCGCATGCGGCTGGCCGCTCATCGCACCGTACATGACGCTCAGCGCATATTGGTGCCCTTTCTCGAAATGTACACGTCCGACTTTTGCTTCGACGCCTTGCGTGCGGAACTCCCGCGCCACAGGCTTTCCATCCACGGTGACAATGCCAAAGCCGTCAGCCCGAATGCCGACGAGATAGTCTCCGGAATCCGGTGCGGTGAGGGTTCCCGTCCAGCGCACCGCGATCGACTTGGTCCCGGCAACTTCCGCAGGTAAGTTGTTTTCGTTGAGGTTGACGTTGGCTTCGATTCGAGTGGCCATCGGGGTTGGCGTCCCGCCGCGCAGGAATCCCATCCCCTCAAGTTTGCTGTACTCGGCCTTGAGACCGGGCTTTCCGTCGGGCGTCGTCAACAAATCATCGGGCACTGGGTTCCCTTCGTCGCGCAGGAACTGGGTTCCCGGAACGAAAGTGATTTTCGCATTTGGAAATGCCGCCTTCAGTCCCTCGAGCATCGAAACCGTGTGCGTAGGCGTGCCAGCATAGTTGCCCAGAAGAACCTGGGTCTGGTCTGCGAGCGGGCCGACTACAGCTATGCTCCTGACATCCGGTTTGAGTGGCAGCGTGCCGTCGTTCTTCAGCAGCACCATCGATTCATCCGCCAGTTTTCGCGCCAGCGCCCGGTGGGCCGGGCTGCTCAGTTCACTTTCAGGGATCTTGGTGTAGGGGACCATGTCGGGAGGGTCGAACATGCCGAGTTTTATGCGCGCCGTAAACAGGCGGATAAGTGCGGTGTCCATTGCGCTCGGGGAGAGATACCCCTCCTGCACCGCGTCGATATATGGCTTGTAATCGGTGTCGTCTTTAGGATTCAGGACCCCGCCGTAACACTCATTATCCATGCCGCGTTCCAGTGAAATGGCCGAAGCCTGCGCCTGCGTGGGCCGGTAATGGTGGCCGGTGTAGATATCATGCACCGCGTCGCAGTCAGAAACCACATAACCCTGAAAACCCCACTCGCCACGAAGCAGATGCTGCAGAAAGTATTGATTCGCGCAGGCCGGCTGCCCATTGATGGCGTTGTATGCGCACATGATCGATCCGGCTTTTCCTTGCACGATGGCGGCGCGAAAGGCCGGCTCGTAGGTGTCAAGCTCGTCATGTTTGCTCACATCCACATCGGCAAAGTGCCGGGTTGGTTCTGGACCGCTGTGCACGTCGAAGTGCTTGGGAGTGGCGATGGCGAGATAATATTTCGGGTTATCGCCCTGCATGCCGGTGACGTAAGCTACGCCCATGCGGGCGGTCAGGAAGGGATCTTCACCGTAGGTTTCCTGGCCGCGGCCCCAGCGAGGGTCGCGAAAGATATTAAGATTCGGCGCCCAGAAATCGAGGCCGCCCATGATGCCCACATGGTGGGCGCGCACATCCTGCACGTGCTTGATGCGTCCCTCGATGCCGATTTCGGTGGCCATGGCGTGAATCCCTGCCACGTCGAAAGTAGCGCCCAGGCCGATGGGCTCAGGAAACTCGGTTACACCGGTATTGATAACTCCGTGCAGGGCTTCGCTCCACCAGTTATATGCGGGAACGCCGAGGCGAGGAATGGCGCGGGCGTCATTCACCAACTGCGAGGCCTTTTCCTGGAGCGTCATGCGGCCGACCAGGTCTGCCGCCCTGGTTGCAGCGGGCAGGTCGGTGTTGAGATAGGCTGGTTGTTGTGCCTGCTGCGCTCCGGCTATGCAAACCGCTCCGCAGCTCAAAAGTCCAGTCACAAAGTTGCGCAGCTTCAAAATATTCATGATTTCCCCACCGGGCCCGCAGAGTTGCGCGTCTCTCTTTCTATCTCGCGCCAGCGAAGGCCTGTTGAATCGCCCCACAAATGTAATCGGTGCAATTCGGGCTGTCAATCGTTCTTTGCCCTGAAAAACCGTTTTACTCAGACAGTGGCGGGTTATAGCTGTTTCGCCGCTTGCACATACCTGCGCGGGATGCGCCGACCATGACAGCAAAGGGCGCCCTCCGGCAGGCAAAGTGTCGTTTTTTACGAACCTTTCACTTACACTGCTTGGTCGAGCACAGATTCTGACTGAAGAATCGCATAACATGGTCTTGAAATCTGTAAGCCACCGCGCTGGTGTGCGTGCCGTGATAAATCTCGAAGCTGTTTTTAATCCCGTAGCTGTCGAGAATCTCGTGGACCTTTGCGGTATCGAAACGCAGACCATCCTCGTCTCCCACGTCCAAAGCTATGGCGCGATATTGGCGAAGGTTGTCTATGTACTGATCGATGAAAGCCAGCGGTGAATTTGCCGTCCATTTCGCGAGGACGTCGGGCTGGAGCTGGCCATTCTTGAACGGCAAATCCAGGTACAGTGGAGGATTCTTAGGATCCGGCGACCACGCGGCTGCACTGGCCAATTGCGCTTTGGTAAAGAAAGGCAGGTTTGCGGCATCAGCCGGTGTCTTCACGGCCTCAAGTTGCTTTTCCATCTCCTGCTGTTGAGCCGGATTGGAACTTGGTCCACCGCCCCCCATGTGCGAGAGGCAGCAAGGGCTCATCACGTAAAGGCTTCCGAATGCCTCCGGGTGCTGCATCCCGATGCGGAGCGCGCCGTAGCCTCCCATAGAATGTCCAACCAGGCCGCGAGCCCGGCGGTCGGGGATCGTCCGGTAGTGCGCATCGATATAAGTCACCACGTCGTGGTAAATGAATCGCTCGAAATCGCCGGTAGTTTCAGAGCTGGAGTACATCGATCCGCCATATACCGTCTTCGAGTCGGGCAAAACCACGATCATTTCTTTGGCGCCCTTGGCGAAAGCGCCTTCGATCGTCTGCGGGACGCGGATCTCATGAGTCCACTGTTCCGCGCCGATTGAATATCCGTGCAGCGCGTACACCACGGGATAGCGCCGGTGCTTGTTTTTGAAGTAGCTCGGCGGCAGGAAGACGATTACGTCGCGATCGACAGCTTCCCCTTCCAGATTTCCCTCCAGCGAAGCTGCATGAATCCTGATGTGCTCCACGGTCACCGGCTTCGCTCCCGGAACCAGTGGAGGCAACTCAGTTTGAACCTGGGCTCGGGTGGGCCTTTCGCTGCCAAGGCTCATGAATGCTACAGCGATAACGGCAGCGAAGAATCTCAGCTTGACCATTCTGTTCCCCCCAGTGTTTTTCGAGCGCGAGTATTCGATCCTCTCAAGACAAAGCAATTCCATTTGCTCCGTCTGACTCTCCAAGGCGCAGGCGCGCGAAGCAGGAATGATTTGTTCGCTTCCGCGACGCCACTTCAGCGCAGAAATCGTTTTCCTGATAAATCGTTTTTCTTCAACTTGGCGATGAATTTCTCCGCTGCTTTCAGTCATTGCATACTACCAGCGGGAAATCTCAGAAGGGAAGTAATATTTTTTGCCTTCCGGGTATTGAAGTTTTCGATGTCTGCCGTTTTAGGACAGTAATCTGAACTTAATCGCCGGCAAGCTCGATCACGCCAGAATTTTTGTGCGCTCTGATTCCGGTGACTCGTAATCTTCCCGGGGCGAAATCCAGCGAAGTTTCAGGGCCGGCCTAACCGTTACTTGCGTCGCGCAAGCCCATGGCGCGGAAGATGGCCATCGCCGGGCACCAGTTGGTGAATGCGGACTGTAGCAGGTTCAATCCCACGAAGACTCCCAGCCAGAGCCAGTAGTGAGAGAAGTAATAAGAAAGGCCGAGTGATAACAGAATCATGACGCCGGCCAATAAACGCACGCTGCGCTCCGTGGTCATGGGATCGCTCCTTATCTAGGGCCTGTTAACACTATTGGGGTGGATGGCGTTGCGAGTGTAAATTCGGCCAGACACCGGGGTCCCCGCGGACAGTTCTTTGTCCGTGGGGTGGAGTCGAGAGGACGGCCGAAAGCTGTGGCAGGCCCCACCGTCGAGGCCGGCAATGAAGTATGGCCGAATTTACGCCGCAACCCGAAGGGACGGGGCCAGATTTCCCGATTTCGTTGTCGCTCGTCGCTCCAGGGATTGACCACAGCACGCTCCTCGCTTCTAGAACTCGGCAAATCTGGCTCCCGGCGCCGCCATCCCAATAGTGTTAACAGGCCCTAGTTGCGGCTTCGGTTTCAGGTTCGCACGTAATCGCCGCATCGCGATGCGCGTGAACCATGTAGTAGAGAATCGGGATCGTCGGCCACGACAGGAAGGTCGAGGCCACTGCACCCGCCATCAGCGACACGGCGAGTCCCTGGAAGATGGGGTCGGTGAGTATCACACTGGCGCCCACCACTACCGCCGCGGCGGTCAGCAGCATGGGGCGGAAACGGATGGCGCCGGCGTCGATGACGGCTTGCGCCAGCGGGACGCCCTGGCGCCAGCGCAGCTCGATGAAGTCCACGAGGATAATCGAATTGCGCACGATGATGCCGGCGCCGGCAATGAAGCCGATCATCGAAGTGGCCGTAAAGAATGCGCCCAGGATGGCGTGAGCGGGCAGAATGCCGACCAGCGTGAGTGGAATCGGCGCCATGATGATGAGCGGTACCACGAAGGAACGGAACCACCCCACCACGAGCACATAAATCAGCACCAACACCGCAGCAAAGGCAATTCCCAGGTCACGGAAGACTTCGATCGTGATCTGCCACTCGCCATCCCACTTCATCGAATATCTGTCTGTGTATCTGGGCTGTTCGGCGTTATAGCGCTGCAGGATGTAACCGCTGGGGAGACGCAGATGATCGAGCTGGCGATTCATCTTGAGGATCGCGTAAACCGGGCTCTCTTCGGCTCCGGCCACGTCGCCGGTCACGTAAACCACGCGCTTCAGATTCTTGTGATAGATATTCTGGGCAATGACGTCGCGGTCGATGGTGACCAGTTCGCGCAGCGAAACCATGGAACCATCGGAACCGGGCAGCTTGATGTTCTCCAGACCCTGCGCCGAGGATCGATCGGCGCGGTCGATTTCCACCATCAGCGGAATCGGTTCGCGCACTGCCGGATCGTGGAGCAGGCCGGCAGTCACTCCCGATGTGGCTAGCGCCAGCGCATGCGCCACCGTGCTGACGGCAATGCCATTCTGTGCAGCCTTTACCTGGTCCACGCGAATCCTCAGGCGTGGCTGCGGATCATTAACGTACCAGTCCGTATCCACTACGCCGGGCGTGTGCAGAAAGACTGATTTGATCTGTTGCGCCACGCGAAGCTGACCATCGAGGGTGGGTCCGTAAACCTCAGCCACCAGGGTTTGCAGTACCGGCGGCCCTGGCGGCACTTCCGTTACCTGAACGCGCGCACCATACTGGCCGGCGATGGCGTCAAGCACCGGGCGCAAACGCTTGGCGATCTCGTGACTCTGCAGGTGGCGCTGCTTGGCAGGAACCAGGCTTACCTGGATGTCTGCCTGGCTGGGCATCTGACGCATGTAATAGTGGCGCACCAACCCATTGAAGTTATA
>JASHOY010000301.1 GCA_030038435.1 Acidobacteriaceae bacterium | reverse complement strand
AGCCTGAGCAGGCGAATGGAATTGTAGCCAGCGGCGAAGCCGACATGGTGCTGTTGGCGCGGCAGATGCTGCGCGATCCCTACTGGCCATTGCATGCGGCGGCAGCTCTGGGCGAAAAGATGAATTGGCCGGTGCAGTATTTGCGGGCGGCGCCGCAGGGGTCGACAACTCGTTCAGCAGTGAAGCATGCGAGCGGCAAGGCAATGGCGAATGCGGGGGAATCCTGAGAGACGCAGCAAGACGATGATGACGGCAGGTCAGCTTATCTGGTGACCAAAAGGATGCCAAATGCAAAATTGCCCTTCACAAGAAGCCCGAAATGTGACCTATACTTCGACTAGAGCGAGGTCCGCGGCGAAGAGCCGCGACATATCCCGGTATTATGGCTACGCAACTTTCCCGCAAACGCGTTGTTGTTGATGCGCCCACCATTCCCGACCGTCTCTACTTCAAGATTGGGGATGTGGCGCGCATTTGCGAAGTGGAGACTTATGTTCTGCGCTTTTGGGAGACGCAGTTTCCACAGCTTAAGCCGAACAAGAGCGGAACCGGGCAGAGGCTTTACCGGCGTCGCGACGTGGAGATGGCGCTGGAGATCAAGAGGCTTGTGCACCAGGAAGGATACACACTGGTGGGCGCGCGTCAGGCCCTCGATCAGGGGCATCGGCAGCATGGAGCCGAAGCGCTTGCAGCCGGCAGCGAGACCGCGCGGAAGCGCGAGGCCGCGGCCGACGTGATCGGTCGTGCGCGCGCGGAGTTGCGCGAGATCGCCGGATTGCTGGCTTCGCCGGTGGCGCGGATTCCGCGGCGCCGCGAGCGCATAACTACGCTGCCCGCGGCCACTGAATTGCTGTTTCCATCTTGAAGAAGGCCTGGCGCAGGGCTTACCTGCGGAAGCCGTCGACGGCGCCCGTTAATGACGGAGGCCAACATAGGTTCGCCGACATTCGAAGCTCGGCTTGGCGCGCAATGTTGCGGGTGTGAATCAGGCCGCGGGCCTGAACCTCGCCTTAGCTGCGATGCGGACAGGATTTGGCATTGAGGCAATCTTCGGCGATGCGCAGTCGCTCTACGGGACGGCCGGCGACCAGATGTTCGGCGACGATTTCGGCGGCGTCTCCGGGTTGCACGTTGCCGTACCAAACCGCATCAGGGTAGATGACCACCGTGGGGCCATGTTCGCATTGATCGAGGCACCCGGATTTGTTGATGCGCACGCGCCCGGCGAGTCCCGCCTCTTTGCTGAGTTGCTGAAGGCGGGCATGCAGTTCGCTTTTTCCGTCACTGGTGCAGGAAGGACGGGGCGCTTCAGGCGGGCGGACATTGTGGCATACGAAGACATGGCGTTCAAACCGTGGCAAACGGGCATCCTCCTGGTGCAGGCTTGATTCCAGAGTAAAGCCTGGAGGGCGGGGAGACGAAGTTTCCACAAATGCCCTTCCAAAGCCGCCCGCATCTGCGAAAATGATTGCTTGACTATGAGCACTGACAATTTACTCTCCCTCAAAGACGACATGGTGGCCTTTATCGAGGGGCACGGTCTGCGCCGGCTTCCGGGATTCGTCACCGACGACATTTCTTCGGTCCTCTGGGAGGGCAAAGACAATCCCGATGCGTGGAAAGATTTTGTGGAGATGGCCAAGCACGTTGGCGCCCCCTTTGTGACCTTCAGCGAAGTGACCCTGGAACGCGAGGAAGTGGATTCGCTGGTGGAAGAAGCCAACGAGATGAACTTTCCCGACGAAGAGGCCTCGGAACTGGTGGAGGCCAAGTGGCTGCGCAAGTATTCGGGGATGCTGGGCTATATCCAACTCGGCTTCATTTACCAGGGAATCGTCTTTCTGCACGAGACCACGACCGAATGGTATGAGCGCTATCAAACACTGCTCGAAGACATTGAAAGTTTTCAGGACATCGTGATCGACGACGTGCATCACGACGGCGAGGACGAGTAAAGCGGGTGAGCGCGGCGGGAAGAGCGGAAGTCGCGGCGGGCGAGGCCCTGGAATCGCCTGCGGCGGCGCCGCGGGGGCTGCCTCCGCAGCGTTGGCTGGTAGCGGAGCCCGACCTGGAAGCATCTGCGGCGCTGGCGCGGGAAGCTCGCCTGCCGCAGGTGGTGGCGGAACTGCTGGTAGCGCGCGGCGTCACCAATGCGCGCCAGGCCAGCGCCTTCCTGAATCCTGAATTCACAGACCTGCACGATCCGTATTTCATGCTAGGTATGAAAACCGCCGTTGAACGGCTGGAGCGGGCCATTGCGCAGCGGGAGCCGGTGCTGCTCTATGGCGATTACGACGTGGATGGCACGACCGCAGTAGTGCTGCTGAAAACGGCGATCGAAATGCTGGGCGGGGTGGCGCGCTTTCATGTGCCGCACCGGCTGAATGAAGGCTACGGGCTGCAATCGAGCGTGTTGGAAGCTGCGTATGCCGATGGCGCACGCCTTGTGGTGACTGTCGACACGGGAATGCGCGCTTTTGCCGAGGCGGAGACTGCGCAGCGAATCGGCCTCGACCTGATCGTGACCGATCATCACCTTCCCAGCGCGGGCGATGCGTTGCCGCCGGCGACCGTCATCCTGAATCCGAACCAGCCGGGATGCGGGTATCCGGAAAAATCGCTGTGCGGGGCGGCAATTGCGCTCAAAGTAGCGCAAGCATTGCTGGAGCGGCGCGATGTGGCACGCACGCGCGAGAAAACGCTGCCCAGTTTTTTGAAGATGGCGGCAATTGCGACCATTGCTGACGCCGTGCCCCTGCGCGGAGAGAATCGCACAATTGCCGCGCTGGGATTGCGCGAATTGCGGCGGCCGGTGGGCGTGGGATTGAGGGCGCTGTTTGCCGCGGCGTCGCTGGATCCGGCAGTGCGGCAGCTTACCGGCTTTGACATAGCGTTCCGGCTGGCTCCGCGGATCAACGCGGCGGGACGTATGGATGTGGCTTCGGAGGTAGTAGAGCTGTTTTTGACGCGCGATTCGATGCGGGCGGCGGAACTTGCCGCCAAGCTGGAGCGACTTAACAGGGAACGGCGCGATGCAGAGGCTGCGGCGCTGGGCGTGATCGAGACCCGCCTGGCGATGGACGCGGAGCTAATTGCCGATCGGCTGCTGGTGGTGGACGGCGCCGCCTGGCATCGCGGCGTGATCGGGATACTGGCTTCGCGCGTGGTGGAGCGCACGGCCAAGCCGGCCATTGTGGTCAGCGTGGAAGACGGCGTGGCCCACGGGTCGGGACGTTCGGTGGATGGATTTCACCTGCTCAATGCAATCGAGAGTTGTGCAGGGATGTTTACGCGCTTCGGCGGCCATGCATTTGCCGTCGGGTTTGCGCTGCCGGCCAATTCTCTTCCCGAATTGAAGCGGCGATTGCGCCTGTATGCCGAAGAACACCTGGCGGCGCGCCAGCCGGAAAGGTTGCTGCGCATTCACGCGCAGTTGCCGCTGGACCGGATCACACCAATGATTGCGGGCTGGCTGCGCAAGATGGAACCGCTCGGGCACGGGAATCCTGAGCCGCTGTTTGTGGCGCGGCGCGCGAGGCTGCTGACCGCGCCGCGCATCATGAAGGACCGGCATGTGTGCATGGAACTGGCCCAGGAGCGCTCTTCAAGCGAGGGCAGCGGACCGGCCTTGCCCGCAACGACGGGCTCGATACGCGCGGTAGGATGGGACCTTGCGGTGCGAGCAACCGCACTGGGGTTGACTCAGGGTAGCCTGATTGATCTGGCCTACCGCGTTCGCGAAAATGAGCACCCCGAATACGGCGGCATCGAAGTGGAAATTGCAGGTATGGAGCCGGTGGCCCGCTGAGGGGTGAACCGGAACTGAATCGAGAGTGAGTCCCGGAGTGATCCCGGAGACCAGAGGTTCTGAATGCGGTTCAGACTCCGGCCTGAACGGGTATGTCCTCGACTACCGTGGTTTCATTGGGGTGCAGGATGCCAGGTGCCCAATTGCGGAAAATGCGGATTTTTCCATCCCCGAATACCTTCTGGATGGTTTCTGTGAGTATCGGGTGAGCAACCGTGTTGTCAACGATGACCACTCCATTGGGATTCAGAAAGGAACGGGCGATTTCAACACATTCTTTTCTATGTTCCCCGTCGATAAGAATGATGTCAAAGAGGCCGCCTGCTTTCCTCACCGCTCTTAAGGGGGAGCGGGAATATCTCTTGAGACTGATCCTGGCGATGGTTGATGTGAGCGCCCTCAAAAACTGGACCAGATGTGGACAGAAGTGGCCATTGACCGGGTGAAATCTCGTCTTTCGTGCATCATCTCCGCGGATCAATTTGGAGATTGTTGATGATTGGATT
The DNA here is from genome assembly GCA_030038435.1 of Acidobacteriaceae bacterium. Classification (GTDB taxonomy): domain Bacteria; phylum Acidobacteriota; class Terriglobia; order Terriglobales; family Acidobacteriaceae; genus Telmatobacter. The sequence continues at coordinate 8,962 of JASHOY010000301.1, read as the reverse complement.
CACGAGTTCCTTAAAGGTTGAGGGTTGCGAATCATGGCCAGAGCGACATTACCAGCATATAAGAAGGCCCGCGGCGAACCGTGGGCCTCTTCATGTGGCTTCCCCGTTGGATTGCTTATCTGTCGTGGCCGTGATCATCATGTCCCTGAGGTCGCTCGCCGCCGTGATTCTCAGGACGCTGTTGCGGCTGGGAACGATACTGCTGCGGACGCGATTGCGGTTGCTGCCGATTCTCCGGTTGACGGTATTGCTGTTGCTGCTGCGGCCGGTATTGCGGCTGCTGCGGACGCGTCATCTCATTGCGCTGCGCTGATGCGGGGCTTCCTTCCCTGCCCAGCGGACGCGAGGTCACGATATTGTTCGGCCGGCCGTGGTTGACGTTGTAGTAGGCGTTGTGGTCGTGCATGGCTGCATCGACGTGCTGCGTTTGGAACGAGGTACGCCCCATGTGCGACTCGTTCATATATGTGCGCTCCTGAGCTGTCGGTGCGTGGCGGATGCCACCCGGGCCGCCATTGAATGCCACATGGCTCCCACGATCCACGTAATGATTGTCGATTACGGTGCGGTTGACGTAGGTGTTGTGCACATACATCGTGTTCACGTGCCAGACTGCTGTGTTATAGGCAAAGGTATTACCACGCCACATACCACCGACAAAGCCGATGCCGAAATAGCCGAAGCCGTAGTTTATTCCGCCGTAATATCCGACGTGGGGGCCCCAATATCCGGGGTGCCAGAGGTACATGCCGCCACCCCAGCCCCAATAGCCAGGAGTCCAGAGCGCGCCCACGTAAGGCGCCGGAACCCATGCGCCAGGCACCCAGTAATAGCCGTCGGGGCCGTAAGCCCAGTAGCCAGGAGTCCAGATCAGGCCGGGCTGCGGGCATAGAGGCTGGTCATAAACGAGCAGCGGTGGCGGAGCGAAGCCGACGCTGATAAAAACCCCGGCGTAGGATGCGGCGGGGATCAGGGCCACTGCCAAGACCAGCAGAAGCCAGCGGAGAGGACGGAGCAATTTCATCACAACCTCCTGGCGAAGCCTTTCGCCTTGCCTGGAACGCATTTAGTCGCGTTCCAGTGTATGCCCATTTGAACACAACCTTGAACAAGAAGTTGCACGGCAGGGAGCCACGCCGACGGGAGGCGGTTTCCGGCCCGCTGCGACGCAAAATGCTTTAACCTTGAAGTATGGAATTCATCGTCAGTGAGTTGGAGCGGGAGCCGGTGGAGTTTGACCTGGAACTGGCTTCGGGGGCGATAGATTTCGGCGAACAAATAGAGCAAAAAGGACTTTTGGCCACATCCGGACGTGCGGAAGTGCTGCACGAGCACCGGGGCCCGAAAGAGATAGTACCGGACTTTCGCCTGCAGGGGCGGTTTGCGGGCCGGTTCCAGATGCCTTGCGCACGATGCGTGGAACCGGTGGATGTGCCGCTGGCCTCTGATTTCGACCTGATCTTCAGGCCGATCGGGGTGGATTCGGACGCTCCGGAGCGCTCGATTACTGCGCCTGAAACCGAAATCGGGTATTATCAAAAAGACAGTCTGTTGCTTGAGGATGTGCTGCGGGAGCAGGTGCTTTTGGCCCTGCCGGTCAGGACGCTGTGCAAGTCGGACTGCAAAGGACTTTGCCCGCGCTGCGGCGCGAATCGTAACCACCGGTTGTGCACCTGCGAGGAGAGTCCAGCCGACCCCCGCTGGGAAGCACTGGCAGGGTTGCGCAGCCGGATCAAGTCCTGAAATATCAGCCCTTTGAGAGAAGGGACGCTTTGCCTGGACCGGAATTGAGGCGGAAAGTGGGCGCCGAAGCTTTTTGCGCGTTCGCAGTAAGCGAGAGGCTGGAGTTCGCGGCGAAGCAGACGAAAGGAATTGCATCATGCCTAACCCGAAAAGGCGCCACTCGACGCGCCGCACTGCCAATCGCCGCGCGCACGATTTTCTGAGCTCGAGCGGCCTTTCCGAGTGCCCCAATTGCCACGAAAAGAAGTTGCCGCACCGCGCCTGCCCGAAGTGCAAGACCTATCGGAGCCGGAGCTACGGCGAAACACAAGAGACCAAGTAGTTCCGGGCGACCATGTTCACGGAAATCGTGCTTGACGCTGTCGGGTCCGATAAGGCTCCTGAGCCGGAGATTCGGGGCGCGATTCTGGCTTGCCGTGCCCTTCCGGTGCGTGTGCACCTGGTAGGCCCGGAACCGGAGCTTCGCGATCTTCTGGATGAACACCTGGAAAACGAAGACCTGCCCATCGTGATTCACCATGCGTCGGAGCGTATCGCGATGGATGAAAAAGCATCGCAATCTCTCCGCACCAAAAAAGACAGCTCCATGCGCGTGGGGCTGAAACTGGTGCGTGAGGGAAAGGCTGCGGGCTTTGTGACCGCGGGCAACACCGGCGCGGCAATGGCCACGGCGAAGATGGTGCTGGGGGCCATCACCGGAGTGGACCGGCCGGCATTGGCTACGCCGATGCCCACTTCCAAGGGAAATCCCTGCGTACTTCTGGATGTGGGTGCGAACGTGGACTGCAAGGCGCACAACCTGGGGCAGTTCGCGGTGATGGGCGAGATCTATGCCAGAAGCGTGCTGAAGATTCATAAGCCGCGCGTCGGGCTGCTCTCCATCGGCGAAGAAGAAACCAAGGGCAACGAACTGACGCGCGAGGCCTTTGCGCTGATCAAGGCACTGCCTCTCAATTTCATCGGCAACGTGGAAGGCCGCGACATCTTCAACGGAAACGCCGACGTGATTGTATGCGACGGATTCGTGGGCAACGTGGCGCTGAAGACCAGCGAAGGCATCGGCCGGTTTGTGCGCGACGTGCTGCGCGAATCGCTGACGCGCACGGTGACTGCCCAGGTGGGCGCCTTGCTTTCGCGGCGGGCGTTCAATGATTTTCGCCGGCGCCTCGATTACACCGAGTACGGCGGCGCGCCCCTGCTGGGCGTGCGCGGCGTGTGCATCATCGGGCATGGATCTTCGAACGACAACGCCATCTTCAACGGCATTCGCGTGGCCTATGAGTTTTCACGTGCGGAAACCTTGGAGCGCATCGAGCACGAGTTGACGGGGCGACACAAGCGCGGGCCGGAGGCAAATGCCGCCGGAAGCGATGTCACCGTACAATGATCGTGGCCCGTGGGTCCATCCATCCTTTCCGATGAGGCTTACCGGTCGACCTGCGAATCGCCTCTCGTGCATGAAATGCCTGCGCAACTGCTGAAACTCGATGCTGCGATCATGGGCGTGCTTGCCTGTCCGGCGTGTCATGGCGATCTCCGCGTGGAGGCCGGGCACTTAGAGTGCGTCGAGTGCAGACGGCGTTTTCCTGTCGTGGATGGAATTCCAGCGCTAATTACCGAGCGGGTGGAGACGGACCGCTAATTTATCTGCTCCCCTCTGAGCCAAACAACCGGTCATACAATGGAGTCCGTCAGCTTCCCCTTCTGCTGCGCCCCTCTGTATGTGCAGCGCGTTCCTTCCCCGGCGCCAGCCAAGGGCAACTCTCAAGGCGGTGAAGATCATGGGTGATTTTCGCGATGACCTCAGGCATACCCTGCGCCTGTTGATTGCGAACCCGGCTTTTACGGTAACTGCCATTGCCGCTCTGGCCCTGGGCATCGGGGCCAACACCGCGGTTTTCAGCGTGGTGAATACGGTGCTGCTGAAACCGCTCGACTATCCGGATGCGGGCCGCATCGTGCGCTTTGCCAACGTCTTTTCCAACAGCATTTACCCCTTTGCCTCGCCGGTGAACTATAACTTCTGGAGGGCGCAGACCAGCGTATTCCAGGATGTAACTGCGTATGACTTCGGAGGGCCGGGCTTCAATCTGACCGGCGACGTTCCTGAGCAGGTGCAAGGTCTGCGCGTCTCGCGCGATTATTTCCGGCTCTTCGGCGCGCGTGTGCTGCTTGGCCGCACTTTCACACCCCGGGAAGACAGTCCCCATGGCGGGCACGTTGTAGTCATCAGCTATGGGTTTTGGCAGCGCCGGTTCGGGGGCAATCCCAAGGTTGTGGGAGGCGTGATTTCACTCAGCAATGAAAGTTATACGGTCATCGGCGTGCTGGGCAGGTCGTTCGTCAGCGATCCCCGGGCTGATCTGTGGGTCCCATTCCAGATCGACGCGAACAGCACAACCATGGGGCACTACTTCTTTGTTGCAGGCCGGCTGAAACCGGGGGTGACTCTGGACCAGGCGAACGCGGAGTTGAAACTCGCCGCCAACGATTACCGGCGCCGCTACGCGAATGGAATCGGCCCGAAGGATGGCTTCAAGGTTGTGACTCTGCGCGACTCGATCGTTTCAGGGGCGCGCAAGTCCCTTTTGATTTTGCTGGGAGCGGTCAGCTTTGTGCTGCTGATCGCCTGCGCAAACGTGGCCAATCTGTTGCTGGTACGGGCGGCGGGGCGCAAGCGGGAGTTCGCGATCCGGGCGGCGATGGGCGCCGGCCGGCTGCGCATCGTGCGGCAGTTGCTGACGGAAAGCCTGGTGCTGGCGCTCACCGGCGGCGTTCTCGGTCTGGTGCTGGGCCTGGCCGGCGTGCGCGCGCTGCTGGCGGTGAGCCCTGCGGGATTGCCGCGCATTGGCAAACACGGAGTGGCTGTGGGCATCGACTGGCGGGTGCTCGCTTTTACGCTGGGCGTATGCGCGATCACCGGAGTCCTGTTTGGACTTTTTCCTGCCATCGGTGCTTCGCGGCCCGACCTGAACAATGCACTCAAAGAGGGCAGCAACCGTGCGGGCACGGGATTTCGCCAGGGAAGGGCGCGCTCGCTGCTGGTGGTCAGCGAAGTTTCGCTGGCCTTGGTCTTGTTGATAGGGGCGGCGCTGCTGATCCGGACTTATCTTGCGCTGCGTAACGTGAATCCCGGCTTCGACGCGCACAACGTTCTGACGCTGCAAATGTCTTTGACCGGCGACCGCTTTATGAAGACGGCCGGAGTGGCGCAGGTCTCGCGCGACGGCAGGGAGCGTCTGGACGCCATCCCCGGTGTAGAGGCTTCGGCGCTCGGTTGCTGCGTGCCCCTTGAGGGCGGCTACGGTCTTCCCTTCAATATCATCGGGCGACCTACGGGCAAAAGCCCGTGGACCGGCGGAGCAGGCTGGATGGACGCCTCTCCCGGATATTTCAAGGTCTTCAGGATCTCCATCCTGCGGGGCCGCGCTTTCACCAATGACGATGATGGATCGGCTCCCGGCGTGGCCATCATCAATCAGGCGATGGCCAAGAAGTACTGGCCGAAGCAGAATCCTCTTGGCCAACAGATCCTTATCGGTAAGGGCGATGGGCCGCAGTTTGCCGAGCCTCCGCGAGAGATTGTCGGCGTGGTTGCCGATATCCATGACGCCGGGCTCAACCGCGATCCGCAGCCACAGATGATTGTCCCTACGGCCCAAGTCACAGACGGCGTGACAGCATTGGATGCAAAGATCAGTCCCGTGACCTGGTTGGTGCGCACTCACGGTGATCCGCACCAGTACATCCCCGCGATTACCCGGCAGCTTCGCCTGGCCAGCGGAGGCTTTTCGGTGGCCAACGTGCGCCCCATGACGGAGATCGTGGCGCAGTCCACGGCGAGCCAGGATTTCAATATGCTTCTGCTTACGATCTTCGGAGTTTGTGCGCTCATCCTGGCGGCCATCGGCATTTACGGACTGATGGCGTATTCGGTGCAACAACGCACGCAGGAGATCGGCATCCGCATGGCGCTCGGCGCCGACCGCGGACGCATTCGCAAGTTTGTGGTCTGGCAGGGCATGCGGTTGGCCATCGCGGGGATTGTGCTGGGCCTCGGAGCGGGTTTCGGTCTCACGCGCTTTCTGGCCAGCTTTCTCTTCGGCGTCAAAGCCTGGGATCCGATGGCATTTGCAACTGTTCCGGTGATTCTGTGCGCGGTGGCGCTTCTTGCCGTCTGGCTTCCCGCCTCGCGCGCCTCGCGTCTTGATCCGCAGAAGGCGCTGCGCACCGAGTGAAATGGCTGATGCGGTGAACGAAGTGGAGAGTTGAGGCCTGGCTTGCCCGCCAATTACTGGCGGTTCACTGCCTCACAGACCGTGGGAGCAAGCCGGTTGGGTTCGCGCGGCGCATCGTGAGCGGGCGAATTGCTTGGTTTATTACACTGAAAAGCGTGTTGGTTTGAAGGCGCGAGAGCTTTCCGGCGAATTCGGTGACCGGTCTCCAAATAAATGCAGATGAATTCTGCGGGAGGAAAAGCAATTGGCAGATGAGGTGATTGGGCAAAGTGGGGTGTCGCGGAGAGAGTTTTTGCGTGGCGGGATTGCGGCTGCTGCGGCGCCGGTCTTGAAGAGCTGGGGTGCGGTTGCGGCGGGACAGCGCGGAGCGGCCGTGCGCGTGCTGCGACTCGATGGAGACTGGCTGTTTGGCGGAAAGATGACGCAGGGCGCGATGGAAGCCGCATTTGCGGACAGCGCTTTCAACCGGGTTACGGTGCCCCATTGCGTGGCGCCCCTTTCGTGGCGGAACTGGGATCCGGCGGCGTGGGAAGATGTGTGGATTTACCGGCGGCATTTTTCGCTTCCCCGCGAATTTGACGGCCTTAGGGTGTTTGCCCTTTTCGACCGGGTGATGGAAGGCGTCACGCCCGCGGTGAATGGACACGCTCTCCAGGGACGCGAGGGCGGTTTTTTGCCGGTAGAACGAGAGATTACCGGGATGCTGCATGGCGGCGACAATGTGCTGGCGGTGGCGGTGGATGGAAGGTGGCTTGATGCGCCGCCGTCCGGCTCGCCGCGGGGGCCGAAGTCAGTGGACTATCTGATGGCGGCAGGGATTACGGGAGCGGTGAGGCTGCGCGCAGTGCCGCAGATTTTTATTCGCGACGTGTTTGCGAAGCCGGTGAAGGTGATGGATGCGGGGCGGCGCCTGGAATTGAAGTGCGGCGTGGATGCGGCGGGAGAGCTGCCGGCAAAGGTGCGGCTGGAAGCGGAGTTGCGCGATGGCCAGCGCGTGGTGGCGCGGGCGGCGCAAGAGGCAACCATTGAAAAGCCGCAACAGGATGTGGAGCTGACGCTGGTGCATCTGGAGAACGTCGCGCTGTGGGACGTCGACAATCCGCGGCTGTATGACCTGGAGGTGACGCTGTTTGAGGCCGGACGTGCGGCTCATGCGTATAGCACGCGGGTAGGATTCCGCGATGCGCGGTTTGAGCTGGAGGGATTTTTTCTTAACGGGACGCGGCTGCAGATTTTCGGGCTCAACCGGCACGAGATTTTTCCCTATGCGGGATTTGCGATGCCGGACCGGGTAATGCGGCGGGATGCGGAAATGCTGAAGCGGGAACTCAATTGCAATATGGTGCGCTGCTCGCATTACCCGCAGTCAGAGGCGTTTCTGGATGCATGCGACGAGCTGGGCGTGATGGTGTGGGAGGAGACGCCGGGATGGCAGTATCTGGGTGACGCTAAATTCAAGGAGCGGGTGGTGCGCGATGTGCGCGAGATGGTGCTGAGGGACAGGAATCATGCCGCGATTGTGATCTGGGGGGTGCGGGTGAACGAGTCGCACAACGATCCGGAGTTATATACGAAGACGCGGGAAGTGGCGTATGCCATGGATGGGACGCGGCAGACTTCGGGGACAATGACTCCATGGTCGCGGAAGGAGCAGGGTTGGCACCAGGATGTGTATGCGTATGACGATTATCATGCGGACGGAGTGGGGAGCGTGGGGATTTTGCCGCCGGTGCCGGGGGTTCCGTACCTGATCAGCGAGACTGTGGGGCAGTTTAATTACTTCGGGAAGGGCTTCGCGAGAAAGTACCGGCGCGCGGGTGACGCAAATGTGCAGATGCAGCAGGCGCTGCTGCATGCACAGGCGCACAGCAAGGCGGCGGCCAATAAGCGGATCAGCGGAGTGATTGCGTGGTGCGCGATCGACTATGCGAGCCTGATGAATGCGTGGGAGACGATCAAATGCCCTGGGGTTGTGGATGTTTTCAGGATTGCAAAGCTGGGGGCGAGTTTCTACAAGGCGCAGGTGGATGCAAGCGTGCGGCCGGTGATCGAGCCGGATTTCTGGTGGGATTTTGGCGAGCAGACGCCGGCGGGGCCGGGAAATCACGCGGCAATTTTTTCCAACTGCGAGCATCTGGATGTGTATCTGGATGGGAAGCTGCGGGCGCGGCTGCAGCCGGACCGGACGGAGTTTGGAGGGATCAAGTATCCGCCGTTCTTTGCGGATTTGGCCGTGGAGGATGGGACGCGGCCAGATTTGCGGATCGATGGGCTGGTGGGCGGCAAGGTCGTTGTGTCGCGAAGGTTCTCGGGGGATCGCGGCGCAGACCGCCTTTGGCTGCGCGCGGATGATGAGGAGCTGATGGCGGATGGAGTGGATGCGACGCGGGTGACCTTTGGCGTGGAAGACAAATTTGGCGCGCTGCGCGCGTTTGCGGCGGGCGAGGTTGCCTTGAGCGTGGATGGGCCTGGCGAGATTGTAGGAGACCGGAGTTTCCAGATGGAGGATTGCGGCGGCGCGGCGGCGGTTTGGGTAAGGTCGGTGGCGGGGCGCGCCGGGGTGGTACGCGTGGAGGCGCTGCACAGTTTGCTGGGGATTAAGAGGGTGGAGATTCGGGTAAGGCAGTGAATATCAGGACCGCCGTAATGAGTGATTTCCCACTCTTGCGACAGAAAAAAAGTTGTAAGCGTCTCTCACGGAAGACTTGCGAAGAATGCAGCGCTGGGATTGCGGTGATTCCCGGGTCTCAGAATCGAGACCCGGGAAATCCCCTTGATTGAGGCGTTGACGCGCTACGGTTGCTGATTGCTGAGCGATGGCGGCGCATCGGCTGGTGCAGCACCCCAGTTCTGGTTGGGCTTGGCGCCCACATCGTAGTGCAAGGTGCCGCCGGCGGCGATGGCGTGGAACGAGACCCAATTCTGGTGATGCGGCTGGCCATTCAGCTCGACGCGCTGGATGTACTGGTTGGCGGCGGGAT
>JASHOY010000300.1 GCA_030038435.1 Acidobacteriaceae bacterium | reverse complement strand
TTTACGGCGACGCGATCAACGCCATGCTGGCGGCCGCCGCCATGAACTTCCACAAGCTCCTCAGAGCTTTTTGGCTCTATTTTCTGCCCAGCCTGCTGGCGGCCTGGAGCCAATGCCAGGCGGTTTCGGCTCCCATCGACCAGCTTGTGCTGTCGCACACGATGTGAAAATCACTTTTTCAGGATCGACTCATTAGAGTGATGATAGTTTTGAAAACCGGGCTCGGAGTGCCTGCTACGCTCCAGGCTCATGGCGATGGAGTGTGTTCATGACCGAAAACCAATCCAGCGGCCGCTTTCACCTGCACCAGATCGCCGCAGCCTTTCCCGATACCGCCGAAACCATGCTGCTTGATACCTACCTGACCGACCAGCCCTCGGCCAGCAGCCGCATCTTCCGCGTCTATCGCGAAACCCCACCGCACTACCATCAAAACTCCGACGAATATTTATACGTGCTCTCCGGCAAAGGCACGTTCTGGATCGGCGAGGCCGGCAACTGCGGCGAATTTGCCCCCGGCGACTTTCTCACCTTCAGGCGCGGCACCGTTCACGCCCTGCCGAAAATCCTGGAATCTCCCGTCGTCTTTCTCGCCATCGATGCGCCGCGCCGCGATCCCAAAGACATCATCTTCGTAAACCCCGGCGACGGCACGCCGGAAACCTTCATCCGCAAAACGCAATATTGACGACCGGAATTTCTCTCAGCCCATGCGCCGTCTCGGGCAGGCCATCAGCCGCAAAAAGCCGGCGAGCGGCGCGGATTTCTGAACAAACGCGTGTTGCCCGACGGCCAATCAGCATTTGGAATGTGCTTCCTTATTCCGGCAGCGCAATTTGATCGTCAACCTGGAAGTGCCCGCTCACACCCAGCGCTCCGGTCTCTGGCTGGCCGCCGCCGATACTGATGGTGTAATCGCCCCTGGCGATGATCGGGTCTCCATCCGCAGTTACCATTCCCAGGTCGCGGCCCTTCAGCTCGAAATGAACCTTCGCACTCGCGCCCGCATCCAGGTGAATTCTCTGGAATCCGCGCAGCGCGATATTCGGCGCGCCGGCAACCGGGGGAAATTTCAGATAAAGCTGTACCACCTCATCACCCGCCACCTTTCCGCTATTGGTCACGGTTACATCCGCGTCGACCGGCTCGCCTGCGTGTATTCTTGCCTTTGCCAGATTGAGTTTGCTATAGCTGAAGCTGGTGTAGCTCAAGCCATAGCCGAAGGGAAAGAGCGGTTTCCCTCCGAAATACCGATAGGTCCGGTTGGCCATGGAGTAGTCTTCGAAATTAGGAAGCTGGTTAACGTCTTTGTAGAACGTGACTGGTAGCCGTCCCGCGGGATCGTTCTTTCCGCTCAGCGTATCCGCGATGGCTGCGCCACCCTCTTCGCCCGAGTACCACGCCTCCAGAACCGCATTCGCGTGTTCGTTGATCCAGTTCACGGCCAGGGCGCTGCCGTTCATCAGCACCACCACCAGCGGTTTGCCCGTTGCGGCTACCGCCTCAACAAGCTTCTCTTCCGGGTCAGGCAGATTGATGCTGGTGCGGTCGCCGCCCAGGAATCCCGGTTCGCTGACCGGCATCTCTTCGCCTTCAAGCTGGCTGGTGATGCCTACCACGGCAATCACGACGTCGGCGTTCTTCGCCGCGGCAGTCGCTTCCGGTGAAGGGGCGTTATTCACCTTTGCCCAGATGAGCTGCGCGTGCGGATGCCCGCTAATCGAGCCGCAGGTGACGCGCAGCGCAACCCTCTGTCCCTTTTCGAAGTGAACGCGCCCCAGGTTCGCCTCCACGCCGTGGGTGCTGAACGCCTGCGCCACCTGTTTGCCGTCGATCATGACCCCGGCAAAGCCGTCAGTCCGAATGCCGATGAGATAGTCGCCGGAATCGGCGGGCATCAGGAACCCCGACCATTCCACGCTGAAAGATTTCTTTTGGGCGACCTCGGCGGGCAAATTGTTTTCGCTGAGATCGACATTCGCTTCAATCCGGCTGGTGATGGGCGTGGGCGCCGCGCCGCCTGAGAGATTCAGCCCCTCCCAGTTCATGTAATCGGCTTTCAACCCGGGTTTGCCGTCGGGCGTGGTCAGCAGATTGTCCGGCACGGGATTTCCATCGTTGCGCAGGAACTGGGTTCCCGGAACAAAGGTGATCTTCGCCTGCGGAAACTCGGCTCTCAGACCTTCCAGCATGGAGACCGTATGCGTCGGTATTCCGTTGTAGTTGCCCAGCAACACCCGCGTCTGATCAGCCAGAGGACCCACCACCGCTATGCTTTTCACGCCTGCTCTCAGCGGCAGAACTCCGTCGTTCTTCAATAGCACCATTGACTCGTCAGCCAGCTTGCGCGCCAGGGCGCGATGCACAGGGCTGTTGAGCTCGCTCTCAGGGATGTTGGAGTAAGGGACCATTGCCGGCGGATCGAACATGCCCAACTTAATACGTGCCGTAAAGAGCCGGATGAGCGCGGTATCCATTGCGCTTTCGCTCAGGCATCCTTGCTGCACGGCTTCAATATAGGGCTTGTAGTCGTGGTCGTCCGTCACTTTGGCAAAAAAGTCGGCGCACTCATTGTCCATGCCGCGCTCCAGTGAAATGGCCGAAGCCT
>JASHOY010000299.1 GCA_030038435.1 Acidobacteriaceae bacterium | reverse complement strand
AAATCAGCACAGGCAGGAGCCAGTGAACGAAGCGGAATTCCTGAAGCTGCCCCAGTCCCGCGAAAATTCGGCCGACGGATTTCATGGAATCCTCACGAGACTCTGCCCACTAAGGAGTCATCGACATCGAGTCCCCGCGCGAAAAATACAGGCGGACCCATGAACTTGCGCTTGCCCATGTTCCAGAAGGCATGGATGGCCACGCTCGAAACTGCCATTTCGATGACCATCCGGAAAACCGAGCTCCGGGCCCGGCGGTTTATCCTTAGGACTGATCCGATTCATTGCGAGGAGCTTTTCATACGTGTCCAGCACCCAGCGTCCGCTCGTCCTGACCATTCTTGATGGATGGGGTTATCGCGCCGAAACCCAGAACAACGCCATCGCCCTGGCTCGCAAACCGGCTTACGATAAGCTACTGCGCGAGTTTCCCAACACTCTGATCCGCGCCTCAGAGCACTTTGTGGGGCTGCCGGACGGGCAAATGGGCAACAGCGAAGTCGGCCACTTGAACATCGGCGCCGGCCGCGTCGTACAAATGGACATTACGCGCATCGATGCGCTGATTGCCTCGGGTGAATTCGCCCGTAATCCCGCGATCGCGACGGCCATGCAGCGCGCCCGTGAAAGCGGCCGGCAGTTGCACCTCTTCGGACTGGTCTCGGATGGTGGTGTGCACTCGCACCAGCAGCACCTCTATGCGCTGCTGCGCGCAGCGCGAGAGTCAGGCGTGCAGCGCGTTTTCGTTCATGCCTTCATGGATGGACGCGACACGGGGCCGACCTCAGGCGCAGGATACCTCGCCCAACTCGAACAGAAGATGCGCGAGTATGGCGTGGGCAAGCTGGCCACGGTGAATGGCCGCTATTACGCCATGGACCGCGACCGCCGCTGGGAACGCGAGCGCAAGGCCTTTGACGCCATGGTGCATGGCAAGGCCGAGGGCGGCGCATACGCAAACGCCGTGGCGCGGATCAAGGAGAGCTATAACGCCGGAACTACAGATGAGTTCATGGTGCCGTTTGTAGTGACCGATGCGGCGGGCAAGCCCAACGGGGTGATTCGCGACGACGATGTTTGCATCAATTTCAATTTTCGCGCCGACCGCGCGCGGCAAATCACAAGAGTCCTGGCCCGCGAAAGCGGATTGAACAAGAACGGCGGCCGCGATCTAGATGCCTGGGAATCGCTGGACGAGGTGATTCCGCGCAGCCAGATCCCCAAGGGCCTGCACTACCTGTGCATGACGCAGTACGACAAGCTGTACGAGCTGCCCTTGGTCATTCTCCCCGAATCGATGGACAACATTCTGGCGAATCTGCTCGCGCAGCATCACATGCGCAACCTTCGGGTTGCTGAGACCGAGAAGTTTGCCCATGTCACCTATTTCTTCAACGGCGGGATCGAGACGCCGTTTCCCGGTGAGGACCGAGTGCTGGTTCCTTCTCTGAAAGTGGCGACGTACGATCTGGCCCCGGAGATGCGCGCGGAGGGAATCGGGGATGCGGTTGTAAAAGCCGTGAATGACACCGCGTTTGACCTGGTGGTCGTGAACTTTGCCAACGCCGACATGGTGGGTCACTCCGGCAAGCTGGAGCCGACGATCAAAGCCGTTGAGGCCGTGGACGCGCAGCTGGGGCGGATTTACAAAGCGGTGCGCGAACGAAACGGGAGCTGGCTGATTACCGCCGATCATGGAAACGCCGAGTTGATGGTCGATCCCGTAACCGGCGGCCCGCATACCGCGCACACCACCAACCCGGTTCCGCTCATTTACGTGAGCGAGGATGCAAACCACTTTCGGCTGCGCACCGACGGTGCATTGCGCGACATCTCGCCGACCTTGCTGAACATTCTGAATCTTGCCTTGCCCAAGCAGATGACGGGCGGAGATCTGCGCGCCCCGATTCTCAACTGAGGGCGCTAGAGAGCGCATGGAAGACCTGGTGGCACGAAACGACCGAGCCGCCCCGCGCCAGGCGGAGAGCTTATTCGCTGGCACCAGCCTGCACGGGCGCGGCTGCTGAAGGTGTCGAGCTCACTGACGCAGGGGAAACGGATTCGGCGTCTGAGCTGGACTCGGAAACATTGGTGGCGGCAGCGGGTCCTGATGTGGCCAGGATGCGCAGATTCTGTGGGGTGCTCTCAGGCTCCATCAGCTCCGCAAGGTTATCCGGGCCCAGGACCTGAGGATGGTGATGGATCAGGCGATAGCGTCCTCGCGCTATGTAATCGACAAACAGCCCGCCAGTGATGTAAGGACTAATCAATGTTATCGGGATCACATACGCGGTAGTTAGGAATGATTCAGCCACGTCCTTGTTCTGCTGGCTGAAATGCCGGAATCCGGGAATCTGCGGAATCTCAAAAACCTTCAGATCCAGCTCCGGATGGTGCCGTGCATAGCGGGCCAGCTTGTCCGTCATCTGTTTCGGCGTGGTAATGCCCACGTCCGGGAAAAAGCTGCGATGGAACCGGTGGGGAAAATAGATATCGAGAACGGTGCGCGCGAAGTCCGCACAATTCCTCGAGAGCATATGGAAATGGGAATGATTGGGCTCGGAATTGAGCCGCGCAATCACTTCGTCATCCTGCTCCGGCGTGGTGTTGAAGCGAAAGGCGTAGATGCGGCGCTGGTAGGCGGCGCCGACCAGTTGCGTCCAGCCGTCGGGAACCCAACTGCCACCGGAGCGGTCAAGCCCCATCGCCTCGAAATGGGTTTCGCGATAGCGGTCGCGCATGGCAACGACCTGACGACGCGTAACGCGGGCGGGAACCTGGTTGGCGCGTTCCACGGCATAGAGGTAAGGAACGAGAGGCATGGCTACCCAATCGTATCCATCGATTCCCTCGTACCGCGAAATTACTGAACCCAGCTCGCCCGGCCGGCAGCGGCGCAGTTTTACAGGCGATACTGTGCAGATGCGCTGAAAGTAGATGGCATTGTGGCCGGTGGGGTTAAGAATCCCGTAAATACCATAAGGCTGCTCAAGGAGGAGCGCTGCCTGCGCTCCCGCCAGCGGAGAGAAACCCGCCACAGCGACAAGAAAAAATGCAGCTATGCGGGCTAGGCGCGCCAAAAACATTCTCCTGAAATTCAGTTTCTGTCCGCTCGGTCCAATCCAAGCAGAAACCGATCACGCATGGTACCCAGATGCAACCCGGCACCAACAGGTTGGCTCCCGGCGGTTCGACCGGCACATCGAACTCCTTTATTGGACACAACTTGACGCTAAAAGTCTCTCCGCTGCGCCGCGCACCTATCGAATTGTGAAATGCCCCGCGGATCACCAAGACTCTAGGCGGCCCTTTGCAGAAAATCCCCTGCCGCCAGGTTCATTCTCTTGGCGGAACAATCACCGTGGTTTCCTGCACTTCGATCAGGCCGGAGCCGGCGCGCTTCTGAAGTTCGGGAAGGATGGCATCGACTTTCTCGCGGGTTTCAATGAATTCCAGCTTGATGGGAAGGTGATCGGAGATCTCAACAAGGTGGGTGGCGTGCATACGATGTCCGGCGCCAAAACCCGCCACTCCCTTGATCACCGTTGCTCCGGCGATGCCGCTATGAAAGAGAAAATCAAGCACAGCGGTGTAGATCGGGACGCCGTGGTGTTTGGCGCCGTCGCTGAGGTAAAGAGTTACTTTAACGGCCCGTCCCGAAGTCAGCATCCGTTTTCCTTTCGCACATAAATCCATTGCGCCGGTGAAGCGCCTGCACGCCTCGGCAGCGAAGGATGGACGCACCTTCGCGGCCGGGTCGCAAACCGCTTAGATGATTTCTCCCAGCATCGAGCCGGCCCAGACGGCGGCAAGGCCCAGAATGAAGCTGCCGGCGGCGTACAGCACGGCGAGAACAAACGCACCGGAGCGCAATGTCGAAAGCGTCTCCCACTCATAGGTCGAAAAAGTGCTGTACGCGCCTACGAAGCCAATAGGGATCAGATAGCGCCATGCCGGATTGAGGTCGGCGCGACGGCCTAGATAGGTAATCGAGAAGCCGATAATAACGCACGCGGTGATATTGATGATAAAGGTTCCATAGGGAAACTTTACGCCCATGCGGCTGCCCACAGCGGAGCCGACCCAGTACCTCGCGATCGATCCCAGCGCGCCCCCCAAAGCGATCCACAGATACCTCTGCAAGTCCCTTCTCCTCTCCGGAAAACGAAATGGCAAACGGCGGGACGCGGATCGCACCGATGCGATGGCCACGGTCTTGCCGCTGATTTCTGCAGGGATCGCGCCGGGGATAAGACTCCGCAGCAGGGTTCCCTGCCAGGAGTCATCATCTGTCCAGCCAAGAGAGGACAGCGGTTAAGGGTGAACTCCTTCACCACGGTAGAACTGATGCAATTATACAGAGTCGCCGGCCTGCGGGCCCGTACCCGATGAACACGGGTCGATGGAGGCCTGAATCAGCGGCGCATCAGACAGGCGCGCCCCGCGCAGCATCCAGCGCGCAGCCGGCATGTTCGCCTCTGCGGGTGTGCGCACCTGGATGCGGCGGGGATTGCGCGCGTTTTCTTTCCACGTGACGCTGAAGATCACTTCTCCCTCCGGCGCTTCGGCGCGGCTGTGCACGGTGCCGCTGGAAAATGCCATTCTGGTTGCGCCGGTGTTGATTGCGCCGCGCGGGATTTTTCCCAGAGCCTGCCGAAGGATGCGGCAACTTTCCAGGATTTCCAGAGCGCGAACCATGAGCCGAGCCCGCACATCGCCTGCCTTCTCGACAGGCACGTTGAAGTCCATCTCTTCGTATGCCCCGTAGGGCACATCACGGCGAATATCCTGGTCGACGCCGGAAGCGCGCGCGATCGGACCAACAACTCCGCAGGAGACAGCCTTGGCGTGGCTGAGGACGCCGATACCGGCGCAACGCGACATTGCCGTGGCGCTGGTGGTGAGAACAGGAATAATCTTGCGCGCCATCTCGCCTTCGAGCTCTTCAACCATCTGCAAAATAGCTACCGGATCTTCGATATCGCGGTTAACTCCGCCAATGCGGTTCATGCAATACTCGCCGCGGTAGCCGGAAACGGCCTGCAGCACGTCCATGACTCTTTCACGGACGGCGATGCAAGCCATGAACGTGGTTTTGAATCCCATCAGCCTAGCAGCAGCACCGGCCCAGTGCACGTGAGAATGCAGGCGCTCGAGCTCGGCCATAACCACCCGGATGTATCTGGCGCGCGGTGGTGGAATCACCCCGGTCAACTCTTCCATGGCCTGAAAAAGCGTGAGCGTGTGAACGAAAGAGCAGATGCCGCAGACGCGCTCCATCAGCGCAATAACCTGCATATAGTCATGAGACTCGGCGAAGTGCTCGATGGCTCGAGCATTGAAACCTACATGAAGCGGCGGGGCCTGAACGCTTTCGCCTTCCAGAATCATGTCGAGCTTGCAGGGCTCTTGAACCGCCAGATGGTAAGTGTCCATCGGAATCTTTCCGCTCATTCTGCAACCTCCGCGCGCAGACGCCTGCCCCGGGCGCATCGGCACTGAGCCATTTTTGCCCTCGGAGAACCGGACTCCAATCTGCACTCGGAGTTTGCGCTCAATCCCCACCGCAGCTTCGCAGTCTTAAATGCTGCATGTCGCCAGCGAGCGGAAAAGAGACCCCGGCAAACGGCCTGTGATGTCCCCGGGGACAATCAGGGCGAACACCTTGTGGCCCATGGCAACATGGTGAGCGCGAGTCATGTGAAGGAGATGTGACCGTGCTTACACCGCGCGCCGGTAGTGCCACGATGTGGGACGAGCGCCGGTATGAGAGCGGAAGAAGCCGCGATCGGTTTTCTTTCTATACCGTTCACGATCCCGCCCTCCGCAACGAACGCACCGGGAGCAGAGCAAAGGAGAAAGCCGAGAAAATTGGGCAAACGATGACCTTTGCAGCGAGGCACGGGCTCCGGGATAGCTGGTGAGATAGCCTCCACCCGCGGATTGGAGCTAAGATTAATTCGCCATTGTCATGAGGTCACTATGAGCCTTTTGCGACAGAATGACGAAGAACTCGACGATGCGGCCCGTGGCGAGGAACTCACCAGGGGGACGAGCCACGTGGTTGTGGCCAGCATCGTGGCCGTAGTCCTGGTCTGTATAGCCGTTGCCCTCTACGTGTTTTACGGGCAGAAACCGCCAGTGGCGACCGGCCAGATCGAGGCAGTATGGGCGGTTCCGCATCATGCGGAGACTTCGGGCTTCGACGCCAGCGGCGCCAGCGTGCCCACCGAGTCTTTCGACCAGATGCTGATTTTTACCCAGGTGAAGCTGCACAACCAGAGCAAGTACCCGCTGTTTATGACCGGGATGACCAGCAACGTTACCCTTGACGACGGAATACACACCAGCTATGCGGCATCGCGCTCAGGCTACAACGACATTTTCGTGGCCTATCCGGACCTCGGAGTCCCACACGGGCCGCCGTTGGCGACAGACACCACGATCCAGCCGGGTCAGACCGTGGACGGAACCTTCGTCTGTTCGCTCCGCATGACCAAGCAGCAGTGGGACGCGCGCAAGGGCCTCACTTTCGGTTTCGGATTCCAGTATCAGCCCCCGCTCGTGATCACCCCGCAACCGGCTGTCATTACTGACCGGTAACCGCCGGGACGGGCGCGTTTTTGGGCGCGGACAGATAGCCCGAGATATGGTTCTTCGAGGAGATATTGTTGACCACAATCTCATATAACTCCGGCTGCTTGCCGCTGTAGAACTGGAGCGGCTCGTTGACGTTTCTGTCCTTCTTCTCGTAGCGCCGATCATCGGCGAAGATCCACAGTGTGAAGCGGCTGTGCCTGGGATCGGCCTTGCGCAGTTCGAGGCTGACCGTGCCCACCGGTTTGCGACGATTCTTATCCAATGAAAATTCGTAGTAATTCCGGTCGCCCTTGTGCTCCAGCTCCACCAGTTCATCGTGGTTGCGGGCAATCAGGGTGTTAGCGCCGGTAAGGTCCCCGCGCATCGACTGGAGTTGGCTGATGGTGCTGGCCAAATCGGCCTGGGTCTTGGCCACCGTGGTCTTCACGCCACCTACGTCGGTCTTGACGTTGGAAACGTCATTGGAAACAGCGGCAACCTGCTGTGCAGTCTGCTGCTGCGCCGCCTGAAGACGGCGGCTGTCGGCGTTTTCACGCTGAATGATGGCCTGGGCGCGCTCGTCGAGTTGCCGCTGCGTCAGGCCCAGGGAGCGGCTGAGCTCTTCGGTGGCTACCCGCAAACGCGCGTCCGTCTCCCGCAGATCCGCAGCCAGTTTCGCATTCTGCTGGTTGGCGTCGGCCAGCGCGGTTTCCTGCCGCGAGATGCGGGCGCTGAGGAAATAGCTCCAAACCAGGCCGGCGAGCGCGGCAATAATCGCCACGGCGACGGCCGCCAGAAATGCTCCGGAAAAACTTCGAGGAGGATTGTCGCTGCTGAATTCACTCATGGTTTGCCTTTCTTCTCCTGAGCGGCCCAGAGAATCGATCGGCCTGAGGGCCGCGATTGCGTGCGGTGAGACGGCATATGTGCGAGATTCGGATTCCGGGAACTTTCGTCCCCTTGCCGGGTGGATTCGAGAAATTTTACTCTACCTCCCTCCGGCGAAGATACAGAATACCGAAAACGGCAGAAGCGTACAGAAAATAGTATGACCCAGGCGAGTTGCACGCATTCCGTCAGCCCACCACCAGCCCTGCACCGCACTCCATCGCGCCCTTTCCAGCGGCGGCGATGTGACAGCGAGGGAAGCCCTGGTCTATAAAGGTCTTTTGCCCCTTTTTCAGCCGTGTCTGTAACGCCGACCGGCGTGGCGGGTATTTATCATCAAATTTATCGCACAGGGAGAGTAGAGAAGATATGCCGACCGCAGTTGCAGGCAAGGGTCTGGAGGGAGTTGTCGCCGCCAATTCGGGGATTTGCTGGATCGACGGAGAAGCCGGTGTATTGTCGTACCGGGGAATCGATATTCATGATCTGGCCGAGAACTCAACCTTTGAAGAAACCACTTATCTGCTATGGAACGGCATCCTGCCCAACCAGCTTGAGCTGCGCGAGTTTACATCGCAACTTGCCCTGGCCCGCGAACTTGACCAGCGGATTATCGATCTGATGCGTTCCTTTCCGCCGTCGGCCTCGCCGATGGAGGTGCTCCGAACTACCGTCTCCGCGTTGAGCTTCTACGACGCAGATGAGAAGGACAACTCCCACGACGCCAACGTGCGCAAGGCTTACAATCTCACCGCGCAGATCGCCATGATCGTCGCCGTCTATGACCGCCTGCGCAAAGGCAAAGAGATCGTTCCGCCGGACCGCTCCTTGAGCCACGCCGCCAATTTTCTCTGGATGCTGAATGGTGAGAAGCCTTCCCAGACCGCGACCCGCACCCTCGACATTGCCCTGGTGCTGCACGCCGATCACGAACTGAACGCTTCGACCTTTGCCGCCCGGGTGATTGCCGCCACACTTTCCGATATTCACTCCGCGATTACCGGCGCGATTGGCGCCCTGAAAGGGCCGCTCCACGGCGGCGCCAACGAAGGCGTCATGCGGCTGCTGCTGAACATCGACAAAGAGGGCGCCGATCCTGTCGAATATGTAAAGGGGATGCTTGCCGCGCGCCAGAAGATCTCCGGCTTCGGGCATCGCGTTTACAAGACCGAGGATCCCCGCGCCACCCACCTCCGGCGCATGAGCGAGCAATTGGGCCGGGACTCAGGCAAACCCAAGTGGTTCGAAATGTCCCGGGCGATAGAGCTCTATATAAACGAGGAAAAGAAACTGAACGCCAACGTCGATTTTTATTCCGCATCCACCTACGCAACCCTGGGCATCGATATCGATCTCTACACACCCATCTTTGCGGTAAGCCGCATTGCCGGCTGGGCCGCGCACGTGATTGAGCAGTTGGACGACAACCGGCTGATTCGCCCGCGGGCAGAATATTGCGGACCCATTTATCCCTCACCCTACATTCCCGTCGAAGAACGGCCATAGAAGTTCGATCAACGCTCAATCCCTTCCTGCCTGTGACTTGCGCGGCCGGAAACTCCCCGTCATGGCATTCCGGAGATCCCGGCCAGCCAAACTGTGCTTGGCGTCCCTGCAAGCCAGCTTCCCTCGCCGGCGCCGTTCGTCTCCTGGTTTGCAGGGGAATAACTCCGCCGCCGCAACTTTCCCTTTGAATTAGCGTCTCTGCTGACGGTAGGATCGTTTCGTTCCACGAGTCTGCGGCCTGCCCAGCCCAGGAGAAATATATGGATTTTGCGAGGGCGCCGTTCGCCGTCCTTCTCTCGTTGCTGCTGAGTTTTCCGGCGCCGATGGCGCTGACTCAGCAGCCTACGCAATCCGACCCCGGCCGGCCCGCCTACCACTCGACCCAGCTACGCGGCAATGCGCGAATTCTGCAGGCCCTCGATCGCTTCACCTTCGGGCCCACGCCCGGCGAAGTGGAAAGGGTGAAGGCCGAGGGACTGGACAAGTGGTTCACTGAGCAACTGGATCCGAAAAGTGTCGACGAAACGGCACTGTTTGCCCGCCTCGACCAGTTCCCGGCCATGCAGATGAGCGTCCAGAACCTCATCGCTCGTTATCCGAGCAACGCCATGGTGCGTATGGCGATGAACGGCAGGGCGGCGATTCCCGACGGCTCTATCGAGAACGCCATCTACGAAAACCAGATCTATCGCATCCGGCTGAGACAGCAGGGACGGGTGCAGCGCCGCCAGAATGGGGAAAACCGCGCAGCCAATGCCGCTGGGAATGATAGCAACCCATCTCCGGCAGTGGATCGGCAGGAGGCAATGGCGCAAGGCGACCAACCCGGAATGGAACAGCAGACAGCGCCACCGGAAGGCGCGACCGGCGCATTGGCGCAGGCCGCAGAGATGGACGCCGTCGATCAAGCCGATGCCGCTGCGCCAGCCGTGGATGAAGTCATGATCCGCGATATTCTTTCCCTGCAGCCGGCCCAGCGCGTCACCCGCCTCGCATCCATCCGCGAACCGGAATTCGATGCGCTGATCCAATCGCTGAAGCCTTTCCAGCGCGCCCGCCTCGTGGAGGGAATGACGCCGGAGCAGCGCGAAACCGTGCAGGCCCTCGCCGGACCCGAGCGCATGATCGGCGAAGAGCTTCTCAGCCAGCGGCTGATGTGCGACATCTACTCCAACGCCCAGCTCCTCGAAGTGATGACCGACTTCTGGCTCAATCACTTCAACATCTATCTGCGCAAAAACGAGCAGATGCCTTACTACCTGGTCAGCTACGAGCGCGACACCATCCGGCCCTACGCGCTGGGGCGCTTCGAAGACCTTCTTGAAGCGGTCGCGCACAGCCCGGCCATGCTCATTTATCTGGACAACGTCGAAAGCGTGGGTCCGCACTCGCTGGCCGCCGAGCGCTTCAAAAGAAATGCGTGGCGCCGGCCGCAAAACAAACGCCAGGATCCGCCGGGGATCAACGAGAACTACGGCCGCGAGCTGATGGAACTGCACACCGTGGGCGTGAACGGCGGCTATACCCAGGCCGACGTGATCGCAGCCGCCAAAGTGCTCACCGGCTGGGGCGTTGACCGGCCGCAATTTGGCGGTGGATTCGTCTTCAATCCCAACCGGCACGAGCCAGGCACGAAGACCGTTATGGGCCTCAAAATCAAGCAGAGCGGCGAGCAGGAAGGTGAAGAACTGCTGCACATGCTCGCCACGCGCCCGGCGACCGCTCAATTTCTCTCCCGCGAGCTCGCAGTGCGGTTTGTGAGCGACAACCCGCCGCAGGCGCTCGTCGACCGCATGGCCAAGGCCTATATGTCCACGGACGGCAATATCTCCGCGGTCATGGAGACGCTGTTTCACTCGCCCGAGTTCTGGTCGCAAAGCGACTATCGCGCCAA
>JASHOY010000298.1 GCA_030038435.1 Acidobacteriaceae bacterium | reverse complement strand
GCGGTGCAGCTCGATCCCGTCGATCTGCGCGGCCTGCCGCGAATCTCGGCGGACCGCGCGGAGTGGGTGCCGCCGAAATTCCTCCCGCTCGATGGGGAGGGCATCTTGTTTCTCGACGAACTGACTTCGGCGCCCCAGATGACGCAGGCGGGCTGCTATCAGCTCGTGCTAGACCGGAAGCTCGGCGAATATCATCTTCCCGAGGGCTGGGTGGTAATTGCAGCCGGCAATCCTGCCTCGGAGCGTGGTGTCCATTTCTCGATGCCGCGACCGCTGCGGAATCGTTTCGTCCATCTCGATCTTGAGCCAGACTTCATGGAATGGTGTCAGTGGGCGGTGAAGGCGGGAATTCGGCCAGAAATCATCGCCTTCCTGCGCTTCAAGCCGGCGCTTCTCCATGACCCAGACGCCACCTCCGATGTGAATGCCTGGCCGACCCCCAGGTCATGGGAGATGGCTTCGAACGTCCTGAGCGGTTTTGCCCGACGGCAGCAGAGCGGCTTCTTGGCGGGCACCACGGAAATCGAGGCACAACTGCTGGAAGGAACGATCGGAGAGGCAGCAACTACAGAACTGGTGGCCTTCTTGCGCCTTTTTCGGCAGCTGCCGTCGATTGACGAGATCCTGCTCAATCCCGATGCAGCGCCGCTTCCCGATGAACCTTCCGCGCGAATTGCGATTGCCACCGCTCTCGGCCGCGCGCTGACCGACCATTCGATTCCGAAAGGGATCCGGTATCTCGAACGGATGCCGACCGAAATGCGCGTGCTGGCCATGCGCGATGCCGCCGCCCGCGATCGGGCCATTACCCACACGCCGGAATTCGTCCGCTTCGGCGTAGAACATGCGGAGGTCCTGCAATGATCACTGAACGCGCCATGCTGGCCGCGGTCCACATCAGCATCTGGACTGCGATCAAACACGACCGAAAGGTGAGCCGCGAGGTTGCCGAGCAGCACGGAGCCTATGCCGGCGCCGGCCGTTACAACAAACAGTTGCTCCGGGAAGCGGAACGGCTGGAATCTCTTCGTTCACTCTCGGGGCAGATCCGTCAGTACTTCTACAAAATCACGCTGCCCTGGTCTGACGAGGGCTATCGCCTGCTGCCGGCCCACTTCTACTTCGAGCTCACCACGAAGATGCGCGAGTTCGAGCAGGCTTTCGGGCAACAGGTCGAGGAGTTCCTGGCCGTATACCCCAACTACATCCAGCAAGTCCGGCCAGAGCTGAACGGCCTCTTTCGGGAAGAAGATTACCCGCCTACCGACAAGCTGCGGAACAAGTTTGGGGTCAGGCTCGAAGTCCTTCCCATCCCGAGCGGCAACGACTTCCGGGTGACGCTCTCCGAGGAAGAACAGGCGCGGGTGGCGCGGGAGATCGATGAAAGCGTCCGGCAGTCCCTACAGAAAGGGACTGAAGACCTCTGGACGCGGCTGCAGGGCGTTGTCACGCATATGGTCGAGCGCCTCAACGAGCCCGAGTCGCGCTTCCATGCTTCGCTGGTGACCAACATCTGCGAACTGGTCGAGTTGCTGCCGCGTCTCAATGTCAATCAGGACGAGGAACTGAACCGGTTCGCCGGGGAGATCCGGGATCGGCTCTGTGGATTCACCGCGCGGGATCTCAAGAAGAACGAGATCCTCCGCGCGGCGACGGCGAACGATGCCGCTGAGATCCTGACGAAGATGGACGCTGTTCTGCGCGAGCGCGGGCAGCAGATCGATAGTTCGACGAATGCCGCGAACGCCGACGACATTTTTGCGCACATGGCAGCCTACATGGAGGCTCCGACGTCATGAATCACACGAGCTCAGTCGGACTGCGCATTCAGAAAGCGCGGACCACTCTACTTCTCGACCACCCCTTCTTCGGGACTCTGCTCTTCAGGCTCGGCGGCAAGGCGTCACGGTCGGTCGCGACCATGGCGACCGATGGAGTGTCGCTCTTCTATAACCCAGAATTCGTGGACACGCTGAATGCGGCGGAACTCGCCGGCGTCCTTGCTCACGAGGTCATGCACCCGGCCCTGCAGCACCATACGCGGCGGCGTGATCGGGACCGTACACGCTGGAATATGGCCTGCGACTATGCCATCAATCCCATTTTGTTGGACGCTGGTCTGACGCTCCCCAAAGACGTACTCATCGACAACCGGTTCCGCAGGATGAGCGCGGAGCAAATCTACAATCTGATCGAAGAGGACGAGAAACAGGAGGGCTCCACCGACCAATCTGAGAGCCAGCCGGGAAACGGATCAGGAGACCCGGAAAATGGCTCTCTTCAGAGCAATAAGGCCGGAGGTGAGCCCCAGGCGCCTTCGACTCCAGGGGGCGTAGGACAGGTACTGGACCCGCCGGAGCCGGAGGCGGGATCGGGCTCTTCCGTTGCCGAGCAGGCACGCGAGTGGCAGATCGCCGTCGAACAGGCAGAAACTGTCGCGAAAGTCGCCGGCAAGCTTCCGAGAGGCGCTGTACGAGCAAAGGAAGCTTCGCAAGCCGCTGGAGTGGACTGGCGCGAGTTGCTCCGCCGGGTGTGGTCCGACACGATCCCGGCGGACTATAGCTGGACACATCCCAACCGTCGCCACGTCTGGGCAGGGCTGTATCTCCCGGGGATCACCTCCGAAGGTGTTGGAGAAATCGCGATTGCCGTTGATTGCTCCGGGTCCGTTAGTTCTCGGCTGCTGGGGTTGTTTGAAGCGGAGATTCAGTCGATCCTTGCCGGACAGCGACCGCGGCTTGTCCATGTACTCTACTTCGACGCGGCCGTTCAAAAGGTCGAGACATATCAAGCAGGGCAACCTGTCTCGCTCTCTCCGGTCGGTGGTGGCGGAACGGATTTTCGTCCGTGCTTCGACTGGCTGGCCGAGAATGGAATCGTACCGCAAACGCTTCTGTTCCTCACGGACCTCGACGGCTCTTTCCCGTCTTTCGGGCCACCCTATCAGGTTTTATGGGCTGCGACCGCCGGTGGCAAGGCACCGTTTGGTGAAGTGATCCCTCTACAGGCGGCGTAATCGCGAGGAGGCTCGGTGCCCAGTTGTCTTAGCCATTCGCGGGGCATCCGCGCTTAAGCTTGGGACACCCGCGCCCTATACCAGCGACAAGGGGCTGCGGTCTGAAATACGAGACAACGAGCAAACAACGAACCACACAAGGAGTTGTCGAAAAGGCTGCGGCCGCCGAGGAGAGTCGATGTTTGGAATCAATTGCTATCGCTTCATCCGCATCCTGGAAATTATGTTGCCAATCAGTTCGTCGGCAGCTAGCAAGGAATTTGAAGATTCGTAGATCACATCAAAGACGTCGGCAAGGACTCGCCGCTGGAGCGGAGTAAACCCAGCTAGTGCTTCCTTTGGCGCCCCCCGCTGCTGGAGCGACACTATTTTAGTCCGCAGAGCCTTCACTCGGACTTCAATTTCGGATCTCACATCAATTGAGAGGGAGCCACGCTTCGAAATGGGTTCCAATCGATCAAGGCAGTTTCGGACATCGTTTGTGAGCGCTTCTACGACCCGGCTTGGGGTGCGTCTCTTGGCTGCGATGGAGACCTTTTCTTCGCATTTGTGAAGTTCGTCATCAATTCGTGCACGCAAGTTCCTGTTGATTGAGCTCGTCCGGCACAGTTGAGCAATGTTACGAGCGTGTGGAGTGAGGCGTGTCAGAAGATCAGCGAAGTACGCATTGTGTTCGAAATTATCTCGTCTGCCATTCGGAATGATTTTTCGGTCGAGGACATGAGACTCTGCGACGGTCCAGGAATTGAACCGCGTCTCCGGATACAGGTCTTCAATCAGGTCAGTCTCTCCCACCTGAATGTCCCCCGAGCGAAGACGCCACCCGCTCACCATAGTACCCTTCGGAAGGGCGCCGCGGTAGCCATGGTGCAAAATCCAAGATGCTGTCGAGGTATTCCCATTTCGATCTTGAGTTGTAAAAGTCTCAAGATTGGTGAGATTCAGGAGCTTGTCATTCCCCAACGGAAACTGATCGCGATGTGGTCGAAAAATACGGCCTGCTCCGGCGATCTCGATTTCAAGAGGGATGCGGTGTGCACCATGAGTTCGAAGAAACTCGATAATCTTGGGTCCAAAAGAAAAATCTGGATGAAAGGGAACCGGAGCGATCTGACTCAGATATCGGGTTACCTCGCTGCTATCGAGTAGGCGGTCATTTCCATGGCGGACAACACCCCGAAGTTCTACTTCGAAGAAGTGTTCTGGAGCATCCGCTCCAACAATGGTTCTCGTTTCGACACTCTCTGACACGACCTGGGCAAGGTCAAGCAATGTATCTTCGGACCGGAGAAGTTCTCTGATCTTGCGCGAGTCCCACCGCATCTCCTGGATAGCCCGCTTGCCGCGTTGGCGTGTCCGGAATATCAGTTCTTGACAATATGCAAGTCCGGCTAAGCGCCCAACGCCGCGGAAGCCGCGAGCCCCGGTTCCTCTTTTCCTGCTTCCGCCGATAGAAGTGAGGCGCTGATAGAACACCTGTTCCTCAAGGCCATATCCCAAGTCCGTAATAACAATGCGGCGCTCCTTCGGGTCGATCTGAATATCGACTTTGCCTTCTGCCTCTGACGACTCCGTTTCGCGCACCTGGTCGTAAGCATCCGCGGCATTCTGGATATACTCTCGGTACATTGAGAGAGGATCGACGTACATCGAACTGCTCAACAATTCGAGAACGTCCTTGCCGACAAAGATCGGTTCCGATTTTCGAGCCCAAGCAGGCTCCTTCGACTTCAAACTCACGAGAGCGGACGACATTAAGATCGAACCTCCACAAGGTCATCCTGCGATTCCTGTTCCACGAAATCTTCGACGTCTTCATTGAGCCCAGCGTCTTCAACCCGTTCGTCGTCCGGTACTGCGGAGACCGCACGGGGAGTCTTCCAAATTTGTGCTTCATCCGATTTGGCAAGTGGAGTGTAGAAACGAAGAATCTTGCGAACTCTAGGCGCCGATGCCTTTGCTTCAAGACGGCTGAAGCCTTTCGGGTCGGTTGAAGAAAGCAGTTGCAATAATTCCCCTCGCTCGTCGGAGTCGAGAGCGGAGAATTGAACCTTGAAATCTTCAAACTCAGGCTTACCGCCATGAAGCTCGTACCATTCCCGATTAAAGATAAAGTGATGCGGCAGCATAAGGATGCTTTCGAATTCCTCAGGGGAGCTGCCAAAGGCGTGACTAAAAAATTCCGGTTGTCCGCTTACCACTCCGTGAGTGGCTTGGAGAACGAGCTGCATCGACCTGAGCTGATACCTGCTCCAGTGCTCTCCGACGAAAGTTCTGTCCTTTCGGTTTGTAGGCTGGAAGCGCATCGGGAAGGACCAGATACGGATACCTAGCTCGACATTCAAAGCTACATTGAGACGCATCCGTTCAAACAAATCGCGCGGGGTATCGTGAAAGTTGTAGAGCATGTAATTTGAGAGTTCTGTGAGTCCGAATTCGTTAGCATATCGAATGGCCTGCTCATATGGCTTCTTCAGACCGGTATGGTCGAAGGCGATGCGTAGCGGACGTAGGCAGATTGTGGAGAGCTCGCGCAGGTACATCTTGTCCTGGCACAAAATGCGTGCATCGACACCTTGATTGAAGTCCACACGGCGTTGGACGGCCAGACGTCCCCTTTTCAACTTCGCCCCTGGCGTGAAACCGAGATCTCGAATCTCCGCGATGATCTCCTTGAAACGCGCTGAGGCGACAACATTGTTGTCCATCAGCGTGAGGTCTTTCTTTGCTCCATAAAGCTTTTCGACTCCGCGCACGATGCTCGTGATCGACTTTGCGTCACGTTGGTCACCCTCCAGTTTCGGTACACCACAGAAGCTGCACTTCCTGATACAGCCACGGGATGCATAGGTGAAATACGCGTCGCTTACCGGGTACTTGTAGTCGACCTGCTCGAGGATGCTGTAATCAGGGATCAGATCTTCAATGGGTGTGCCGTATTGATCCTCGGCGTAGAGCTCATCGGAAAAATCATCGAGTTGCAGAGCCTTCGCGGGCGCCTCACTGAGGAGACCCTTGATGAATCGAATTCCACGCCATCTGGATTCATGGACGAAGTCATCGTGCATCAAGGATGCCGCAATGCCGCCAACAAAGACTTTGTCACGTCGCCCCCCGGACGCCTCAATCGCGAAGTCGATCGTATCGGCGATGCGTTTGTACTCAAAGGAAAAGAGTGTTGTGACGTAAATTCGGTCCCATGCCTGGCCGAGGACGCGCTTATCAAGCCCTTTGATAAAAACGACTCGGTCCTGCGTCCCGTTTGGGCCATGGTATTGGGCAATCTTCATGAGCCCCAACGGCGGATACTTATTCTTGTAGCCAGGCTCAATAAGGAGAATTTGATTGTTAGCCATTGGCTACCACCTTTAGGGCCCGCTTCGATCTGGCTTGCCGAATCATTGCGACCGCGGATGGAACTCCTCCCAAACCTCCAAGGCCTTTCATCGGCCCGGCACTCCTCCAGTCCACGTCGGGGAGGAACTCTGCGAGCTTGGCGACATAGAATCTTTTGTCGCAGGGTTGACCATGGCTCTCCGAATAGAGGTCGGCGGCGATCGACATCAACGCATATACCCCTATGCCTTTGTTAATCAGAAAAGCGCGGGGGGACTTCCACTGATCGGGCAGAACCGTTGCAACGGCTGCCCAAAATGAAATGACTGTTTCAGCCACGGACTCAGGTGTCTTGCTGCGCATGATGCGAGACTGCGTAAGGAATTTCTTGATTGCCTTCTGCATGGTTCTCAACGAGGCTCGACGCCTGAGCCCAGAGGTGGACTTTCCACCGAGATCGAGCTGCTGATACCAGGGAGACTCGGAGTTTGAATTGAGCTGTAAGGCGACGAACAATTCGGGCCTGTCTTTTCCCAGGTCAGTTGCCATCGCAGCGGCATGGAAATCAAGGAGGCTGTTGTTCAACCCCTTCGCCTTGCTGTTGATGACGCTGAAGATTTCCATCTCCGCGTGCTGGTCAAGGTTGAGGAATGACATGAACGGTAACGAGATCTCGACATTGTCGAGAAAACCGAGCCTATGCTGGCAATCCACTTGAACCATTACCTTGCCGGCGGTGGGTTCGATCTGCAGGATTGCCTTTCCCGGACCTACCTCGTGAAGCCTCCAGCCATTGTCCGTGCGTGGCCGCAAATTAAAGGTCAACGGGATCGTGGTGCTGTTCGGCTCGTGAATATACTTGCGGAAGTCCAGGCTATGCTTTTCGTTAAATCGGCGCTGGTAGCCTTGCCGGGTGTCTTCGTTCAGGACGTCCGCAAAGCTCAGTGCAAAAAGCAGTTTCGCAGGCGCAAAGCCAAGAATGACCGGCCGGTGACCGGATGTACCAACCTCGCATGGTATTTCGATGAGCCGTTCCGGCATTGAATTATGCAGTCTTTCCCTGCAATTGTGACATAGATTCGCTGCATATCCAACAGGAAATCTCTGCCAAATTCTACCAGGTCAAGCAAGGGATCCGCCTTGCTTTTCAGATAGTTAACCGCCTGCCATACCTCTGACACCTCTT
>JASHOY010000297.1 GCA_030038435.1 Acidobacteriaceae bacterium | reverse complement strand
TCGAGGGCGAGGAAAAGCTTCGAGCCGTACTCGTCTTCCCATGCGCCGGTGTTCACCGCACCGCGCCGCAGGCCGACGAGGATGGGCACGTGCTCAATGCCGACCGGGCACTGGAACTCGCACGCGCCGCAGGTTGTGCACTGAAACACGGCTTCCTGCGAGTTGTGTTTGCCCAGCAATGGCTGTTCCGACGCGGGACCGAGTTCGTTCAGATAAGCGCGGATGCCGAGGATGACTTCTTTAGGATTGAGGATTTTGCCCGTGTTGTTGGCAGGGCAGTGTTCGGTGCAGCGTCCGCACTCGACGCAGGAGTAAGCCTGCAGGCTGACGATTCGCGTCAGGTCTTTGCCGGTGACCAGGCCAAAATCCTCGTCTCCTGCGAGCGGCGGAATGCGGCTGAAGCTGCCGCGTGACAGAAAGACGGTAAACGGGCTCAAGACCAGGTGCAGATGCTTGGTCTGGGGAATGACGGGCAGAAATGCCAGCAGCGTAAGGGTGTGAATCCACCAGATGACGCGCGCTGCCGGCGCACCCGCATTCACGAAGAAGGCGGCAAGATAGGTGACCATCAGCGCAAAGATGAGCAATGCGATGAGGCCGGATTCCCAAGAGAGTACTTCGCCCAGCCACTTCGGCTTCACGAGAAAGCGGCGGATGAAAAGGGCTAGGATTCCGACCGCACATCCCACGGCAAACAAGGCAGCGAAGTAAAAGTAGAAACGGCCGGCAGCACTGGCGGGATGGAGGAACTCGTCGCCAAAAAGCAGGGCGCAATGGTTCAGGGTTACCAGAGCGAAGGCGCAGAATGCCCAGAAGACCAGCGCGTGGGCCACGCCGGCGAGGGGACGTTGGCGAATGACTTTGCCTTGAAGCATCACTTCCCAGGCAAAGTCGCGGATGCGGCGCATCATGGGAAACAGGTGGAAGTCGGCGTCTTTTTTTGAGCGCAAGATGTTGCGGAGAATCGGCCCGAAGCGGCGCCAGAAGAGGTAAATCGAGGCCGCCGCCAGGATGGCGAAGATCAACTGCTCGCGGCTCGTGAAGTGTTGCGGCTCGGCGAGAATTGGGAGTGAGAGGAACATAAGCGAACGAAGCCTACGATACAGCATCCGGCCGGGGGCATCGCCAGCTTTCTTGGGCGCTGCCATCCCTTAGCAGTATCTGGCTGAGGCATTGGATGCAACTAAGCGCCTTAGAAGAGCTCAGCTAGACCAGAGGCTTCAGCAGCGCACGATCTTCGGAGATTGGATGCCTTTGGTTGCGTTGCGCGTGTCCACAACGAGTTGCGACTGCTTAACAATTGCGCCGTAGTCGTAGCTGGTATGGTCTGTGACAATGACCACGGCGTCATACTGCGCCAGGTTTTCGAGCGGCGTGTTGGTCATGTTCAGAGCGTAATGGCGGCCCTGGCCGACGGTGGGAAAATAGGGATCGTTGTAGGCCACCGATGCGCCTTTATCGCGCAGCAGCTCGAGGATGGTCAGCGATGGCGATTCGCGCAGATCGTCCACGTCGCGTTTGTAGGCCAGGCCCAGCACCAGGATCCTGGAACCTTTGATGGCCTTGGAGCGCTCATTGAGCGCGTCGGCGATCTGCTCGATCACAAAATAGGGCATGCGGGTGTTGACTTCGCCGGCCAGCTCGATGAAGCGAGTGCGGAAGTCAAACTCACGCGCCTTCCAGGACAGATAAAACGGGTCGATGGGGATGCAGTGTCCGCCCAGGCCGGGTCCGGGATAAAACGCCTGGAAGCCAAAGGGCTTGGTGCGCGCGGCTTCGATCACTTCGTGAATGTCGATGTCCATGCGCATACATAACTGCTTAAGCTCATTCACCAGGGCGATATTGACGCAGCGGTAAATATTTTCCAGCAGTTTGGTCATCTCCGCAGCGGCCGGGCTGCTGACCGGTACCACGCGGCGGAAGATGGTTCGGTACATGGCCGCAGCCAGTTCCGCGGCGGCAGGGCTGCACCCTCCGATCACTTTGGGAATATCGTGGCGGGCAACCGAATCGTCGCCTGGATTCTCGCGCTCGGGCGAGAATACGACGTGAATGCCGGCGTCATCTGCGCCGCGCGAAATCTTGTGGCCGAAGCGATTGCCGGCCTCAAGAAGCGGGATGACTACTTCTTCGGTGGTACCAGGATAAGTGGTGCTTTCCAGCACGATCAATTGGTTTTCATGGACATATGGCGCGATGGACTCAATGGTCTGACGCACATAGCTGAGATCCGGTTCGTGGTGCTCGTCGAGCGGCGTGGGTACGCAGATGATCACTGCGTCCATCTCGGCTACGCCAGAGTAATTGCTGGTGGCCCGGAAGCCCGCCTGTTGCGCCTGCTGGATGGCCTCGGGCAGAATGCGCACGATGTAAGAACCGCCGGCGTTGAGGGTGGCGACTTTGTCGCCTGCGATATCAAAACCGGTGACGCGGAAGCGCTCCGCGCTGAACAAGAGCGCCAGTGGCAAGCCCACATAACCCATGCCCACAATTCCTATTTGAGCTTCGCGGGTTTCCATCCTGCGCATGAGTTCATTCAAGCGGCTCTCGATCAGTTTGTTCATGATTTACTATTTTAGGCCAAACTGGGCGTTGGCCCTGGCGCTACGAAGCACACATCCAGGGAACGATGGTTGCGATTGAGCAGGCGATGGAAAGGACGCGATAACTATGATTCCGCTCATTGTGCTGGGAGTGGCATTTGCGGTTTTCAGACTGGCAGGCTTCGCGCTGCCTTATCTTGCGGACTGGCAACATGCGCTAAGGGCAGCCTTCGGGGCAATGTTCCTGCTGACGGCGTCGGCGCATTGGGGGAAGCGGCGTCCGGACCTGATGCGCATGGTGCCTCGCGGTATGGGAGATGCTGGGATGGTGGTTACGCTGACCGGAATTGCGGAGATACTGATCGCCGGCGGACTTCAGGCGCCACGCGTGGCCGGCGGTGTTGCGTCTGTGGCCGTGGTGATGCTTGTCTGCCTGTTTCCGGCGAACGCCAAAGCGGCGCGAGAAGGGCTGACGATTGGCGGGCGGCCGGTGCCGAAACTCGTCCCCAGGCTGGCAATCCAGGCGGTGTTCATCGGCTTGCTGGTCCTGTCCGTTTGGGCAAGATAAGGTGTAGGAGGATCGGTTCACCACTCCCTTCGGCGGCTGTGCGGCAGGTTTGCGAAAAGAGCCGATTGCCGCTGCGGCGCTTTATGCTGAGGGTTGGATTTGAAGCAGCCCAGGAGAATGATTTGGCAAAATATCTTGTCACCGGCGTGGCCGGGTTCATTGGACGATCCATAGCCGCCGCTTTGGCCGCTCGCGGGGAATCGGTGCGGGGCATCGACAGCCTCATAACCGGCAAGCGCTCCAACCTTGTGGGTCTTGAAGCCATGGATTTCATCGAGGGCGACCTGGCGGATGTGGACGCCTGCGCGCAGGCCTGCGCCGGAGTCGAGGTCGTTTTCCACGAAGCGGCGTTAGCTTCGGTGCCGCGCTCCGTCGCCGATCCGGTTTCAACCAACCGGAATTGCGTAGATGCCACGCTCAACCTGCTGGTGGCCGCGCGCGCTGCCGGCGTCCGCCGGGTGGTTTATGCCGGATCGTCATCAGCTTATGGCGATACGCCCACACTCCCCAAGCACGAGGGGATGCTGCCTAAGCCCATCAGTCCGTACGCGGTCGCCAAGCTGGCGGGTGAGCAATATATGTGCGCCTTCGCGCGCGTTTATGGACTT
The DNA here is from genome assembly GCA_030038435.1 of Acidobacteriaceae bacterium. Taxonomy (GTDB): domain Bacteria; phylum Acidobacteriota; class Terriglobia; order Terriglobales; family Acidobacteriaceae; genus Telmatobacter. Next base: position 17,322 of record JASHOY010000297.1, on the reverse strand, counting down.
GAGACCGTGACCTTACGCTATTTCAATGTCTTTGGCCCGTTCCAGGACCCAAGTTCGCACTATTCCGGCGTGCTGGCCATCTTTTGCCGCAAGATGCTTGCCGGCGAACAGCCCACCATCTACGGTGATGGCAAGCAAAGCCGCGACTTTACTTACATCGATAACGTAGTGGAAGCCAACCTGCTTGCCGCGGCCGCACCCGCGGAGAAAGTTTCCGGTCAGGTGATGAACGCCGCCACCGGCTCACGCATTCCATTGAACGAAGTCTTCGTGCAGCTCTGCGAGCTGACCGGCTATCGCGGCAAACCTGCTTACGCAGAGCCGCGCGCCGGCGATATTCGCGATTCGCTGGCTGACATTCAACTGGCCCAGCGGCTGATCGGGTATCAACCGGCGATCGATTTCCGCGAAGGCCTGCGACGCACCGTCGAATGGTATCGGACCGGCGCCGGCGACTGACCCGTTGTCCGCAAGGGGAAGCAGGGATGCCCTCGCTCTGATCAAACGAACGCTTTTCTGGCCCTGGTTTTCTTATGTGATGCACCTCACTAACAAGCTCATCGTGATGATAGACACTACGGAAGACCTCTCCGCAGCGGTGTATCTGCAGGTTTGCCAGGGAGAGCCCTGCGCGAAGGCATCAGCAATGGAGGATCCCGCCGTTGCCCGACGCCCAGGTGGCTCAAACCGAAGCCGCTCATAACGGCACGCCAATTGCGATTGCAACGCAGCCGGGCGCTTTTGCCAGTCGCGCCTCGACAGGCACGTCTCTGCTCGACCTGTGGCGGATTGTGGTGCGCCAGCGCCGGCTGGCTAATGGAATCGTTGGCGGGCTGCTTCTGGGGTGCCTTATTTATTGCCTTGTCGCCCCCAGCCAGTATGACGCGCAGGCGCGTGTGGAACTGCGCACAGCACCCGCTTCGCAATTGAGCCTGCAGGCTTCAGATCCGCTGGCCTCAGCGTCGATCTTGTCCGCTCCTGTTCAACTTGAAACCACCGCGGGTGTTTTCCGCAGCCAAAAGCTTGCCTGGAGTGTGATTACCTCTCTCCGGCTTTATCAGGCGGCAGGTTTCACGGGCGGTTTTGCCAGGAAGTTTCCTGATTTCCGTCCCGACGAGCCCACAATCGATGCGCGCGCCTGGCTGCTGCGCCGCTTCCAGCAGCGCCTGGAAGTGGAAACCGTACCCCGCACTCTGCTGATCGCAATCCGTTTCCGCTCGCGCGACGCGGCTCTTTCTGCACAGGTGGTAAACGGCCTGATCGCCGCCTATATCGAGCAGGACAGAGAGTCGCAATTAGCGGCCACCGCACGGGCCTCCGGTTGGCTCCAGGGTCAATTGATCGTACTGAAGAGCCGTGTAGACCACGATGAACAAAAACTGGCGGACTACGAAAGCTCCCACGGCATCCTGAGCGGCCCCGGAATGGTTGCTGACGGCCAGCCCGGAGAAACGGAACACAGTTCCACCTTGCTGCAGGTGGACGAATTGAGCCGGCAACTGGTTGCCGCCACCTCAGACCGCATTTTACGCGAGGCGGAATATCGTGCCGCCTCCCAGGGCGATCCGGAGCTGGTGCTTGCCGCGGATCCAGGATTGCAAACTGGCGAGAGTACGCTGGTGACTTCGTTGTTGGAACAGATTCGCTCACGATGCAGCGCGCTGGAGCAGGAACGGGCGCAATTGAGCGCCGAGCATGGCTCGGATTTTCCCCGCGTCGTGGAGATCAACCGCGAAGTGCAGGACCTCAACCGGCAGCAGAAAGCACAGGATGCCAAATTGGTTCAGCGATTCCGCAGCGCATGGCGAACGGCGGCTGACCGCGAGGACCTGGTGCGGAAAAGTCTGGCGCAGCTCACGAGACAGGGAGCCGGCCTCGATGTAGCAACCGCGCGCTACGAGGAGATGCGTGAAGAAGCTCAGTCGAGCCACCAGCTCTACATGCAGGCGCTTGCCAAAGTGGAGGAAGCCGGACTGGCTGCAGGCGTCCATAGCTCGAATATTGTGGTTGTCGACCCGGCAATTCCGCCGGCCAATCCCGCGGCGCCCAACCTCCCACTCTATTTGGCTATCACTTTGTTTATTGCGCTGTGGTTGGCGTTGGCTGCGTGCCTCGTGGCGGACTCAATTCACTCGTCTGCAACGCGTGCAGCCGTGGTGCTGTTAACTGCACTGGCGGCCGGCACGATGACACATGCGCAAGCGCCTACGCCCAGCACATCGGGCTTACCCACCGGCGTGGCCAGCTTTCCGCAAACGCCGGAACGGAAGACCATGCCCAATCCCAAAGAAGCGCCGCCGGTGTGGAACGGGGCGGAGCAAACGAGTTCGGCCGGACCCTCGCTGCCGCCAGGCGCACAGCTTGCCGCGGTGATGCCCGCGCCCATAACCACCGGCGACGAGCTGGACATCAGTGAATTTCATACCCCCGAATTCCACTCCCAGGTGCGCGTCGGAGCCGATGGCACGGTGACGCTGCCGCTGATTGGCGATGTGCATGTGGCCAGCCTCGATGAGCAGGGCGCCGCGCGCGCGATTGACAAAGCGCTGATCGACAAGCACATGCTGCTGCACCCCATGGTGACGGTGATAGTGACCTTCTATGCCGGGCAGGACGTAAGCGTGCTTGGCGAAGTAACCCGACCGGGCATCTATCCTTACACGCTCCACCATCGGCTGCTCGACCTGATCTCCGCGGCTTCAGGACTGACGCCGAATGCGGGGCGACTCGTGAATGTTTTTCAGCGCGACAATCCCCGGACGCCGCACGCTGTGGTGCTTGATCCCAGCGGCACGGACGGCGGCGATCACAATCCCGAGCTGAGTCCCGGAGACACGGTGCAGGTGAGCCGCGCGGGGCTGGTCTATGTCATCGGCGCGGTGGTGAGGCCGGGTGGTTTTCCCGTCGATCCAGCGCAGGGGCTCACCGTGGTGCAGGCGCTTTCCCTGGCCTGGGGGCCGACGCAGACCGCGGCCGCTACGAAGGCATTGCTGATTCGTGAGCAGAACGGCGGGCGCACCATGATTTCGCTCAACCTCAAGCGCATGCTGCGCGGTAAGGAGCCTGACCAGCCGATCCGTGACCGCGACATTCTTTTCGTACCCGATTCCACGGCCAAAAATCTCTGGAACCGCACCCTCGAGTCGGCCATTCAATCCACCATCGGCGTGACCGTCTACTCCGGGCTGGTCTACTCGCAGAGGTACTAGACATGCGCCGCATCACCTGGGCATTGCTGGTTCTCTTTATCTTCACCATCCCCTGGGAATATTCGCTGGTGCTGCCCGCACCGTTTGGCAATGTAGCACGATTTGCCGGGCTCCTGGTGCTGGTTTTCGCCGTTCCAGCAGTGCTTCAGACCGGCCGGCTGCGCACTCCGGCGCTTTTTCATTGGCTGGTTCTGGCGCTTTATCTCTGGTGGTGCTGCACCGGCTTCTGGACGATCGACAGCCTGGCCACGGAAGCTGACCTGCGCGGCTGCTTTCAGGAAATGATGATCGCGTGGCTGCTTTGGGAGTTTGTTGAGAACCCCGGCGATTTGCGTACTGTGCTGCGCGCGTGGATCGCCGGATCGTGGGTGCTGGCGCTTTTGACACTGGCCAATTTCGCTTCGCTTGAAGCCATCGCCGCCAGCCAGATTCGCTTCGCCGCGGCTGGCCAAGACCCTAACGATGTAGCGCGATTTCTCAATCTTGGATTTCCCCTGGCGGCTTTGCTCTTCCGATGCGAAAAGCGGTGGATACTGCAGTGGATGGAGGTTGCGTTTCTGCCAATCGGCGTGACGGCAGTGCTTCTGACGGCCTCGCGCAGCGGAGTCATTGCCGCCGCGGTGGCTTTGGCCGGCTCGGCACTGGTGCTGAGATGTGATCGCGCCAGGGCGTTCGCTGCCTGGGCTCTGGCGTTGCCGGCAATGGCGGCAGGCATTTTTCTCATAATTCCTCGCGGCACCCTGCAACGACTTACTACCATCCCCGCCGAGCTTGAACGGGGAGACTTGAATCAGCGACTTGCAATCTGGTCAGCCGGATGGCAGGCCTTCACGCGCGCGCCCTTTTTCGGCTCGGGCGCGGGCACCTTTGTGAATGCCGCCCACACTGCGTCCATTGATACGGCGCACAATACGCTGCTTTCGATTGCGGTCACCGGCGGCCTTTGCGCAATGTTTTTGACCTTCGCCATTCTCGTCACCAGCGTGCGCTCGGCGGCTTCGCTGCACGGGCTTTTGCAGATCACCGTGCTTACTGCGCTTGCGGTCTGGGCGATTGCGTCCCTGGTCGCAACTGTGGAGGAGAGTCGAACCACATGGCTGCTGCTGGGAGTGATTGCGGTGGCTGCGCGGCTGGTCGCCGAACAGAAACGGGACCTTGAAGCCTGCTTTGCGCCCGGAGACGGATTGAGCCGGCGGAATCTCGAGCCGCTCGGGATGCTATGCGGCAAATGAGGACCGCGCTGGCTTTTGTGGTGCCCGGTCTGCAAACCGGGGCTCCGCGGCGAAACGCCGGATTCAACCATCTCATTTTCCGCGCCGCCCTGTCAGCGGGCGCTGCCGGCCTGATCGTCAAACTGGTGGCCATCTTCAAAGAGATGGCGGTTGCGGGGGTGTACGGACGATCCGATGGTATTGAAGCTTTCTTCGCCGCCGCGCTCCTTCCTACCTTGCTCATCAATCTCATCTCGGAGTCGATGAATCAGGCGCTGATTCCTACCTTCGTTCGCGTGCGGGATCTCGAAGGCCGTGCGCGGGCGCAGGAATTGTTCTCAAATGCGATGCTATGGATGTGCTTTCTGCTGGCGCTGGTGATCGGCCTCATGGCCATTGCCGCGCGCGGGATTTTTCCCCTTATCGCGTCGCATTTTCCCCCTCCCAAGCTGGCGCTATCCATTCGAATGTTTTACGTGCTGTTGCCGGTGGTGTTGCTCACCGGGGTGGCCACGTTGTGTACCGGCGTTTTAAATACCTTCGACCGGTTTGCACTGCCGGCCCTGGCGCCGGTTGTCAATTCCATTGCCATCATCCTGGGCACATTGCTGATGGGCGGCCGGCTGGGCATCTGGGCAATGGTCTACGCCACCCTGGCCGGCGCGCTTGCGCATGCTGCGCTGCTCGGCGGGATGCTCGTTCGCCATGGCATGAGTCTGAGGTTGCGCTGGCATGGAATGACAGCGGCTACCCGCGAGGTGGGGCGGCAATACGTTCCCGTGCTTCTCAGCGGCGTAGTCGCTTCCGGCGGTCTGGTGGTGGACCAGGCGATGGCAGCGATGTTGCCCGCCGGCAGCGTCTCCGCGCTGGTCTACGCCAGCCGTTTTGTCAGCGTGATCCTTACCTTGCTGGCCGGGTCCTTATCGACCGCAGTCACACCTTATTTCTCAGAAATGATTGCGCACGGGGACTGGACTGAGTGCCGGCGGACATTGCGCACCTGGCTTCGGGCCACCTTGCTGGTTTCCTCATCCGTGGCGGTGACGCTGATGCTGGCCGGCGGCCCGCTGGTCCGCGCTACACTCCAGCATGGCGCATTTCGGCCGCAAGATACGAGGATTGTAACTCGTGTAATGGTAATGTTCGCCATCCAGATCCCCTTCTTTGCAGCAAGCCGGGTGCATTACCGATTTCTGGTTGCCATGCGACGCACCGATCTGGTCTTCTACTGCGGAACCATGAATCTTGCCCTCGATGTAGTCCTGAATCTTCTGCTGATGCGGTGGCTCGGCGTCGCCGGCATCGCCCTGGCTACTTCGCTGTGGTCAGTCAGCGCGTTCCTCTTCCTGTGGCACTGGACGAGGCATCTGATGCCAAAGGAAAAGGCGAGCTGACGCCGGAGGAAATTGGCTTGGCTTAGGCCGGTGGTTCACTTTTCAATGCGATTCGAGAGGGAAAGCGATATGCTTCCAAGGCCGGCTCAATATCTTCTCCGTTTCGATGATCTGTGTCCCACCATCTCTCCTCGACGATGGAAGCGGTTTTTACCTTTGATCGAGGAATTCCGTCTCAAACCCATTCTCGCGGTAATTCCGGATAACCGCGACCTCAAGCTGCAAGTTTCCCGGCCCGACCCCGAGTTCTGGGACCTGATGCGATCGCTCGAGTTCCGCGGCGCTGCAATCGCCTTGCACGGCTATCAGCATTTGTGTCAGAGCTGGGAAGCCAGCCTGTTGCCTCTGCATCGCAGGTCAGAGTTCGCCGGCGTTCCCGAAGCTACGCAGCGGGAATGGATTCGCCACGGACTGGAGATTCTGCGCGGGCAAAATCTGACGCCGCGCCTCTGGGTGGCGCCTCGTCACGGTTTTGACTGGACTACGCTCGCGGTACTGCGCAATGCGGGAATCACCGTACTCTCCGACGGGTTTGCGCGGGTGCCGGTGAGCCGCGGCGGAATTACCTGGATTCCGCAGCAGCTTTGGTCGCCGATGGAAAAATCGAAGGGGCTGTGGACGATCTGCATCCATCCCAACTCGGTGGGCCGGGAGATGGTGGACGAACTGCGCCGGTTTCTGGTCAAGCATGCTGCACAGTTCACATCCGTGGATCGCGTTCTGGCGGAATTCGACGTTTCGCGGATGAGCATGAGGGAGCAGGTCTACGAGCACGTGGCCACCTGGCGCTTCCAGGTTTCGCGCTTCAGAAGGAGTGCCGGGCGCTCGAGCCGCGCGGGATGATGCCCGGACCGAGCCATATTGGCAGGGCAAGTTCCTCCACAGAGTTTGCGGTCTGAAGGCGTGAGATCCGAGGAGAAGGGAGAGCAGCTGCAAGGGAACGCCGAAAGCGCCTCATTCCACCGTGACCGACTTGGCCAGGTTGCGCGGCTGGTCGACGTCGCATCCGCGGCGTACAGCGATATAGTAAGCCAATAACTGGAGCGGCACGATCTCGATGAGCGGCGATAACAATTCAATTGCAGAAGGAATCTCGATTACGTGCTCTACGAGTGTGCCAATGGTCTTGTCGCCCTCGGTTGCCACCGCAATCACCCGTCCCGATCGCGCGGTTACTTCCTGAATGTTTGAGAGCGTCTTTTCATAGCGCAGCTTCGATGCCGGGTCCCGCTCGTCACGCGTCGCCAGCACTACCACGGGAAGCGTCTCGTCAATGAGCGCGTTGGGCCCGTGTTTCATCTCTCCAGCCGGATAGCCCTCCGCGTGGATATAGGAGATTTCCTTCAGCTTCAATGCGCCTTCCAGCGCAATGGGGAAGTGGATTCCGCGTCCAAGGTAAAGAAAATCGCGTGCCGTCGAAAACTCCTTGGACAGTTGCTCGCATTGACCCGAACAGTTCTTCAGCACTCCCTCGATAATCGCCGGTACATGCCCGAGGGCTTCAATCAAAGCCAGCCGCTGTTCGACGTTTAAGCTGCCGCGTAACTGCCCCAGCTTAAGCGCCAGCAGAAACAGGGCTGTCAACTGTGCGGTAAACGCCTTGGTAGAAGCCACGCCAATCTCCGGCCCAGCGTGGGTGTAGATGGCGCCGTGCGCCTCGCGGGCAACCATGGCGCCGACCACGTTACAGATGGCGACGGTCTTCGATCCCAAGGCCTTCATCTCCCGCTGCGCAGCCAGAGTGTCCGCCGTTTCCCCCGACTGAGTGATGAGCAGGCCTAACGCATTCGGCCCTGCGATGGGATCACGATAGCGGTACTCGCTGGCATAGTCGACATCCACGGGCAGCCGCGCCAGCCGTTCGATCATGTACTTGCCGGTGAGTGCCGCATGCCAACTGGTTCCACAAGCGGCAATATTTATGCTCTCTGCGTGAGCCAGTTCGTCGTCTGAGATCTCCATTTCGCCGAGAAACACGTTGCCGGTATCCAGAGAGACCCTGCCCATGGTGGTCTCGCGGATGGCGCGCGGCTGCTCCCAGATTTCTTTCAGCATGAAGTGCTTGAAGCCGCCTTTTTCCGCCTGGATCGGATCCCACTGCACGCGCGTTATGGCGCGGTTCACCGGCTGTCCGTCGAAGTCTGTAAGTGCGACACCCTCCGGGCGTAACACCGCCATGTCACCATCGGCGAGGAAATAGATGTTCCGCGTGTGATGGAGAATTCCCGGCACATCGGATGCCACAAAAGATTCGTCTTCGCCCACTCCAATCACCACCGGCGGACCCTGCCTTGCGGCAATAATCTTGTTTGGCTCGGCTGCCGAAAGCACTCCCAGCGCAAACGCACCTGTCAGCCGCCGGGCCGCGAGCCGCACTGCTTTTTCGAGCGCGACCGGCGCACCGGCCGCTTCGGCTTCTTTCTGAATCTGCTCAATAAGGTGGGCAATGATCTCGGTGTCGGTCTCGGTTACAAACTTGTGTCCCTGGGCGGTCAACTCCTTTTTCAGCTCCAGGTAGTTTTCTACGATTCCGTTGTGGACGACGACGATGCGTCCGGAGCAGTCGCGGTGAGGATGGGCGTTCTCTTCAGTGGGGCGCCCGTGGGTTGCCCACCGCGTATGGCCGATGCCGAAGGTTCCATCTAATGGACGCGCGCGCAGCACTTCCTCGAGATTGCCCAACTTGCCCGAGGCTCGCCGCACTTCCAGCGTCGCCCGGTCTGCGCTTCCCACGGCAATTCCAGCCGAGTCATATCCCCGGTATTCGAGGCGCCGAAGACCCTCTACGATGACCGGAACCAGGCTTTTCCGGCCCACATACCCCACAATGCCACACATGGAACGATTTTATGCGAATTTGAGAGAATGCCACAGTAGTTCGTGGATCGTGATGGGCAACCCGGAGCTTCCCTGGACGAAGTCAGTGACCTTTTACGGATGGCGGTCAGCAGATGCGATGTCTGTTGCCGGGGAGTGCGACTGCTGGAAGCGAACCCGGCATATCTGGTAGCGAGATCGGCCTATTGGGATGCGGCCGCGGGTGCGTGGAATTCACTCCAGTACACCGGGCTGTTGTGTCTCCCAGGCGATGGCTTCCCAATAGCACTGGTTAAGCTTGTCGCGGTCCAGGCTAAAAATGTCGGAAATCCGGTAGCATTCCGCAAAGTTGTTGTGCTCGAGCGCTTCGAGCCAGTCGAGCAAGCGGCGCTCCGGGACGGCAGCGCCAAGCAGCGCTTCCACAACCGCCTGGCGCAGGGGAAGATCGGAGGCCAGGGCGGTCATCGGCATCTGTACCATGGCCGGTAGCATACTCATCATGCCTGCCAGATACTGCTCGTTGGCATCGAGTTCGGCCAGCGGCGCAGCGCGTTCGCAGAAGCGTGCACGAATCAGCGCCATGCGCACGATTTCTGATGGCTGGCCGGCGTTCATTTCGCACTGGATGGCCAGGGTGGTAATCCTGCGGAATGTGTTCTCGCCCAGGATTATGATTGCCGCCTGTACCGAATCCACTTCCCGACGGATGGCGCAAATCGGCGAGTTCACCAATCGCAGCAGCCGGTAGACCAGCGCCGCATCGCGCATCACCAGCGGACAGAGCTCCTTGAGGTCGAGGGGGTCGCGAAATAATTGGCGCAGAATATCGATGTGCACCAGCTTGTTGGCGGGAACCTTGGCGTTGCGGAGCGACTCGGGACGGCAAAAGTAATAGCCCTGAAAGTAAGTGAAGCCGGCAACGGCGGCGCGGCGGAAATCTTGCTGCGACTGCACATTTTCCGCAATCAGGGCGGCGCGGTTTCCGGTGAGCCGATGATGCATGGTCTGCAGGGCGTTGGCGTCCGTGCGGGTGAAGTCGGCTTTGATGTAGTCCACCAGGCCCAGCAGTGGATTATCCAAGGCGGTGTGGGTGCAGTCCACCAACGCAAGCCGGAATCCTGCCTGTCGCAGTTCGCAGCAGGCGTCGATCAGCTTGGGGACAACCTGGAGCGATTGCGGGATTTCCAGAACTGTGAGAGGTGGAGGTAAGACTGCCACCAGGCGATCAGTCAGCGCCTCTGCGCTGCAGCGGATGAAGGTGGGAAGACCGCGCGCCAGGCGCTCGAAGCCAAAGAGCACGAGGTCGTCGAGGACGTTGCGGCTGGCCTCCGGGCCGACGTTGTTCCCGGTCCCAAAGAGCAGCTCATAGCCGTGCACGCGCCCCTGCTGATCAAGAATAGGTTGGCGGGTGAGGGACCGCACGTTGCCGGGCGGGTCGCCGGCCGCGGGCTGAGCATGTTTGCTCCGCACCTCGACGCTTCCGATCAGGGGGGACATAGCTTGTCCATCGGCAGAAGCGCCGAGAGACTTGAGCGGCGGGCGCGCCCACAGGTTTTACCGCTCTGCAAAGTTTCCCTGCAGCAGGGGTAAAAAACGGACGGCTCATGGCGAGCCGTCCGTGGTTGGATTGGTTCTGTCTGCAGCCATTCACGGGGTATTCCATGTGGCTTGGCCGGCGAACGCAGCTTGGCGATCATCTCTGCCGGCTTCGCTGGCCCTGGGTTGGTCATTCAATAGCTTCCTGCCGCCTTCCGTTCGAGCTTCGCTGCTGGCATTTGGGGGACTGCCGGCCGCCGTCTCCATTTCCTCCGCCTCAGTGTAGTATCTCGTTTTGGCGTCGGCCCCGGGCTCTGGCTGGTGATCGTTCGGCTCCTTGTATTCCGGTTCCGCGATCATTTTTTTATAGAGCTTCAGGAATTCCGATTCGTCGTGACTTTCCACCGGTTTTTCCTTTTCGGGTTTGATCAGATCGAGAAACAGTCTGGCACAGCCGACGCCGCCCTTCTTGGCCTTTTCAAGGAGCGCTTTCGCCAGCAAATCTCCCTCTACCTGGGCGAGCTCCTGGGCCGCATCCCTTACTTTTGCCATTCCGCGTAGTTGTCCGGTACTGCTGCCAGCAAGCTGGGCAGAATTATGGGCTGCCGGCTGTTGTTTCTCCTCCGCCTGCGTCTGCGCCGCTTTTTTTTGTCTGGCTGAGGGGTTGGTTGTGGCGCGTGCGCGCCGGTTTTGGGCAATGCGTGGTCTTGCATTGGTGATTTTTCCTTTGCTCTTGTTTTTTGTTGTCTTTGCTTTTTTGGGGGTTAAACGGGCCATTCTTTTGCCATTCCCGGCCAAATCTCGCAGCCCTGCACGCCGCGAAAAAGGACCCCGAAGGCGACTTTCAATTGCGAGCCGCCGAGAACGCACTTTGGTACTGCATCAAGATTGCTGTTTCACCTCCGTGGGGATGGGCTCTCGTCCCGATCCGCATCGAGCCAGGCCGCAAAAAATGGCCGTCAAAAGATTGAGGACAGCCACAGAGGCTGCCCGCTTAGGTTTCAGTTCAGAATGATTACTTCAATCGTAGCGCAACCGAGGTAATTATCGGCAGAATCGGCGAAGTTTATTTCAGTCGTGGTTTCAATGACTTATAGAGCAGAGATACACGATCGGGTCTTGACAGATCTTTAGAGTGAAAGTCGGGCGGGTGAATCAGGAGCCGGGGTATGGAGAGATTGGGAGGGTGATGGACGGAGTGAGGCGTCGTGCTTTCCAGAATTCCGGCAATGGCATTGCCGCGTCGTGGGGCAGGATGCTTCCGCGAGACCCTGAGTTTGAGGCGCTGACAACCTGGCCGAGCGCTGGCTGGATTCCGGTCGGGACTGCAGCTCGAGGAGTGCTTTATTCTGTCAAAAGGACTGCCCGCGATTCTCTGCGTTCTGGTTTCTTCCCTTGAATCGAGCAAAGAACTCCGGGTAGGAGAGCATCCGTTCCTGTCAGTCCTGATGTCGCGAATTTATCGCTAGGAAAAGACTCTTCAGGGAGCGCGCATGGCGCAGACAGCCGCGGCCTCTTCTGCGAAACCGCGGGACGCCGACAGCGAGGTTTATTTTGACCAGACGTGGAAGCCGCGGTTCAATCCGTGGGTGATCGCCTTTACGGTCACACTGGCCACGTTTATGGAGGCGCTGGATTCCTCGATCGCCAATGTTGCGCTGCCGCATATTGCCGGATCGCTGGGGGCCAGTTATGAAGAGGCCACCTGGATTCTCACCTCGTATCTGGTCTCCAACGCCATCGTGCTCCCCATCAGTGGCTGGATCGCCAACCGCATTGGCCGCAAGCGGTTTTACATGAGCTGCGTGGCCGCTTTCACGATCTTTTCTTTTTGTTGCGGTCTGGCCAATTCCCTGGCGCTGCTGGTTATCTTTCGCGTCTTTCAGGGCGCCGCGGGCGGCGGCCTCCAGCCCAGCGAGCGCTCCATCCTCGCCGATACCTTTGCTCCGGAAAAGCGCAGCATGGCGTTTGCCCTGTACGGAATGGCGGTGGTGGTGGCGCCGGCCATCGGGCCGACGATCGGCGGCTGGATTACGGATAACTATACCTGGCGCTGGATTTTCTTTCTCAACATCCCGGTGGGCATTCTCTCCATAGTTCTCACCAGCCGCATTGTGGAAGACCCGCCGTATTTGAAGCGCGTGCGCAAAAAAATCGGCAGTATCGATGGCATCGGTCTGGGCCTGCTAGCGGTGACCATCGGCGCCTTTCAGATCATGCTCGACAAGGGACAGGAGAAAGATTGGTTCGGATCGCACCTCATTGTCATCTGCGCGCTGGTGGCGGGCATCGGGTTTATTGCATTTCTATGGCGAGAGCTTACCACTTCGCACCCCGTCATTGACCTTTCGCTTTATCGCAGCCTCAACTTCAGCATGACCCAATTGGTGATGCTGGTGATTGGGGCATCGCTCTACGCCACCACGGTGATGATCCCGCAGTTTCTGCAGGAGATATTGGGCTATACCGCGACCCAGGCGGGAATGGTGCTGTCCCTCGGCGGCCTGGTGCTGATCATTCTTCTGCCCATCGTAGGCTTCATCGGACAAAAGCTTGATCCCCGCGCAATGATCTGTTTCGGATTTGCCTGGGTAAGTTTCGGAATCTGGCGGATCTCCAGCCTCGACCTGAGCATCAGTTTCTGGGATGCAGCGAGCTGGCGGGTGATCATGGTGCTGGGCATGCCGTTTCTCTTCGTGCCCATCAGCGTGATGTCGTATGTCGGCGTTCCACAGGAGAAGAATAACGAGGTTTCAGGGCTCACCGCGCTGGCGCGTAACATTGGCGGGAGCCTGGGCATCTCGTTCATCAGCACCATGCTGGTGCGGCGCGCACAGGTGCATCAGAACTACCTTGCCGCGCACGTATATCCCGGTTCTGTCGACTACCGCATGCTCGATCGTGGATTTGACGGGATGCTGCGCAGCAAGGGCTATTCGATTGCCGGAGCGACCAGCGCTTCCATGGCGCACATTTACAGCATGATGGTGAGGCAGGCGAACATGCTGGCGTATATTGACACCATCCACTCGCTGGTCATCATCACCGTCTGCCTGATTCCCATAGGTTACCTGATGAAGAAACCGCGATATCGCAGCAAAGAAACGATCCCTGCTGAGTAGGGCAAATACTCTATTCCTGCGCAGCGGCCCCATTCAGCAGGTGGAGGTATTCGCGCGTCAGGGTTGCCCGCAAGCGCTCGAGCACGGCGGGATCGCAATCGACCTGCAGCGAGCGGCAGCGGTCAATGGCGGCGCGAAGGTCGTTCAAAAAAGCGACGCACGCAGGACATGAATCGATATGCGCGCTCATCTCCTCGCAGGTGCGCGGCTCGACCCGGCCGTCGAGATACTCAGAAAGATTGGCAAACAGCTCGCGGCATGCGGCGGGGCGATGCGAGGCGCTGGGCGGCGCGCGGTGTGGCCTGCGACGGGCTGGTTCTACGGGCTCTTCCGCCCCACTCAGCATTTTGCTGATCTCCCGGCGCGCACTGAGACGCGCGCGGTGAAGCCGCACGCGCACCGTGCCGGACTGAAGGTTGAGCACCTGCGCCACTTCTTCCGTGGTCAGCTCTTCCATGTCGTGGAGCACAAGAACGATGCGCAACTGGGGTGGAATGCGCAGCACGGCGCGCCGCAAAAGGTCCTGCTGTTCGCCGCGCAATGCTTGGGTTTCCGGCCCAGGCGCCGGATCGCGCAGCAAGCCTCTCAGCTCGGCGTCTTCGGGCATCAGTTGGTCAAGCGAGAGAGGTTTCGATCCCCGCGTGGTGGAGCGCCGCATCCTCCAGCAGCGGTTTCTGGTCACCGTGTAAAGCCATACGGCGAGCGCGCGCGGCTCTTCAATTTTGGCCAGGTGCCGCAGTGAACGGTAGAGCACCTCCTGCATGGTGTCTTCCGCGTCTTCGCGGTGCCCGCAGACTTTCATGCTGAAGGAATATACAGTGTTCTGCAGTAACCCGATGGCCTGCTCGACGGATTCGGGCGAATCACTGCGCAGCAAACCGATGGCCTGTGACAGTTCGGGACGCATTCTCGGTGGCTCAAGTTTACCTCTTCAGTATAGTAAGCAGCTGGGGAATGCGTCCTGGTTCAAGGTGCGGGTGAGGCCGGTTTCGGCCGGCCTGACTCCGATCAAGCATTCGTCGCATCGCCCCGGCAGCCGGGATGGCCGCACTGGCACGATACTTCTGTTCGACCGGCATTGCCTTCGCAGTGAGCTCCGCAATATTTGGAGCCGTGGGCGGCTGGACAGCTACAGGCTGGATTCTCACACTTGGGAGTATTTGCCATAATCTATCGACCTCGATCTATGAGATTGTTCACGGCATGGCGTGAACCTTTGCAATACGATGCCGGCCGGTTGGGAAGAGATGGCACAGGGTGCAATGGGCAGCGCGGGGCGCTATTTTGCCGGCCGCGTTTCCTGGTTGCGCGAATTCATGAAGCTGCGCGCGTGGCCCGAAGCATGGAGGTTAGGATCTGTCACAGGCGGATGATCGGAGTCGGCATTGAATCCGCGCACCAGCATCGGGTTGGGCCGGAACCGGGGCGGACCGCCGTAGAACTGGCGCACGTGGCTCAACACAATTCCGGCGCGGCCATGCATGCCGCGCACAATGCCGCGAATCTGCACGTTCATATCGCGGAATCTCTGCAGTTCCCCCACGGTGTCGTGGTCCTGGGCAAAGCTCACGATGGTGAATCGGCAATCGGCATCCGGCGTGGTGGGCGCGCAGACGTCGAGAAAGCGGGTTCCGTCGGGAAGCCGGACGACGTCATAGATGTGGGCGGTGACGCAGACATCTTTGTTGAGCAACTTCACGGCTTCATCGGCGGTGACGCAAGATTTGGCTTTTGCGGCCAGGCAAAGCGCCGGCGCGCAGGCGGCAAGCAGGATAAAGAGCGCAAGATTACGCGTGGAGCGCAGCACGGACCATTCCTTTTGTGGCAAGTTAGCGCCAGCTTACCGCGCATGGCCGAGGAAGGGAAGTGACAGCCGTCGCCGCTGGTGAATGCCTGCCCCAACGGCCTGGAAAACGAACTGATCGCGCCGCAGATCCACGGACTTGAGCTGCAAGGCCAGGGTGCCCACGTGAAAAACCGGAGCGGAGCCGTTGGCGCGCAGCGATTCGGGGCTGCCCGCGCTCATGTCGAACTTGCCGTCGTTGTTCAGGTCGAGCCATTCGCGGCCATGCTTGAGGGAAACGTCGCCGGCGGCGAAATCGTATTCGAAGCGAACGTAGAGGCGGCGATCTGGCAGAATGGCGAATCCGCGCACGAAGGCCGCAGACGTGTATTCTACGTCGATGCTGCCAGCATTTGCTGCGGCTGGCGCGCCGTCGCCGACGATCGCCACTTCCATTGGACAGCTATGAAAGATGCCGGGGCCGCGAAGGTTGACATGGAACGAGGCCATCTCTTTGAGCCGCGGGAAAGCGGGATTGGTCACCGGCCGGAACCAGACGCGCTCGTTCGCATCGAAGCGGCCATTCCCGTTCATGTCGACGTAGAGCACGTCGCCCGCGCCGGGCGTGAGAACCACGACCGCTTTGTAAATGTTGCGATTTTTTCCGCTGCCGGGCAGTGTGAATTGGCCGGAGTAGAGCTGGTTTGCGGCATGGGCGGCGATATCGAGCTGCCTTGCCTGGGCGACGGAAATCGGCGAGAAGACAGCCGGCGTCATCAACTCCGGCACGGTGTATAGCCGCGGCTCGAGCTCGCCGTAGAACTCCGGGCCCGAGGTCTTTGCAGGCGCAGAGACGCGAAGCGCGAGGCCAAGGAGAAACAGCGACGCGAGCGAGAAGACTCTTTTGCGCAAAAGCATCTTGGATATCAACATCGAGCCGTGCGCAGCTTCAGCAACGCCGCAAGCCGCGGCTACGCGCTGTGCACCGCCTCGGGCACGCGCTCGCCGTAGTGGCTTTCCACGTAGTTGTCGAGGATCTGCTTGAACTCGGCCACGATGGTGTCGCCGCGCAGCGTGGTGTAGAGCTTGCCGTCGACATAGACGGGGGCCTTGGGTTCTTCGAAGGTGCCGGGCAAACTGATGCCGAGATTGGCGTGTTTGGATTCACCGGGTCCATTGACCACGCAGCCCATGACGGCGAGCTTGAGCTCTTCCACGCCGGCATATTTTTTGCGCCACTGCGGCATCTGGGTGCGCAGGTAGGACTGAATCTGTTCGGCCAGTTCCTGGAAGTAGGTGCTGGTGGTGCGGCCGCAGCCGGGGCAACTGGTGACCTGGGGCATGAAGCTGCGAATGGAGAGCGACTGCAGGATCTGCTGCGCGGCCAGCACTTCTTCAGTGCGGTCGCCGCCGGGCTTGGGCGTAAGGCTGACGCGGATGGTGTCGCCGATTCCGGCAAGGAGGAGCGGGGCGAGTCCGGCGGTGGAAGCGATGACGCCTTTGGCGCCCATGCCGGCTTCGGTGAGGCCGAGGTGAAGAGGATAATCGCAGCGTTCCGCCAGGCGCGAGTAAACATCGATGAGGTCGCGCACACCTGAAACCTTGGCGGAGAGGATGATCATGTCATGGCCCAGGCCGTAGCGCTCGGCGGCGGCGGCGGAATTGAGCGCGCTAGCGATCATGGCCTCGATCATGACTTCGCGCGCCGGCTGAGGATCGCGCCTCTTGCTGTTCTCATCCATCATGCGCGTGAGCAGGGCCTGGTCAAGAGAGCCCCAGTTGACGCCGATGCGCACGGGCTTGTGCTTCTCGACGGCACACTCGATCATGGTGCGGAAGTTGTCGTCGTCTTTGCGGCCGATGGAGACGTTGCCGGGATTGATGCGGTATTTGGCGAGGGCGCGCGCGGTGGCGGGAAATTTTTTAAGCAGCAGATGGCCGTTGTAATGGAAGTCGCCGATGACGGGCACGCGGATGCCGCGCTTTTCCAGCCCTTCGACGATGAAAGGGACTGCCGCGGCCGCGTCTTCGTTGTTAACGGTCACGCGCACCAGCTCAGAGCCCGCGAGCGCGAGCGCCGCGACCTGTTCAATGGTGCCGGGCACATCGGCCGTGTCAGTGTTGGTCATGGACTGGACGACCACGGGAACTTCCCAGCCCACGCGAACCTGGCCTATCAGGACAGTAGGGGTTTTTCTGCGCTGTATATCCGCCATATTGCTAGTTTACCTTTCACCTGCCGCCAAGAGA
>JASHOY010000296.1 GCA_030038435.1 Acidobacteriaceae bacterium | reverse complement strand
CCGAAAGGGACTGTAACACTCCCACCTTTACTGATCCGTTCTGCGCCAAGATAGGGGTCGAGGCCACTACGGAAAATGCGACCGATAGTATCGTTGTAACTACGCCTGCCGCTCTTATTCTCAAAAGCGTTCCGCCGATTGATGGCTGATTCATGAACGTTTCTCCTTTGCCCTCTCATTGGTAAGTCGATTAAATGCCTGGCACGGTTCGTTTGTTACAGCGTCCGCAAGCGTGATGGCGAACTACTACGTGCTTAGATTGTTTCGGCCGTTCAGAAATGACTTGCAGTTACTTTGCGATCAGGCTAAATGTCTTTGATAACTGAAGCTGCAGGCCGACACCAGCCTGCCAGTTATTGGGAGTTACCGCGTTGTAGCTAGCGTCCCGATAGAAGCTCATAATGCGAGCGTCAAACTGTTTGAGAATATAGCTGAAGTTAGCCTCGGCAGTGTTTTGCCGATAACTGGGCGAGCTGCTGCTGCCTGCCGTGTACTCCGCAATCGCATATTTTCCGAGGAGTTCAAAATTGCCTTTTCCGGCATGTTTTGGTATCAGGAAAGACGCCAGACCGTACGCGCCTTCGCTCTTGGCGTAGTTCGCGTTGTAACCGCCCAGATCGTTGTAGCGGGAGTATTCGCTTTCGATGGTGAAGGCGCCTCCTCCACGAACCTTTCTCTCCATTAGAAGGTCGCCAGTTGTTGCTGTCTTACCGGACTGTACCTGAGTTGCGCCGGCTATCGCCAGCAGGTTTTTGTCGCCGTAATACGTCCCGTTCAGGTAATATCCATTCTCCGGGTCCCATAAATCAATCTGGACGCGGCTCGCCCAAATAAGACTGTTCTTTCCATCCGCGGATGTGCCTTCAAACGCGCCCACCGAAGCCTTAATTTTGGCGGGGCCGGCTTTAAAATCCCCCCAATAGGCGGCGCCATTGTCGCGTCCTTGAAAGACAAACGGATAGCCGTCTTGGATGCCATCGCTATAAACGTCCCATTCATTCGAGTAGAAAGGCCCGTATAAGTTAGCACGGTCGCTGGGCGGTAGGAAGCGACCGAACCAGAGATTGGCTTTCGGCGAGCCGTGAAACTCTCCAACCGCATCGAGAATTTCCATTGTATTGGTGCTGCTTTGGTAATCCGTGTTAAACATGGCGCTGACGTGATCTGTCACATCTCCGCTAAAGTAGAGCCGAGCATGGTCAAGCGGGAATTGATCGACTGGCTGACTTCCGTCAGAGTTGGAGTGGTCATAACTGGTCTGTATTCCAGCTCCCACTGAAAACGTGGGCTGGAACGTTTGCGCATAAATAGGCGAGATCGCCCAGACCAGCAGCAATAGCGGCCAAAATTGCATCAATGCACTTGCGGTTTTGGAATGATCACCGCGAACTATCGCGGAGAATAACTTCCCCATCAGGTCTTGTTGCGAGGCGAACCTTGGAGTCTTTAGCGTAACCTGAAATTCTGAGCCTCTCGACATGAGAGACCCGTAAAGATGTCCGCTTCTGCACATGATAGATTGCCGCGGCACAGTTTCCCCCTTCATCTCAATCAATGGATTTCTGGTTGCAATCGTGGATCCCCGAGGAGTTGATTTTAAGAATTGAACCGAAGAAGCACGGACGCACGGCTTCGAGAAGCTGGTCTCCAGTTACCAGCTTTCCATCAGCGCAGACTTATGTCTGGGTTCAACCTCGTTAGCGGTAATTGTCCGAAAGAGCAAATAGCAACTAAATCGTTCTAGTGGACCACAACTCCAACTTTGCGAGCGGAAGGATGTATGGGCTAATCCTGCTCTCTCGGCCGCGCCTTTATGAATAAGAGATCAAAGACCTCATAAGGAATCCATGAAGAAATTGCCGAAATCCAGTTAATCCCTCTACTTTCTTCCCTCTGCGGCCATCATCTGTTCCGGCTAAACAGCAGGATTCATGGCTTGCACGAAGACCAGACGGCTTGAACGACAGAGGTGAACTATTAAATCAATTTCGAACAGGGTCTTGGGACCAACATCACGGCCTACGGGCGTTTCGGGTGGTACAACGGCGAGACGCAGTCGTGGTCTTTCGCGGAGATTGACCAAACGTCTTCCGACGGCGTTGGATTTCTGGGGCCGCCTTGGACGCGCCGCAACGACCGCGCGGGGATTGCGTTCGCTTCGAACGGAATCAGCAGCGTTCATGCGAAGTACCTGGCGCTTGGAGGTATCGGCATGGAATTCGGGGACCGAGGCCTCAGCTACGGACCGGAGAATCTGGCGGAGATGTACTCCACCGCCCATCTTTGGCGGGGCTCTACGCCGGGCCCGATCTGCAGTTCTTCGTCAATCCCGGTTACAATCAGGCGCGCGGCCCTATTTTCGTGGGGGCGTTCCGCGAGCACGTCGAACTATAAGCCGGGAGGGTGACAGATTTTGACTGGAAATTTCGCCCGTTTCGTTCTTCGGCTTGGCGTTCTGCTCCTGCTCGGCGCATCATTCTGCCCGAGTGCGACGGGCCAACACGCCGATTCTCTCGCTCAGGTCAAGAGCCTCTTTGTCCAAAGTTTCAGCGGCGGTCCTGCAGCGAGAAAATTACGGGAAAGCGTCGTTCGCCGCCTGGAAAAGAGCCACCGCTTCCGCCTGGTCGCCTCGCCCGCCGGCGCCGATGCGACCCTGGAGGGGTCCGGCGAAATCTGGGTGCGCGGATTCATTTCCACGAACATCCGCACGCCGTCCTCCAACGCCCAGGCCGTTTATAGCGGTTACCTTTCCCTTGAAATTCTCGGCTCGGATCGTCAGCCCCTCTGGTCCTGGCTGGTGACGCCCAGCCGACTTGCGTGGAGCAACATTGTTGACGATCTCAGCTCGCATGGAGCCAAGAAGCTTTTGCAAGCGGCGAATTTGGCAGGCGCCACGGCCGGCGTTGCTCCGTCTGCGCCCCTGGCACGAACTGATCTCACCGCAGCCGGGGCCACGTTTCCGGCTCCGCTCTACCAGAAATGGTTCGAAGACTTCGACGATCTGCATCCCGGTGTGCTTATCCGCTACTCGGCGGTCGGTTCCCAGCTTGGCGTGGAAAGATTGCTTGCCGGCAGCCTGGACTTTGCGGGGTCGGATGTGGCGCCGCAGGAGATTGCCGGGGCGCAGAAGGCCTCGCATTTATACCGCATAGCATCGGTGCTGGGCGGCGTGGTGCCGATCTACAATCTGCCCGGCGTCACGCAGGATCTTCGCTTCACGCCGGAGATGCTGGCAGACATTTATCTCGGGCACGTCCACCGCTGGAACGATGCGGAGATACGGCGTTACAATCGCGGCGTCAATCTGCCCGACGCCGAAATCACCGTGGTGCACCGCTCCGACGGCAGCGGCACGTCATTTGTGTGGAGCGATTTTCTCTCCAAGACGAATCATATCTGGGACACCACCATGGGGCGCGGTACTCTGCTCTACTGGCCGGTGGGAATTGGCGCGGTGCACAATGAGGGCGTGGCGGAGACCGTCGAGAAAACACCGGACTCGATTGGTTACGTTGAACTTGCCTACGCGATTCAACGGGAACTGAGCTACGGAGCGGTGCGCAACAGCGCCGGCGAGTTTATTCACGCGGAGCTCGACAGCATTGCGGAAGCAGCGCGCACGTCCGACATCAGCGGCGAGCTTCCCGCGAGCATTACCAATCCCCCCGGGAAATATGCCTATCCGATCGCTTCGTTTACCTGGCTGGTCATTCCCGCGGAGACTTCAGATAGCGCGAAGCGCGCAGCCATCATGGAACTTTTCCGCTGGGTTCTCACCGAGGGCCAGAATGAATGCTCCGCTCTCGGTTATGCGCCAATTCCCCGTGGAATCGCAGAAGGCCAGTTACAGCTTCTCACCGCAAATTATCTCGAAGAGAATCGTTCCCAGAACGGCGGCCGGAATACTTTTAAATCAGCGGTGCGGTAGACTGCGCCAAGCCCTGCCCAAAATCGTCAAATCAAGACCTTAGTGGCGCCGAAGTGCCCTCGCGCGCTCGCGCCCCGCCGAATGGTTCCGTCGCAGGCGCGAGCACTCGGTGGTAACGATCAGGCGACGGCCAGTTGCTTTTCGATACTGCTCATGTCGAGGTTGCCCATTGCAGATTTGTACATGCTCACCACCTGAACCAGGGTTGCGGTTCTGGGACTGGTAAGTTGGCAGGCATCCTTCTTTGCGTTTCCGGCCATGATCTCGAGGTCTTCTTCGCGGACACCAAGTTCGGCCAGGCCACCGGGAATACCAAGGGCTTTGGATAGCCGCCGGATGGCCCGAATGCCTTTCTCGCCCGCTTCGAGATCGGAGAACCCGCTGACGTCCTGGCCCAGCGCGATGGCGATGTCGCGGAAGCGCTTCGGACAGGCGATCAGGTTGTATTCGCAAACCACCGGCAGAAGAATGGCGTTGCATACGCCGTGCGGCAGGTTATAAAAGCCGCCCAGCTGATGCGCCATGGCGTGCACATAACCAAGGCTGGCATTATTGAAGGCCATCCCGGCCAGGTACTCGGCATACGCCATCTTGTCGCGGGCTTCCATGTTCTGGCCGTGAGCCACAGTCTGCGGCAGATAGTCGCGGATGAGTTTGATCGCCTGGATCGCGCAGGCGTCGGTCACCGGAGTGGCGATGGTCGAGACATAGGCCTCAACCGCGTGGGTCAATGCGTCCATGCCGGTGGCGGCGGTGAGGGAGGGAGGCATGCCGGCCATCAGAACCGGGTCGTTGATTGCGACGTTGGGCGTGACGCGCCAGTCGACGATGGCCATCTTCACGTGCGTATCGGTGTTGGTGATGATGCAAAAGCGCGTCACTTCGCTGGCGGTTCCCGCGGTGGTATTGATGGCGAGGAAAGGCGGCATGGGTTTTGACGACTTGTTCACACCCTCGTAGTCGCGGATGTTGCCTCCGCCGGAGACTACCAGGCCGATGCCTTTGCCGCAATCGTGCGAACTTCCTCCGCCGAGGGTGACGATGCCGTCGCACTTGTTGTCGATGTAAGCCCGCACGCCGTCGCGCACGTTTTTGTCGGTTGGGTTCGGTTCCGCGCCATCGAAGATGGTTGCATTAAGGCCGGAGTCGACGATCATCTTCCGGATCTGGTCGGCAACACCAAGCCTGTTCAGTCCGGCATCGGTAACAATGAGAAGGTTCGAGGCGCCAAGAGCCTTGGCCTGCGCGCCCGTTTCTTTGGAACACCCGACGCCCATCAGAGAGACGGTCGGAAGATAAAAACCATATACCTGATCCGCTAATGCCATAAGGCTCCTTTTCCTATGCAATCCGTTGCCGCCGCTGGCGCCGCTGTATGCACGCTGGCGATCAAAGGCAAGCGCCGTGCCAAACTTTGCAGGAAGCAGGAATTCCGCTGCCCTGTATGCGGGATCACGGAGGAATCTCGACTTATTGGACAATGCAAGGGCTTCGTGGGTGATGCAGATCACATTCAAAGGTATTCCCCATTCGCGAAGATGTTCAGCGTTATGGCAACCGGTGTTCCAGAATGTCAATCCGTGTTCTGAAACGTAACACCGGCTGAGAAAGCGGGGGCTGCATGAGCGCAGAACTCCTCCTCTCGCAGGGGCGGCGAGCCTGGGAGCAATACCTTGAAAAAGAGGTGCTCGATGAGCGGCTGGTGCGCAGCTCAGTGGCCAGCTCATGGCAGCGCTGCCGCAGCCTGAATGTGAATCCCATTGGAGCGGCGGGTGATTACGACACCGAGCTGCGCCGGCTGGAAGAACGCCGCTACGAGAAGGAACACTTGATCCAAGTGGCCCAGCCGTTTCTGCACGATCTCGCGCAATACGTGAGCGGAACGGATTTTGAAGTGATCCTCACCGACGAGAACGGCTACCTGCTGGAAATTGCGGGAGACTCGCGCATTGTGCAACGGGCGCGCGAGGTGCATCTTTGCGCCGGCGCGGACTGGAGCGAGAGCTGCAAGGGAACCAACGCCATTGGAACGGCGATTGTGGAACGGGCGCCGGTGCGCGTGGATGCGTGGGAGCACTTTTGCGCGGAGAATCAGTTCCTGACTTGCTCGGCGGCGCCGATTCTCGACCCGCAGGGGAATATTGTAGGGGTTGTCGATATAAGCGGCGATTTCCGGCAGGCCAATCCGCACACGCTGGGCATTGTGACGGCGACGGTGGGAGCGATCGAGAACCAGCTCCGGCTGGATCACGCGATGAACCGGCTGACCGCGATCTCGCGCTGGTCGCATGCGCTGGTGCAGGGATTCTCGGAAGGGCTGGTTGCCGTGGACAACGACGGGATTGTCACGGAGATCAACGCCCGCGGCGGTCAGATTCTGGGCATCAATGCAGCGCTTGCCCGGGGCAGCCGGCTGGATCAGGTGTATCGCGGCGAAGCGCCGATTTTGCAGGTTGTCAAAACCGGGAAGGAATACCGGAACCAGGAGATTGTGGTGGATGCCGGCGGGCGGCGCGCGCAGAGCTCGGCTTCGCTGCTGCGCGACGAAGACGGCGCCATTGTAGGGGCGGTGGCTTTTCTTCGCGCCTTGCAGGCACCGTCGGCGATGCGGAAAGCCCCGGTTTTCTTTGCCCATCGTTACCAGTTCGAAGACATCGTGGGCGACAGCCTGGCCATGCAGACAGCGAAGGAATGGGCATCGCTGGCAGCAACCTGCAATTCGACCGTGCTTATCCTCGGCGACAGCGGTACCGGCAAGGAACTCTTCGCCAATGCCATTCATCACGCAAGCGCGCGCAGCCGCGGTCCCTTTCTTGCCCTGAACTGCGCGGCGATGCCGGAGAGCCTGATTGAAAGCGAGCTGTTCGGGTACACCGACGGTTCCTTCACCGGAGCCAAACGGGGCGGCCAGAGCGGCAAATTCGAAATGGCGAATGGGGGAACGATCTTCCTGGATGAGATTGGAGAAATGTCGCTGGGCGTGCAGGCCAAACTGCTGCGTGTGCTGCAGGAGCGCACGGTTTCGCGCATCGGTTCATCGACAGAGATCAATGTCGATATCCGGGTGATTGCCGCAACCCACTGCGACCTGACCAGGGATGTGGAGGCCGGGCGCTTTCGCGAAGATCTCTATTACCGGCTCGCCGTGCTGGAGGTAAAGATCCCTCCGTTGCGGGAAAGAAAGGAAGACATTCCTGTGCTGGCGCGGTCGCTGGTAAACAAGATCTCCAAGCGCCTGGAGCGGCCTGCGGTGGCCATAGGCGCAGATGGTTTCGAGAAACTTTCCGGCTATTCCTGGCCGGGCAATGTACGGGAAATGGAAAACGTGCTGGAGCGGGCCCTGGTGCGGGGCCGAGGCGCGCCAACACTGACCTCCGACCACATCGAGTTGCCGGTAAATGGCATCCGGCACAGCGCGGCATGCGTGCAGGAGCCGCCGCATGCCGCGGAAGCGACGGGCGGGAGCCGATTGCGCGATGTGGAGAAGCGGGCCATTGCCGAGGCGCTGGGCACATGCCGCGGCAACGTCAAGCAGGCTGCTGCGCGGCTGGGCATTGCGCGCAACACGCTCTACCGCAAGATGCAGGAGTTTGGCCTTGAGCCGGCCGAGATGCATTGAGGCGCGGGACGCGGTGGCGGGAGAGCTTCGCCAAATGCTCCAAAATGGAGCACTCGCGCATGTTCCATTTCCGAACACATGCGAAAATGCGCAGAATTGTGGCACGCCTAGCGCATGCCGGGGAGGCCGCGCCAATCCGGGCTGCGGTGCGGCTTCGTACGCAGGCGGAATGGCGAAATGACGGGCAAACAGGCAATTTACATGGGATTGGGGCGCGGTTCCGCAGCTGGTCCCCGCACCTTTGCGAAGCAAGTGCGCGTGTGCCGCGCGGCTAATTGCGGCTTGGCAAAAGAATTGCTGATTCGGTGAATTGTGAGACCGCGCAATCGGCATGAGGGGGCAGGATTCTTCACCGGGTTGCGGGTCAGGGCCACAACGGAATTGGGATGAAAGGACGGAGTTGAACGATGAAACGGATGCTCCTGAATGTGAACGGCGTCGAGCGCTCGGTGGTGGCCGATCCGCAGAAGTCTTTGGCCGATGTGCTGCGCGAGCAGTTGCTGCTGACCGGATGCAAAGTGTGCTGCAGCGAGGGCCAGTGCGGCACCTGCACTGTCATTATCGATGGCAAGTCGAAACGCGCATGCCTGCTGCCTGTGGGCAAGGTGGAAGAAGGCGCAAAGATCACCACCATTGAAGGCATCGGGACGCCGGACAATCTGCATCCGGTGCAGGTGGCGTGGATGGCGCACGGCGGCGCGCAGTGCGGCGTCTGCTCGCCCGGTTTCATCATGTCGGCCAAGGTCCTGCTTGATAAGAACTCCAGACCGACGCGCGAGGAAGTCCGCAAGTGGTTCGACGTAAACCGCAACGCCTGCCGTTGCACGGGCTACAAGCAGCTGGTGGACGCGGTTATGGATGCGGCAGCCGTGATGCGCGGCGAAAAGAAGAAGGAAGAACTGCTCTTCCAGCCCGGGGAAAACGGAAGCATCCTGGGGTCGAAGTACCATCGTCCCTCGGCATTGGCCAAGGTTACGGGTACATGGGATTTTGGGGCCGATGTGGCCCTTCACATGCCTCCCGACACGCTGCGGCTGGCTCTGGTGCAGGCGGAAGTTTCGCACGCGAATATCAAGGGCATCGACACCTCCGAAGCGGAAAAGATGCCAGGCGTGGCGAAGGTGATCACGTGGAAAGACGTAAAGGGCAAGAACGCCATTACCGGCCTGATTACTTTTCCGAGCAACAAAGGCGATGGATGGGACCGCCCGATACTCTGCAAAGAGAAGGTCTTCCAGTTTGGCGACGCCATCGCCATGGTCGCAGCAGATACCGAGGAGCACGCGCGCGCTGCGGCAGAAAGAGTGAAGGTCGATCTGGAAGTGCTTCCGGCGTATATGTCCGGCTGGGCAGCGATGGCTCCCGATGCAATTGAGATTCATCCCGGCGTGCCCAATATTTATTACGAGCAGGGTATTGTGAAAGGTGGCGAAACCGCTCCGCTGATGGAACGGGCGGCCTTTACCGAGGAGATCGAGACCTATTGCAGCCGGCAACCGCACCTGCATCTGGAGCCGGACTGCGGATGCGCGTATCTGGAAGACAACGGACGGCTGACGATTCAATCCAAAAGCATCGGGCTGCAACTGCACGCAGCCATGATAGGCCCGGGCATCGGCGTCGAACCGGATAAGCTGCGCCTCATCCAGAACGGCGCGGGCGGAACTTTCGGATACAAGTTTTCGCCGACCATGGAAGCGCTGCTCGGCGTGGCCTGCCTGGCCACCCAGAGGCCGGTCTCGCTGGTCTACAGCCAGTATCAGAACATCACCTACACCGGCAAGCGCTCGCCGGGAAACGTGAAGTGCAAGATGGGTGCCGATGAAGATGGCAAGCTCATCGCGATGGAAACCGACTGGTGGATTGACCACGGCCCGTATTCGGAATTCGGCGACCTGCTTACCGTGCGCCAGGCGCAATTTGTGGGCGCGGGTTACGACATCGCCAACATTCGCGGCAAGGGACGCACCGTGTGCACCAATCATGCGTGGGGCTCGGCGTTCCGTGCGTACGGTTCGCCGCAATCCTTCCTTGCCTCGGAGATGCTGGTAGACATGCTGGCGGAGAAGATGGGCACGGACCCCTTCGAATTCCGCTACCGCAATCTCTATCGCCCGCCGGCCACTACTCCCACCGGGCAGACACCCGATGTCTACTGCCTCGAAGGCCTCTTCGACATGCTGCGCCCGAAGTACGAAGAAGCCAAGAAACGCTGCAAGGAGCTTTCCACGCCCGACAAGCCGCGCGGCGTGGGCTTGGCCGTGGGCATCTATGGTTGCGGCCTTGACGGACCGGACAGCTCGGCAACCGCAGTGGAACTGACACGCACGGGCGTTACGCTGCTCAACTGCTGGCAGGATCACGGGCAGGGCGCCGACCTCGCTGCATTGACCATCGCGCACGAAGCGCTGCGTCCACTGGGCCTGAAGCCGGAGCAGATCAAGCTGAAGATGAACGACACGCTGCTGCCCAACAGCGGTCCCTCGGGCGGCAGCCGCTCGAATGTGTTTACCGGCAACTCCACCAAAGTTGGCTGCGAGATGCTGCTGAACGCAATGCGCCGGCCCGACGGCAGCTACCGCAGCCATGACGAGATGGTGGCGGAGAAGATTCCGCTGCATTATGACGGCACATGGGTGGCCTCGGACTGCACGGCATGCGATTCGGAAACGGGCCAGGGCAAGCCTTTCCCGGTTTATATGTATGAAGTGTTCATGCCGGAGGTTGAAGTGAACCTCTCTAGCGGAAAAGTGAAGGTGGTCAAATTCACGACCGCGGTTGACGTGGGCACTATTATCAACCGCGCCACGGTGGAAGGCCAGATCTACGGCGGTTTGGCGCAGGGAATTGGACTTGCGCTGACCGAGGACTTTGAAGACCTG
Source organism: Acidobacteriaceae bacterium (assembly GCA_030038435.1). GTDB lineage: Bacteria > Acidobacteriota > Terriglobia > Terriglobales > Acidobacteriaceae > Telmatobacter. The sequence goes on along the minus strand of JASHOY010000296.1, from coordinate 32,898 downwards.
AAGGTTCACACCAGCCTGAAGGCCTGCGGTCTGCCGTACATCAGCGACATTCCCGACGACATTGAGATTCTTTTCCAGGAAACGCCGCGGGATCTGGGGCCGTTTGGCGCGGCGGGCGTAGGCGAAGCTCCGCTGACCGCGCCGCATCCGGCGATTCTCAACGCCGTCTACAACGCGTGCGGAGTGCGCATTACGCGCGTGCCCGCCTTGCCCAGGGTGGTGAAAGCGGCGTTGGATGCAAGAGGTCAACAGCAACCTGCGTATGTGTAGAGCACCGCTGCAACAGAAGAGTCCGGGATCGGGTCTATGACGGTCGGAAACAAGGCTGGCGATTAGGTCCCGGGCTTTTCTGAAGAGGCTCGACTGCATCTGGCTGCCAAGTAAGTCTCGATGCAATGCGGGCCGGAGGTCGGATGATGGATCGGGAGCAGGTAAGGCGGTGGGAGGGGCAATGCATCGAAGAGCAGGCCCCCGCCTGCACTGCGGCTTGCCCGTTGCATGTCGATGCCCGCAGCCTTGTAGTGGCGGTCGCCGGGCGTGACTTCCGCAAAGGCCTCGCACTGCTTGGTACCTCCGCTCCGGTTCCGCGTATTCTGGCGCATGTTTGTGACCATCCCTGCCAGGCGAAATGCCGAAGGCTGGACGCGGGCGATGCGCTTGCAATCGGGCTTCTGGAGCGCGCCTGCGCAGAATTCGGCGGTGCAACGCCAGCCATGCATTCGCGACCCTTCAACCGCAAGCGAGTGGCGATTGCAGGCGGTGGATTGAGCGGCGTTTCCGCGGCGATACGCCTGGCAGAGCGCGGATACGGCGTTACGTTGTTTGAAGCAGGGCCGCACTTACTCGGGAGAATTCGCTCCCTGCCGGAGTTGGATCTTCCTGCTGCCGCCATCGATGCGGATCTTGCAGCGCTCGCCAAACTCGGCGTTACAGTGCATTGCAGCGCGCTGATCAGCCGCCACGCCGGACCGTTCGGCGTGGCGGCTCTGATGGCTGATTACGACGCGGTGTATCTCGCCACGGGTTCGGAGTTCTTTGATGAAAGCTCGCTGGGGCTGGAGCGCGACGGCGAGGGCCGCCTGCGCATCGATGCGCTCACGCTGGTCACAAGCAATCCCAAAGTCTTTGCCGGCGGTGCGCAGCGCTGCAATCCTGCTGCATACTCGCCCGTCGAGTCCGTTGCCGATGGAATCCACGCGGCGGTTTCGATCGACCGGTTTTTGCAGGGAGCGTCGCTGACTGCGAGCCGCGAAAATCAGGGGCCGTACGCTTCGCGGCTTTACGTCAACACCAGCGGCATTGCACCCCTGCCCGCTGTTGCGCGCGCAGAGAACGCGCAGGGTTATACACGCGATGAAGCTGTGCGCGAGGCCGCGCGCTGTTTTCCCTGCCATTGCCTGGAATGCGTAAAGGTGTGTCCGTATCTCGAAGAGTACGGTTCTTATCCCAAGAGTTACGTGCGCCAGATCTACAACAACGAGAGCATCGTGATGGGCGTGCGCAAGGCCAACCGCATGATCAACTCCTGCGCGCTGTGCGGGCTGTGCGCGGCGGTTTGTCCTGAGAAGCTGAATATGGCCGAGGCATGTCTCGACGCGCGGCAGGGCATGGTGTTGACGGGAAAGATGCCGCCTTCCATGCACGATTTTGCATTGCGCGAGATGGAGTTCAGCCAGAGCGATGCCTTTCGAATGGCGCGTCATGAGCCGGGCTTCGCCGCCAGCGAGTTTGCATTCCTCCCCGGCTGCCAGCTTTCGGCCTCGTCGCCCGAGCATGTACTTTCGGCCTACGCGCACCTGCGCAAAACATTGGCGGGCGGCGTGGGATTGATCCTTGGCTGCTGCGGGGCGCCGGCGCGCTGGGCCGGCAACCAGGCCAAGGCGGGTGATGCGTCAGAGACAATGCGAGCCGCGTGGGATTCGCTGGGCCGGCCGCACTTGATTACCGCATGCTCCTCCTGCCTCAAATCTGTGCATGAAACACAGCCGCAAATTCCGATCGAGCCGCTTTGGCCGCACATCGATCTGACGCAACTTTCCGCGCCTCCGCCGGATTTTGCCGGCAAAAAACTGGCGATTCACGATCCCTGCTCCACGCGCGGTATCGGCGAAGTGGAACAAGGCGCGCGCGGACTGCTTAAGAAGTTGGGTGTTGAGACGGAAGAGTTGAATGCGCCGGGCTTGACAACATGCTGCGGCTACGGCGGGCTGATGATGTTTGCGAATCCGGCGGTTGCGGAGAAGACGGTGCGACTCCGCGCCGCGCAGAGCCATGCCGATTATGTGACTTATTGCGCCATGTGCCGCGATCGTTTCGCGCATGAAGGCAAGCGCGCCACGCATATTCTCGACCTCGTCTTCGCGCGGGATAACCAGGACCCTGCAGCCCGGCCCGACCCCGGATTTTCGCGCCGCCTGGATCATCGCGCCCGGCTCAAAGACCGGCTGCGGCATGAGGTCTGGGGAGAAAAGGAGAAGCTCATGGAACCATCGCGCAACGTTCTCATCTCCGAAGAACTGCGGCGGGCGATCGAAAAGCGCATGGTCCTCGAGCAGGACGTACAGCGCACGATCGACCATGCCGAAAAGAGCGGCGATGTCATCGAGGATGCGTCTACCGGGCGCCGGTTGGCATCGCTGCGCGTGGCCTGTGTGACCTACTGGGTGGAGTACTCCATCACCGGCAGTGATTGCGTAGCGCACGATGCCTGGTCGCATCGCATGGAGGTGCGCTCCCAATGAGTTCCGCCTCCGGCATACCACCGCCTCCTTCTTATGTGTGCGCGAAGTGTGACCAGCCGCTCGTGCGGGGCAAGGTTGTCGCTTCCTATCTTGGCAGCGAATTTCCCATCGAGCTATGGAAGTGCCCGGAGTGTGGCAAAGTCCTGGTTCCCAGAGAGCTGGCCACCGGCCGGATGCTGCAGGTGGAACAGGCGCTGGAGGATAAATGATGCTGACATGCGAAACCCGAGATCGATCTGCTTACGAGACTGGCCGCCTCGCGCCGGGCGATGCGCAACTCTTTCGTCCCGGCGGAATGGAACTGACGGCGCGCGCAGTCGCTTTGGCGAATTTCCGCGCGGGCGCGGCATTGCTCGATGTGGGCTGCGGCGGCGGCGACACGGTGCGATACCTCCGCTCGCAAGGTTACCGCGCCGTAGGGATCGATTGCGCGCCCAACCCTGTGCGCACCGCCTTCAGCGCGCGAGGGGCGGTCAGCTGCATTCAGGCCAGCGCCGACGATCTGCCCTTCGCCGATGGTGCGGTGGACGGCATTCTTGCGGAATGCAGCCTTTCGCTGTTTGAAGATCGCCAACGCGCTCTCGCCGAGTGCGCCCGCGTGCTCGCTGATGGCGGCCGGCTGATCGTTTCCGACCTTTATGCCCGGCAGCCCGAGGCAATTGCGGATGTGCGTTTGCTCCAGGATTGCTGCGCGGCGAAGATGATAGTGCGTGAAGAACTAGAAGCTGAACTATCGTGCGCGGGTTTCATCGCCGATGTGTGGGAGGATCATTCGCACGCGCTCCGCGAATGCGCCGCTCGCTATCTCTTTGAACACGGATCGCTCGATGGCCTTTGGGGATGTGGCCGGAATGAAGGTTCGGCGGAGACTTATGCGGCCATGCGGAGCGCCCGCGCCGGCTATTTCCTGCTGATTGCAACGCGGCGCAACCGGGAAATGTGAGGGAAGCGATGAACGATGATTCGTTTCGCGTAATGGATCTTGCCATGAAGGGTTATCAGTGCAGCCAGATCCTGATGGCGATGGCCCTGAAGGCGCAGGGCCGCGAAAATGAGGAACTGCTGCGCGCCATGGCGGGCCTGCTCGGCGGTATGGGCTGCGGCAAAACCTGCGGCGCACTCACCGGCGGCTGTTCGGTGCTCGGCCTCTATGCAGGATGGGGAACTCCCGATTCCACCGGGGATGCGCGGTTGCCCGCCATGCTCGCCGAGTTCGTCGAGTGGTTCGAGTCCGAAATTAGTCAGCGCTACGGGGGCACGGATTGCGCTGCCATTGTGCAGGACGACATACGCAACAAGTTGACCCGTTGTCCGCGGATCGTCATCGAAAGCCTGACCCGATTGAAAGAGATTCTCGCCGATCACAACTATGATTTCAATCGCTCTCATCTCGACTGACCGCGCTAAACATGGGCCGAGCGCGCGCGGCGTTATTCCCACAAGGAAAGCATGTGAAGCCATGCTTGCGCGGCAGCAAACACCTGATGCGGTGATCGAGCATTCGCGAAAGGTTGCGGAACTAGCCGGACAGATTGCCCATGCGCTTGCTGCCGCCGGAGCCGCCATTGATTCGGAATTAGTGCGCGCCAGCGGCTTGTTGCACGACCTCGCCAAAGGACAACCGAAGCACGCCGAAACGGGGGCATCGCTTTTGCGCGGATTGGGAATGCCGGCCGTCGCCGAAATTGTGGCGGCCCATATGGAGATGCAATTTGACGGCACGCTCGACGAACGGGCTATCGTCTACCTGGCCGACAAACTGGCTGCCGGCGACCGCCTCGTTACCCTCGACGAGCGATTCCGGCGCAAACTTCATCGCTTCCGTAAAGATCGCGAAGCATTGCAGGCAGCGCAGCGGCGCAAAGCTGTTGCCGAGCAGATTTCCGCCGCTATTGAGGCGCGGACCGGTATGCCGCTCATGGCCATTCTTCGCGAAGATTTGCTTGGTGCGCGCGACCCGATGATCGCTCGCGCTGCGAATCCTGTGGAGGAGGAGATATGAGCGCTGCAATTTCATCCGACGCTGCACGCGTGCTTAGCGCTACCGAGAGCCTCTGTCCCGTATGTCTTCAGCGCATTGACGCCGAGCGCGTGGCGGAGAGCGATGCCGTCTACCTGCGCAAGACCTGCCCCATGCACGGGCACTTCAAAACGGTAATTTGGCGCGGTCTCGACACGTACGAGAACTGGGGCAAAGGCTGCCGTACTCATGCGCGGCCACCGGTCTGCGGCTCGGAGGTGGAGCGCGGTTGCCCCTTCGATTGCGGTCTTTGCCCGGATCATCGCCAGCATACCTGCTGCGTGGTTCTCGATGTAACAGAACGCTGTAACCTGGCGTGCAGTGTTTGTTTCGCATCGGCAGGAAGCACCGCGGCCAAATCCGACCCTACCGCAGACGAAATCGTTGGATGGTGCCGCAGCCTCATCGAACTCGGAGGTCCCTTCAACATTCATCTCTCTGGCGGCGAGCCGACGGTGCGCCGCGATCTGCCCGAGATCATTCGCCGAATCCGCACACTCGGGTACACCTACATACAGCTCAACACCAATGGCTTGCGCCTCGCGACAGACCGGGACTACGCGCTGGAACTGAAAGCGGCGGGCCTCACCTGCGTCTTGCTGCAATTCGACGGGGTCACCGATGACGTGTATCAGTCGATCCGTGGAAGGGCTCTGCTCGATCTCAAGAAGAAAGCCATTGCGAATTGCAGTGATCACGAGCTGGGAGTTGTGCTGGTGCCCACTCTGGTGCCTGGCCTGAATACCGGCCAGATCGGCGACATCTTGCGGGAGGCGGTTCGTAATGCACCCGCGGTCCGCGCCGTGCATTTTCAGCCTGTCAGCTATTTTGGACGCTACCCCTCAGGCCGGACCGACGACGATCGCATCACCTTTCCCGAACTTATCCGACTTATCGAAGAGCAGACCAGCGGCATGTTCAGGGCGGAGCAATTCTATCCCGCGTCGGGCGAGAATCCGTACTGTTCCTTTCACGGCAAATTCTGGCTCGATGCTGAAAAGCGGGTCACTGCTGCGCCGCGTCCGCAGGTTTCCTCGTGCTGCGGGCCGGCAGTGGATTCGGCGCCGCAGTCCAGCCTTGTCCAGCTAAGCATGCCCAAAACGTTTCAGGAAGAGAGCGTGCGCCGGGCACAGCGTTTCGTTGCCCAGCATTGGTCTTACCCATCGGAACCGGAGTGCGCGGAAGCAAACGGTGCCGGCGCAATCGACATTTCCAGTTTCGACAAATTCCTCGCCGACAAAAAAACTTCCTTCTGCATCTCCGGAATGGCCTTTCAGGACGCGTGGAACGTCGATCTTGAACGGCTGCGCGAATGCTTCCTCCACGTGCTGAGTCCGCAGCTGAAGCTTGTTCCGCTCTGTGCGTATAACCTGACGGGGGTTTCCGGTGAGACGCTTTATCGCTGCAGTACCGGTGCGGCCCGGTGGACGGGAGCGCTTGTATGAATGCCGCGAGCGTGGAACTCGGCCGGAATCCTCTGGACGCATGGGCTTCGCGACGATCCGGCATCAGCCGGGGAGATCTCACGGTCGATACCATCGCGCAATACCAGCTTGGCGCGATTCGGCAAACGGTGGCCTGGGCCCGGCAGCGCTCCGCATTCTATGCCGCGAACCTTGCTGGACTTTCCGCTGACTGGCCGCCTTCCCTGGACGAATTTGCCCAGGCGCCTCTGACCAGTCCCGCGGAGATCATCGACCGCGGTCACGAATTTCTTTGCGTGCCGCAGAGCGAAATCAGCCGCGTGGTGACGCTCGATTCCAGCGGGACATCCGGCGCACGCAAGCGCATCTTCTTCACCGCAGAAGATCAGCAACAAACGCTGGAATTCTTCGCCCACGGCGTTGCATCCATGGCCACCGAGGGCGACCGCATGCTGATCGCACTGCCAGGCGAACGCGAGGGCAGCGTTGGTTTTCAATTGGCGCGCGGCGTAGCTCGCGCGGGGGTGACGCCTGTTCCGTACGGGCTCATCGCCGATGCGGCGAAAGCACTGGACTGCATGGATCGGGAGAAGGCGACTCTGGCCATCGGCTTACCCACGCAGATGCTTGCAATCGCTCTGGAGCAGACGGAAGTAGCCCGCCGCGTCTTCCAGCGGTTGCACACAATTGTGCTTTGCAGCGATCACGTGCCGCAGAGCCTGGCGCGCCGGATTCGCCAGAGAACAGGCTGCGAAATCTTCGAGCATTACGGCTCAACCGAGATGGGTCTGGGTGGCGGCGTGGATTGCCGCGAGCACGCAGGCTACCACCTGCGTGAAGCCGATTTGTACTTTGAGATTGTGTCGCCTCGCAACGGCCGGCCGCTGGCCGACGGCGAAATAGGCGAAGTTGTCTTCACTAGCCTTGGCCGCCAGGGCATGCCGCTCCTTCGCTACCGCACAGGCGACCTGTCGCGAATCCTTCCCGGCCCGTGCCTTTGCGGGTCGCCCTTGCGCAGGCTCTCGCGTGTGCAGAGCAGAGTCGACAGCGAAGTCGCGTTGGGGCCGAGCGGCAGCATCGTTATCGCCGCTCTGGATGAAGCTCTGTTCGCGCTGCCGGGTGTCCACGATTTCTGCGCTACGCTGGCGACCGGAAGACCTAATGAATTGCAGATACGCATCTCCACGCCCCAGCCCCGAGAAATTCTGGCGGTGAAGGCAGAACAGGCGCTGATGCATCTGCACGCAATCGGCGCCCATTGTGCAGCCGGAGAGTTGCGGATTGCCGTGTCGCTTCAGTGCGGCCCCTTGCCCATGACGGGAGCCAAACGAACAATCGCGGTGATGGCCAGAACATGAACCCCGTCACACTTTATCTCGTTCGTCACGGCGCCATCATCTCAGTGGCGGGCAACGCCTTCATCGGCCAGATTGAGGCGCCGCTGAGCGAAGAAGGCATCGAGCAGGCATGGGCGCTGCGCAACTGGCTTAAGCCTGTCTCCTTCAGCCGCATCATTTCCAGCGATCTTTCGCGCAGCGTGCGCACGTCGAAGATCATCGCCGGCCGGCGCACAAGCCCTGTGGAACCCGTCCGAGGCCTGCGTGAAATCAATCTGGGCGATTGGGAAGGCTTCAGCTTTGAGGAGATTCGGAAAAAATTCCCCGAAGCATACGCTGCGCGCGGACGCGACATGGAGCACTGGCGTCCTCCGGGTGGAGAGAGTTTTGCCGATTGCCGCCAGCGGGTGATCGCTACTTTGCAGGAAATCCTGGTCAGCTCCCAGGGGCAGGTCCTGATGGTCGGGCACGCCGGCATTAATCGCCTCATCCTCTGTTCGGCACTGGAAATCCCGGTCAGAAATCTGCACAGCATTGGGCAGGACTACGGCTGCGTCAACATCATTGAGTTTGAGCCCGGCCGAACGCGGGTCCGTTTGATGAACTACACCCCAGTACCCGCGCGTTGTGCTGTGTATTCGGCGATGCGCCACGACCATGCGCAAATCGCGCCAACCAGCGAGGCCGCACTGTGTCAATGATCTATCTGGACAACACCAGCACCACGCCTGTCCTGCCCGAAGTATTGGAAGTCATGCTCCCATGCTTCGCGGAGTCTTTCGGCAACGCATCTTCCCTCCACGGCTGCGGCCGCCGCGCTCTGTCGCACTTGAAGCATGCCCGGAAGCAGGTTGCGGCGCTGCTCAAGTGCCACCCCGCCGAGGTGATCTTCACCAGCGGCGGCATCGAAGGCAACAACATCGCGCTCAAAGGCATGATGAGCGACGCCGGAGATGGCGGCTTTCGCCTAGGGCTGGACTGTCCCCGGCGTCGGGCCGAGGGCCGAGGGCAAGATGTTGTCGAATACTTCCACGAAAGGATAAAGCCCAACGACAAGGTCTTGGGAGAGTGGGTACTGGTGCCGTTAGAAATCCACAGGGAAGGTTTCTCGGCTGCGGAGGCGATAGACTTGAGTCATGGCAACGCGCAGACTCCGCATCGTGAAAACCACCCCGAACTTTGCGGGGGTCTGTGAGCGGTGCGGCTCCCAGTTCGCTTCCGCCCTGAACGAACGGAGCGAGGCTGAAGCTGAGATTTCCGTCGCTTTCGATGCCCATAAATGCCTCTCTTTAGATAGCAGCCAAAATGCGCTGCGCGTGGTCCGCGAAGCCACTGAAAACAAGTGAGCTATTCCTTTTCTCGAATCTGTTCCTGCATCGCCATGAAGTGATCAAAACGCAGCAGAACAGCCAAGGGCTTGTCGTTGTCCTGAATCACCAAAGTCTTATCCAGGTCGCGTAACTGCGCCACGTTCAAGGCCCGCAGTTTGGTCACGCCCACATGCTGTACGCTCGGGTCTACGTAGGGCAATGAAACCTGATTTGCCTTTGCCATATCGTTCCTTTCAAGCCGTTCTCTTCAGGGCCGACAAAATCAACTCTCTGTCGATCCGCTGAATCGGGTTCTCTTCAGGTATCAGGCCGCACAGTTCCTCAAGCGACCAAACATGATCTGCGAGACTCGCTTCCATCGCCGGGGTCACTCGCAGTGTGGAGTGAACGCGGCAGAAGTTGTAATGAAAGAAGTAAACCGCGATCTGATGAACGTGGTTTTCAAACTTCTTACTGAAGCCATTGGTGAGCCGGGTAAACCGCCTCATCCCCATTCGCATGGAGAGGTTCTGGCGCTCGACGTATGACGTACTGACATGCTTTGGATCGGGATCGCCACTCACCACTTTCATGTCAGTTCCGATGCACTTCGCCGGGGAGTAACGGCGCTGGTCGGCATCGGTCGGAGCGCCGTATATCTTCTGTAATTGCGCATAGTCTACTTCGCAGCCAAAGGCACCTTCGACGGCTTGCAGGTAGGCCCGGTGCGCGTCCGTAGTGATCTGGACGCGGCCATGAATGCGCTCTGCGCAGTCCTGCATGAACTCATAGGCCCAATTTGCATCCCTTCCACCAACCAAGTAGCTGACGCACAACTTGGTATCCGCATCAATGGCCGTCCAAGTCCAAACCTCTCCCCAACCTTCAGGCTCTTTCTCAACCCGAACATTCTTCGCTTTCGCGCCGATGAACGACCAAATCTCATCACACTGAATCCGGCGAACCCTTAGATTGCGCACGTATCTGTCGTGGAACTTGGCGCAGGCTTCGCCAGCGTCTTCGAGTAGACGAAGAACCGTGTGCTTGCCAACCCCGAACATCCGGCAGGTTGCGTTGATAGAGTTTCCTTCCACTAAAGCCCCTATCACCTGTGCCCGTTTTGCTATGCTCAAGCGGTTCATGTCTGCCTCTTTAATGCCTTTATAATAGCATTAAAGGCACGATTGTCAAGCTTTATTTTGCTTTTTTATTGCAGATTGCTCACCTCCAGATGTAGACTCTTCTGCAATAACTCTCTGTCCTCTTTTGCTCCACTTTCTGCGGTAGCGAAGGAGCCGGGATATGAATGCGCCCACGAGGATTAAACAGACTAATATGCACTTTGCCAGATTTCTTCCAGGCTGGAATTCGCTTGATTCGGCTAGGGCAGTCCACAGCGATTTGGAACTTGCGGCGCTTGTGTTCTTCGCACTGCTGGTGCTGTTCGACGTGTTGGCCCATCTCTCGGACGATAAGAACAGAGAGAGGCGTTTTGAAAGGATTGGCCTCTGGTTCTTTGGGATTGCTGTGATTGCGGAACTGCTGGCGTATCCATATGGACAGCGGAATGACGATCTCTCTGCGCAGGTAATTGGCTCCCTAGACACGAAGGCGCAAAACGCTGCTGATAACGCATCGAAGGCGTTGACTGATTCCAAGGATGCGGAAACCAAATCCGGCGATGCTGTAGACAAGGCCGGAAAAGCTAATCTCTCTTCATCAAATGCTATCGCTCTCGCTCGCGGTGCCAGAAAAGAGGCGGATTCCTTCGAGCGGGACATTAAGTCCGCTAACAATACGGCAATTGCCGCCGAACAGCATTTAAAAGAGGCATTAAACGACGCAGCAGAGGCCCAAGCAGAGTTGAATAGGCTTCGCTCGCCCCGTTCCCTGATAGACGAGTCGGGGTTGATTGCAGCGCTTTTGCCATTTAAAGGGACAGAGTACACTATAAGCGTTTTCCAAGATGACGAATCAATCCAACTCACAAAGGAACTCGGCCAGGTCTTGGACTCGGCAGGTTGGATTCGAAAAGAACCGAGCCAGCACATGCTCGGTCTAACGTATCTCAATGTTTTCGACCAAGAGTTCAAGGACTCGGTTCCTGTTTGCGTTGCAACGGGAATCGAAATAGACGCGCAGATCACAGAGTCTGCGGAAGCTGTGCAGTTAGCTGCGCCCCAAAACCGACCGAAAAGCGCTCGGGCAGCCGGTGCCCTTTGGTCGGCGCTGCGCCAAAGAGTATCGCCTTTTGATAAAGGCAATCTCGGAAGAGGGGTTGGAATAAAGATGGTCCGGGCCGAAGGTCCCGTAGAGATTTGCGTAGGCAAAAAACCGTAAACGCATCCATTCATTGGCATCGCTAACGATAGAATCAGCGAAGCTAAAAGGTGTGGAAATCGAACGGCACCACTACCGGAGAGTGCCATAAATCATGGGCGGACTCACTGCTTTGGTAGAATTCAACGGAAACCTTGCGTATTGTCGTTGCAGAGCGCCGATCCGCCAACCAGAGGTGACCAAGTGTTGACACGCCGGGAACTATTGAGAGGATCGTCTCTGGCGTTGGCCGCAGTCGGAAGCGGAATACTCGCACTGGATGCGTTGACTGCCAGAATCTCCGGCCCTAACCAACTGGAGTGGAGCTCGCTCGATCATCGCTCCGTGCCGGAGTGGTTTCGAGACGCGAAATTCGGGATCTATTATCACTGGGGAATTTACTCGGTTCCTGCATTTCTCAACGAATGGTATCCGCACTGGATGTACCTGCCGAAGTACCCGCAATACCAGTATCACGTTGCCAACTACGGCGTCGTCAGCAGCTTCGGGTATAAGGACTTTGTGCCGATGTTCCAGGCTGAAGAATGGGATCCGGACGAATGGGTTTCGCTCTTTATTGAAGCGGGAGCGAAATATATGGGTCCGGTGGCCGAGCACGCTGACGGCTTCTCCATGTGGAAAAGCAAAGTGAATCGGTGGAATGCATTCGACATGGGGCCGAAGCGGGATCTGGTCGGCGACATGGAGAAAGCGGTACGGAAGCGGGGGATGAAGTTCATGACCAGCTTCCATCACCAATGGCTCTGGGGTTGGTACGAAAGCCCCATCCGGAATGCGGATATCTACGATCCCCAATATGCGGATTTCTATTGGCCCACACCCTATGTCCGCACGAGCAAAAGTGGAGCATTTAATTACGAGCATCCCGACCCAGCCCCCACGGAACGCTTTGCAGAGATTTGGAGGGACAAGGTGATCGAGGTGGTGGACGCCTACCACCCCGACCTGATCTACTTTGACAGCCGCTGTCGCATTATTCCCGAGCAATATCGCAAGCAGATGCTGGCGCACTACTTCAATCATGCGGCCCAACGCCATCAGGAGGTGGCCATCACCTATAAAGGCGAGGATTTTGCCAGGGGAAGCGGCATCCTGGACTATGAAGCCAGCGGGCTGCCCACAACGGCCGGCTACCCCTGGCAAGCCGATCACATCATGTACTGGAACCGGTCGTGGTGCTACACGCACTCGCTCGACTACAAACCTGCCGAATGGTTCATCTTTCAACTGATCGATATTGTTTCGAAAAACGGAAATTTTCTGCTCGACGTGGGGCCGGAAGCCAACGGCATCATTCCCGAAGTGGCAAAGGTCCGCCTGCGGGCAATCGGCTCCTGGCTAAAGATGAACGGGGAGTCGATTTACGGCACACGTCCCTGGTCGGTCACATTTGGCGAAGGTCCGGCGATCTTTACCCTTGGGTCGGCTGGGGCCAACCAGCATACGACCGATTCCGTGGCGCGCGAAATCCGGTTCACTACGAAAGCGGAAGCCCTCTACATCATCGTTATGGGATGGCCCGGCGCATCTTTGCACATCCAGTCCATTCGCAAGGGAGTCGCACTGCCTTCCGGCTCGATTCACAGTGTATCGATGCTCGGCTCGAACGCCCGCATTCAATGGCAGCTCAGTGACAATGGACTCACGCTCTCGCTGCCGGAGCGGCGCCCGGGTAAAATCGCCTGGACGTTCAAGCTAACCTGAGTGCGGACAAGATCTGCCTTAATTGGCGCCAATCACTTCCCGAGTCAGCAAGTCAGAGGTTTCGCGAATAGCTCGATGCCATCGCCGTTCCCAGGGAGTACTTCGACTCCCCGATCTTCTTCGGAGGTCGTTGCGTAAATGACTGGGCGGCCAAAGAGGATCGCGCCGCCGCCGAGTTGATAAGCCCACCACGTTATTTCCTATTGCCCAAAAACCGATCGACTGCACATGGCGCTACTAACTCAGCCGCGCGAAGAGCCGGCGTTCGCGTTCCGAATAACGGAACCACAAGCCGATTCTTACCGCAGCGGAAACCAGGAAATCAATGCCGCAGACGATCGCCGCACCCGCTGGCCAAGTACCTGGCCACAGAATTCATCCTATGGCGAAAGGGGCCAATTCATTGACAAACATGTGAGATTTGCCGAACGCAAATTAATGCAACCTGGCACTCGCTCTCAGGATCGCCAGTCAACTTCAGCAGAATATTCATACCCCCTCCGCGATTTTCAGGACCAAACAGTTCCGGAATTCGGAACAATTCTGGCGTTAAATCGAGGGCCAAACTTAGTGCTTTTGGCTCTCCATTCAAGCACTAACTCGCCGCTATCCCATTGAAAATACATTTGCGCTCGGATGCGGCCGTCGTCCCGCGGACTGATTCATCCCGTGTTCACTTCGGCAAAGGGTTGGTTTTGTCATTGACACCAAAATTCACGTTTGCCTACTCTTCCCACTCGTAAAGCAAAAGTGCGCTGGCGCGGCCGCCAGTCCTGACGAGCGAACTGCAAACGGGAGGCGATGCCTTTATGAGACTGACTCAAGTTGGGAACGTTTCACATTGGCGACCTATCCGGTGCAAGCCAACCTACGAGGCCGGCCAGGGGGCCATTACGTCTTCCGTCGAGGTCAACGGCTCTTGCCATAGTGGGGTCATACACACTTGATGGTGCCTAGAACGTCGCCCCCGCGCTTTAGTGCAGGCGGTTTCGATCAAAAGCGGGGACATATCCAGACTTCCAGATCCAACAACAGACTTGTAATTGGGAGGCCAATGAGAAGGTTCATTTTCGCTGTAATCGCAATCCTATGTCTCGCTGCCTATGCGCCATGCCAGCAGACACGGGCAACATTGACGGGCTTAGTAACGGACCCAACCGGCGCCGTTGTGCCTAATGCAGCTATCAAAATAGTCAACGCCGAAACCGGGGCAACGACGCTCGTGAAATCCAACAGCCGCGGCTCCTATACCGCGCCCTTTCTCGATCCCGGCGTCTACACAATCAGTGTGCAAATGGCCGGCTTCAAAGCCTATCAGCACCCCGGCGTGGAACTGCAGGTGGAGTCAACGGTAACGGAAAACATAGTACTGCAAGTCGGCAACGTCAACCAATCTGTCGTGGTCACGGCTGCAACTCCATTGATCGACACTGCCAACGCCGACACTGGCGAGTCGCTCACCGCGGAAGAAGTACAGGATCTGCCCAACAACGGCCGCTCGCCGTTTGCCCTCGAGCGGGACGAGTATGGAGTAATACCCAACGGGAAATACGCCACTGCCCAGTTGACACCTACAAGCAATTCCACGGCCGCCCAGGTCTCCATCGGCGGCGGTCAATCCATGTCAGCCGAAGTACTTTTGAATGGCGTCCCCGACATGGAATCTTCCAGCCGCCAGGTGTCCTTCATTCCGCAACTGGACTCGGTGAATACGGTCCATGTGGATCAGTTTTCCGCCAATGCCGCGCTGGGCGATACGATCGGCGGCACCGTCAATATCACGACCAAAAGCGGCACCAATCAACTGCACGGTACCATCGCCGAGTACTATAACGGGTCACGTCCTTTTGAAGCGCTTCCTTACTTTACAAAGAAGGGCACCACGATACCCTCATCCCACTACAATCAGGACGGTGCGACGATTGGCGGTCCGGTTGTCATTCCTCATTTGTTTAATGGCCACAACCGGCTGTTCTTCTTCTATGCCTTCGAGGGTTACTATAGCAACACTACTTCACCCACTATTTCCAGCGTTCCAACGCAGGATGAAAGAAACGGCGACTTTCACGCACTGCTCAGCGCCGACGGTACCGCGGCCCAGTTTTACGATCCGTATTATGATCCGGGAGTCACTTCAACCGGCTACCAAACCATCGGCGGCAACCAATATTGGATTCGCGCCGCGATTCCCAATAACTGCATTACCGGCGCAACTGCCTATTGTTCGACAAACGGTTACTCACCTGACACGCAGATAAGCCCTATAGCACAAGCGTATCTTAAATATATTCCGATGCCGAACTATAGTGGGCCATCCGCTAAGCCGGATGGCGAGGACAACTTTCTCAACTATACCCCGAATACCAACGACTATAACTCAAACACGGCGCGCATCGACTGGAATATCAGCGATTCAGATAAGATATCCGCAGAATTGCACTTGAGCAACTACACAGAGCGGAACGATAACTATTACAGTAATCTTGCAATAAGCGGCGCATCAAATAACTATCAACAACCGGGCGGGCAGGTCGACAACGTCAAAACGTTTTCGCCGTCGTTGAGCCTGGAGACGCGCTTGGGGTTTCAGCGTTATGATGACGTTGCTCCACCCAGCACTTTAGGCACTTCCCCAACGAAATTTGGGTTTCCGGGCTATATTGCCTCCAACTCCGACGACCTGGCGGTCCCTTATGTAACCTTCTCCGACGGCGCAAGCATCGAGCCTTTTAGCAATCAAACGAACGGATATGGAATCATCGACTACCTGACAGGTTTTGTCGTCGTGAACAAAACCTGGGGACGCCATTCGTTCAAGGCCGGAATCGACGCGCGCGTATGGAAGAAGTCAGGGTTTTCACCTATGCAGGCCAACGGCCAGTTTACCTACTCTGCGTCCAAGACCAGCTTCCTCTCCGAATCGCCGGACTTTGCGGCCGATGAAATCGAGCAACCATTTGGCAGCTCGCTTGCGCTGTTCGAATTAGGCCTGCCAAGCACGGGCACGTTTTCAATCACGTCGAAATTCCAGTACGACAATTGGTATTCCGCGTACTTCCTTCAGGATGACTGGAAGGCGCTCTCTAACCTGACTTTCAGCTTAGGTCTGCGGCTCGACCATGAGACGGCAGTTGTTGAAAGCAACAACCGCATGGTCCAGACCTGGAATGGCGACGAGTCCAATACCACAACCGGTGCAGCCACGAGTGCCTATGGAAGCCAGTACGCCGGGGATGTTGCGGCTTTGGCGGGCTACAACTCGTCTTACCTGCCATCTCCTTCCGCTCTCCAGGCAACGGGCGCCACGGTCTATGAAACTCCGGGCAATCGCGATCCGTATCATCCGGCGATGTTGTATGTCAGCCCGCGCATCGGATTTGCGTATGCCCCTGCCCGCTTCAAGAACAAGCTCGTAGTGCGCGGAGGGTTTGCGATTTTGAATCAACCGTTTGGCACTTATACAGCCAGTTCCACGACCGGGTATACGCAAGCGACCAGCATGTTAATGACCAACAGCCGGGTGAACGGAGGCTACACGCCGATTACGACCTGGGAGGACCCTTATCCTAACACTAACTCATCGGCCGCAAATTATAATCCAATCGCTCAACTTCTGGGCCCTGCAGAAGGCGCCGATACGTCTCTGGGCGGCACGCCCTTATTTTTCGCCAAAGTGAAAGTGCCCTATAGTGATAAGTTCAGCCTCGATGTCCAGAAAGAATATGGCCATAACTGGATGGCGGAGATAGGCCTTATGCACGTACTGTCGGTGCATAATAGCCTTTACGAGAACATCAACAACTACCCGTATTATAAGTACCTGGATCACACGCCGAATGCAAACAGCGCCACCGCCGAAGCCGTATCCAATAATATGTCTGTTCAGGTGTCGAACCCATTTTACAAGCTGTTTCCCACGTTTACTACATCATCGGGTGCCTCGGTGCCTAACACCACCAGTTTGAACACCAGCCCGACTATTCCGGTAAGCAGCCTGGTATTGAGCTATCCAGAATACAGCGGCGTAGATGAGTTCTATATTCCCGCCTCGACGGTGAACTTTAATGGCCTCACGGCGCGTCTCGAAAAGAGCATGTCCTACGGCCTGGACTTTAACGCCAACTTCGAGTATTCGCGGCAGTTGGGGACTACAGTGCAGACTAACCCAGGTGCTTTGTGGTACGGAGAGACCAGTTCCGACTTTCCCATCCACCTGGCGGTGACCTCTATTTATCAATTCCCTTTTGGCCGCGGGCGACAATTTATGAACAGTGCGAATGGACTGGTGGAGTCTGCGTTAGGCGGATGGACGATCAGCGGTGAGTACCAATATTTGTCAGGCCAGCCGCTTACTTGGGGCAATGTCAATTACACGGGCAATTTTCAGGCCTTCCATAATCGCCCGCACTATACAGGGGGACCGTCATTTAATACCACTGACTTCGACAGAGTTTCGGCCGACCAGCCAGGATCGTGGAATTTACGCACCTTCCCGGAATATCTGTTGCGTTCCGATCCAACAAACAATTTTGACTTCTCGGCGCTGAAGGATTTCATTCTTCGGGAACGAGTGATCTTGCAGTTACGCGTCGATGCATTTAATGCGCTCAATCATGCACAGATGTCTACGGCAAACGTTTCGCCAACTTCTTCTTCGTTTGGTTATATCACGTCGCAAGCTAACACTAACCGCACACTGGCCGGCGGGCTGCATCTTAGCTTCTAGGAGGGTGCCAGGCATGGATAGGTGATGGAGGCGGCAGCTTGGATAGCAGTGTCCGCTTGGTTGTCGATACCAGGAACATAGCTCATCCCCAGATATCGTCTCCCAGAAGCTGCTGTCTCCGCCACCACTTCACAACTGGCTTCCCAACGGCTATCTGGGTGGGTTTCTTGTGGGACCGAGAAGGCCGCAGGAGGCGTACCTTGCGAACCCATGGAGCGACGGGAGTGGGAGCAACGCGCTGCGCCTTTTCCTCCACGACCGCAGAAGGGGTCCGGGATGTTTCAATCATCCCGGGAAAGTCCGGAAACATAAAACGAACACAATGGATGCCGAAGTACCTAAAGGATAGCGTAGTCCCACTTCAGCATCGGCAGAGCTTGTCGAGAGACTTGACCCGGCTGTTCCGCAAGGGCCACAAAAAGCGAAAGTGACCCGCCGGAAAACGGATCTGGAAACTTCTCGATTTTCTCCCAGTCTCCAATAACTTCTCGAACCACCGTGTTTTCAGCGAACGACGTGGATCAGGTAGCTGGTGGCCGGCTGCGTGCCAATTCCGATCACCCAGCCGGTTTCGACCATTTTGCCCTGCAGTTCGCCCAGAGGGTGGGAGTCGCCATCGAGCGGGGTAACAATTATTCCTACAGCTCCTTCAATGTCCTTCAGCTTGACTGATCCGCGGATTACTTCGATGCGTGTCGGCGCCGTGCCCCAGACGTTGAAGTTAGTTCGGCTCGCATTCCAAACCGAATCGGTATTTTCGGCTCTGCCGGTCGCAGTGAGCAGCATCAGGGAGGATGTCGACAACGGTTTGCCGTCGAGTGAGGAAAGGGTAATAGAGCAGAAGTTGTTTTTCACGTCGGCGGATAGATGCGAAGTGTCAACCCCGTAAGCCGACACGAAGCCGACGAGGGCCGTGCTCCTGGGAGCGTCAATTGATACCAGGCCTCCTTTCGTACGCGAATGCCACCAGGCTAACTGTCCGGTGTCAGAGCGGAAAGGGTTGGACGGCGAGTCATGAAAGCTTTGAGTCGGCTGGCAATCCAGACAGCGAATGCGGGAGCCGTGCTCAAGAGGCAGGAAGAGCGGGAAGCCGGGGGTGAAGTATGGCATAGATGACTGCGGGAGGCGCATGCTCTCGTCGACCTGGGTCGTTGAGTAAGTCCGCTCGATGATCTCTTTTGCTGAAGCTACATCATGGCGCAGGAAGAGCAGCGCCCCCACCGGCATCTCGGCAATTTTGACCGGGTCTTCAGAGATATCAAAATGATCGCCAATTACCGGTTGCCATTCACCAGTAACCTTCGGCTCGAAGCTATAAATGAAAATGCCATCCCAGTCCTGAAATGCGCCATAAGCGGCCAGGATGGGAATCAGCTCGGCTTCGTAGTCATTGGGAAATGGCTCATTCACTTCGCTGACGGTGAAGGGTTTGTCTGCCATCGTGGATCGCGTGAGCCTCACGGGGATCGAATGCAGCGGATCGTTGACCATGGGAGTGTTGCGGTAAACGGTGATCGCGGGATGCTGCCAATAGGCGTGTGCGTCCACAATGTCCATTTTGGAAGTGGAACGGATCAGAGGCATGCCGGGGATGAAATAGGTGTGGTCGGCGGTTCCAATGATGAGGGATCTTACCCCGAGCGTCCGCTTAAGATAGGAGCGCATCCCCTCGAAGAAACTGGTTTCCACATGGCTATAGAATGCGGCTTCGGCATAAAAAAGCGGTTTCGGAGTGCTGTCGAAATCCTGCCTCTGAGTTAGCGAAAAGTTCTGGTCGGCACGAAGACCGGCCAGTGTACGAAGCCGCGTCAATTTTGCAGCCGGATAGGTCGCCTTCATCCAGTCGTTGTACTGCGCGGTGAGCATTGACTTGTAATAAGGCGTCAGATCGAGCTGGAAATGCCTGGCTCCGGCAATAAGTTTGCCGCGAAACCAATTTCTCTGCCAGAACTCGAGGACCGAGTTTTCATTGACGATTTCGACGATGGCGATTGCCGGTTCATCGTTGTATCTGGTCTTGGTGTAGCGATTGTAGTGGGTCAGGAGCTGCCGTGCATAGTCTTTCTGAAGCGCAATCAGGCGGGGATCGAACTCGGTGATGGCCTTGGCAGCGCCTATGAGGTCATAGCCGCGGACATCATCGCCTTTCTTATATAGGCGGCCTACATTGAGATTGAGATCGGTATAGATGCCATTAGCCTTCAACTGAGCCACAAAGTAGTCAAAACGGTCGAGCTGTCTCGGATCCATGACCTGGCTGGTATCCGCATTTCCATCCAGCAACCCGCTGGGAGGGTGAGTGGTTGGATCGCCTCCGACCGAGAATTGCTGCCGTGGACCTCGCCGGATCGCGGCTGAGCGATCGGTAAGATCGAGAAACTGGAAGCGCACGCAGTTCACGCCTAGTTGTGCCAGGGCTCGCGCCGTGACCTCCGCGTCATGATGGGAAGGCAGTAACACCGAACCGACTGTCCAACCCGCGATATTGACCCCCCAAATGCGGAAGCGCTTGCCGTCGGGCGTGACCAAGTGCCCGCTGGCGACGCGGATGAAGCCCTCCTTGCCCGCAGGCGCCGAGAGCAAGAAACGCACGTCCGCATCAGAATTGGCGCGCAGCGCATGGTTGATGGTGAAGACCGGGAGTTGCGGCTGAGATTCTTGCGCGTACGCATAGAACAAGAGAGCAAGAAGGAGCGAGCACGATCCAAACATTTTCATGCGCATTGGTTCCTTGTCACCTTTTCGCGGGCCTAAGAAGCGAGCCTTGGATTCGATGGGCAGCCGAAAACTGGATGATTAAACACGTTACATACCTCCACCTGGAGTTATCTAACATTCAAAACAATTCCCGCATTTGACGACTCCGGGTATATAAAGCCGCGAAGATGGTGTCAATATCAGTTATGAAGACGAGGCCGGCAAATCAACCCGCACATCCAGGCAATCTCCGGAGTCTCAGATACTAAGCTATAGTTCATATGTGGTTTACGGCTGCGACTTGGACCTTTAATGAGAGCACGCTGCGTTCGCTTGAGCCAGACTAAAGCAAGCAAGATCATCGTTGCCATTCCGGAGATCGGTCAGATCCTATATCGTCTCTAACCTTGGAAGCCGCAAGTTGGTCCCAAGATCTCGCCGTGATTCTTCGTTTCGGAACACGCTGCACCATAAGGTGCCCCTCTGGGAATAAGTTCGATTCTCGGCCGACTAATTGGTCACCACCCCCTCGACAACCCGCGTCGTTTCGCTTGCAGCCTTTCAGGGCCTACTCAGGCCGGGTCGAAGCGAATCACGGGGAGAAGGAGGTCATCTCGGCGCCTGGGAGCAGTTTCGGATTCTGTCTTGCGATTGAAGGAGTAAGGCTGGCTTTTCCCTGAAATCAAGAAAGATGCGTGGATGCGCGGCGGGTCGACTCCGAGCGGGTTACAAACCGTGTTTCGGCGCGATTAAGATGCTTGCCAATAGTCAATCGGAGCCATCCAGGTCAAGGCCACATCAATTCGGCGAGGTCAGCCTGAACACCCTCGAAGCATGTGATGCAAGAGTTACATCGACGTCATTCGAAGGCGCGATTTGTCCTTTGTTAATGAGGTCCGTCAGCCTTGGCGGGTGCGCTGCGAAGCGCGTGTTGCGCAGCGCATCTACTTCGCGCCAGTTGAACTTAATCTCTGCGGTATCGGGACCTAAGTTGAAGATCGCCAGCACCGCCGAACCGTCGGGATAGAGCGTCATCCACGCTTCCCTTAGTAAATTTCCATCGGGGCCGCGCTTGCGCAGGCTCTGAATATCCAGCGGACGCGCGGGAATGCCGCGCTGGTCGATGGCAATGAGATCGCGGTTGGTGATGAGCTTCAGGTCATTGGGGTCCATCTGGGTCAGGTCAGTTCCCAGATAAAGCGGCGCACACGAAATGGACCAGAGAATCATCATCGACTCGCGTTCATCGGACGTGATGCCGTCCAGATTGCCATTGCCCAGTTCCAGCGAGTCGAGATCGTTCCATCCACCCGGACCGGCATACGGGATCCACTGCCGCACCTGGCGGAAACGCAGCAGTACGTGGGACGACTCGGTGAGATTGTGTTTGAGGGCAGGATCATCGCTGTGTCCACATTGGTAACACTCGATGTCGTCATCAATTCGCCAGCCGTTGGCGTTGGCGCGCCAGAATTTGGCTTGGTCTATGGAAAGCCAGTTCGAAAGCTCGAGCCAGATCGGGCGGCCGGAGCGGAGGATTGCTAAGTGCCACTGGCGAACATCCTCGCGATTGTCAGCGGGCAGATTGCCCCCGCCGGGTCCGACGAAGTCGAGCTTTACGAAGTCAACCTTCCAGCGTGCAAACTGATCCACAATCGATTGGATGTAGGCCCGAGCGCCAGGTTTCGCGTAGTCGACCTTGTAAACGCCTCTAAGCGTGGCACCGGGCAGGTTCTTGTCGGTGATGTCATCGATATGTATATGCGTTCCGGCAATTACCGGGTTGGCGTTATAGAGTAGTGGACTGATACCGGGCCCCATGTAGATGCCGAGTCGCAGACCGTGGGCGTGCAGCCATGCAGCCAGGCCGGCCATGCCGTCAGGGAAACGTTCGAGGTTGGGCTTGGGAACGCCATGTCCGTCATAGCCATTTGACCATCCCGAGTCAATGTTTATGTAGCGGTATCCAAGCTCTGGGAGGTGGTTGGCGATGAGCGCATCGGCCTGAGCCTTGATTTTACTCTCGGTAGGATGGCCCCGGAGAAACGACCAACTGCTCCAGCCCATATACGGATGGGCAGCAAAACTTGACAATCTTTGCGGCCGGACAGCAGATTGGGATAGAGCAGAAATAGAAAGACAGAGAGATGTGAGCAGCACGAACAAACGCATGGGCAGGATAGTATCACAATAAAGAGACGAATAAAGAAAAAGCATGTATTCGAATACATTTCCTGCCCTGGCACTGTTCCTGACACTCATGCCGAGCAGGGGGACCTG
Organism: Acidobacteriaceae bacterium; assembly: GCA_030038435.1. Lineage (GTDB taxonomy): Bacteria > Acidobacteriota > Terriglobia > Terriglobales > Acidobacteriaceae > Telmatobacter. Next base: position 10,319 of record JASHOY010000296.1, on the reverse strand, counting down.
ATCAGATATGTTCGCGCATTGCTGTTACTACATATAAATGAATCACCCGCAAGAGGTGCTTGCAACCAGCAAGCGTGCAGAATGAAATGGAATGAAACGACGCGCATCGGATTTTAGAGCAGCCGGCAGTTCTGCTCGTGCCAACCTGGCGGGTGAAAAGCCAGGCTACGACTGCAGCGTTAACGAAAACGCTTCCCAGGTAATGAGAGGGCTTTAATAATAATGCCCAGACAACATGTGGTATACGTATAAGGCAGCAGCGAGAAAACCTTTCCCGGACGAGTATCGCCGCATAGGTGGCTGAGACAGCATGGATATGCGCGACATTGCGAAGCTCGCCGGCGTATCGAGCGCTACGGTATCGCGCGTGATCAACGGCCTGAGCGTGGTCAGACCCGCGACCGCGGAACGCGTGCAGCAGGTGATCGACGAGTACAAATTCATTCCCAACGGTAGCGCCACCACCCTCAAATACGGCAGAAGCAGCACCTACGGCCTGATCATTCCCGATATCACCAACCCGTTCTTTCCCGAATTTATCCAGAACTTCGAGACCATTCTCGCCGATACCAATTACAACATGCTGATGGCCACCACGGCTTCGCATCCGTCAAAGGTGCAGAAGACCATTCATCGCATGCTGGTCAGCCGGGTGGAGGGCATTGCGCTGCTGGCTTCGGAAATTGAGACCGAGCCCATTGAAGCCATGATGCACAATCGTGTGCCCCTGGTTACGATGGACCGGCGCCTGGTGGGCAGAGGCCTGAGTGACATCTCCGTGGACAGCACGAGCGGCATGAAGCAGGCCGTCGAGCACCTTTTCCGGCTGCGTCACCGCAAGATTGGTTATATCGGGGGATCTGCCGGCCCAACGATTTCCGACCACCGGCGTGACTCGTTTTTCCGTGCGCTCAAGGAGTATGGGCTGGCCGCAGACGAGCGGTTTCTGCGCGTGGGCAACTACCGCGTCAACGGCGGGGAGGCGGCAATGGAGAGCCTCCTGGCGCTGGAGAGGCGGCCGACGGCAGTCGTTACCGCCAACGACCTGACCGCCATCGGCGCACTGCGCGTCATTCACCGTCATGGGCTTTCCGTGCCCGAGGATTTTTCGATTGTGGGCTTCGACGACATCGAGCTCAGTGACATCGTCTATCCGCCTCTGACCACGCTGCATCTGTCACAGCAGGAACTGGCGCGAAAGTTTGTCAGCGCCCTCGATGGTTTTCAACCCGATTCGCACGTGCAGGGAAAACAGTTCAAAGTGGAGACCACGCTGGTGGTGCGTAACTCGACCGGCCCAGTAAAGAAACGCAGAACAGCTTCGACGAAGTCCACTGCCGCGCGGTAGCTTAGCGGAATAGGATGTCACGAATAGCTCATCCTGATAGCAAGCCCGCGGGCAGCAATCAACTATCCGTAGCTCATCGGAAGCTACGGTTGTCTGCAAAGGCCGCGCGCGCTCCCCATGCAGTCCTGCAAAGTCTCAATGCACTACGATCGGTCCGGTAAGCGTCGCGGCACCTGCTCCAGCCTCGTCCACAGCCTGCACGGCAAAGGTGTAGGTACCGGGCTTCAGACCGGAAATCACATTGAAGGTTGTGTGCCGTGTGCTGGGAAGAGTGAGAATATTGCGTCCTGTGAGGATGACCTTATGATCGCCCGGCTGCGCCGTCACCAAATAGGCAGTGACAGGGCTGTAATCCCCGCGGCGTTGCTCGTTCATGGGAGCTTTGAAGTGAATACTGACCATTCCGTGATCACCCGGATACGCGGATACTGCGGCCGGCGCGCCGGGCAGTTGGACTGCCTGCTGCTGGGGCGTCACCGCGCAAGACGGCAGTGAAGGTTCGCTCGTCCCGTTGGCATTGGCTGCCTCCACTGTGAAAGTGACCGGCTCGCCGTTGCGCAGCCCGGGAAAACGCAAATAGGCGAACTTGTTAAATTGGTTCGCGGACATATGGACCGTCGTGCCTGTCGATGCCGTGACCGTGTACGAACTCACGGCGGCTCCGCCATTGTTCACCGGCGGACTAAAGGTGACGTACGCTATGCCGTTCCCGGCCGCGACCGCCACCCGGCTGGGCGGTTCCGGAGCACTCTGCGGCATGACGCGCGCATAACGCCGTTCCAGCGCTGTCTTCCACGGCGGCTGCAAGCCGGCATTCTCCAGTATGGATTGCGGGGCCTGCGATAAGGCGTCGATCAGGTGATTTCCGCTGACCGTCACGTTCTTTTTCGATGAGTTCTCGTCGCCTTGTTGCCAGTAATTTCCCTCGACATCCAGGGGATCGAAATCGCTGCCGTCTTGCCCACCGTAATAGTCATGATGGCGGCTGCCCCAGTTATCCATGTTTGTATGAAAGATCACATTACCTTGAATCGTGATCATCGAAGAGCCGTTGTCGGTGTAGATGGCGTGGCCGGAGCTGAACTGGTCATAGACCACATTGCCTGTCACCTTCTCGCCGTCAGCCAGATCTGGACCCGTAAGACCCTGCGTATAGATACCGCCCCCGTCCGCCAGCACCAGCATCAGGTCGTGAATGCGATTGTTGCGCACAACGTTTCCGGCGGAGTTATTGGCCTGGCCTGCCTGATGGATCTTGTCGGGCCATCCGCCCCAGCCCATGGAAATAGCGGCATACGGAATGTGATCGATTTCGTTGTGGGCAATCACCGTATCGCGGGCATAGCCCACAACGATAGGAATCCCGCCGCGGTATTGCGCTCCCACGTCGCGAAACAAGTTGTCGTCGATGTGATTCCCCGAAGTAAACTCAGCAACTGCAGCGAGAGGCTGATCCACTCCGCCGAGATCGAGGCCATTACCGGAGATATCGGCAAACAGGCAGCCCTGCACTAAATCATCTTGAGCCCCGTCGCCGAGTGAAAGTCCGGCTGCTCCCAGATGCACAAAATCATCGTTGAGAAACTGGAGGTGATGAGCGTAGTGAAACTCGAGGTTGCCGGGCGCCGGAGTCCAGGCGCCGAAAGGGCACGCGCCGTTCGGAACAAAGTGACAGAGCGCCTGGCGCGAATAACCATCCGGCCCCGTAACCTGGTAATTCGCCTGGATCTCAGAGAATCCGTTGGGGCCGCTGGGGCCCAGCCATGTGGCATACGAGAACTGAATGCCACGAATCACGATGTTCTGGACAGGATCGGCCGCGGTTCCGTTGCCCTCCACTAAGGTCTGCAACACCGGCATCTCGACGTCGGCGGTGGCAAGGTTCTCGCCCGGGCGCGGAACATAATAGACCAGGTGCTCCGGCCGGTCGAGATACCACTGTCCCGGCGTCCCCAGCAATTCGTAGGCATTTTCCACATATTCCGGTTGCTTGCCCACGCTCATGGGGCCGACCAGGTTCGCAGTGCGTGCTCCATTCGGCAGCATCACCCTCTTGGTGGAGTTGTCCCAGCACGGCTGGGCCATGGTGATCTGCCGGCCCACGATCGACTGCACCGGGCATTCCGGCTGCGTCCACGCTCCCAGCCCCTCCGAACGTTCCGACCAAAGGTCGTTACCGCCGGTGTAGACGAACTCTATGTCAGAGGGATTCTTCCAATGCGCCATGGCGTCGGTCGCCGCCAGATAGCCGGTGCGGGTTTCCGTAAGAACCACAGGCGCTCGACCGCGGGTACGAAACGCCCGCACGCCGTTCACGTAGAGCTGCAGAGAATTTCTCACCGAGACAGGCACAGGTGCGGCCCATAGGTTCTTTGCCGCATTGACTTCTTTCCATCCTGTAATACGCACCGCTCCGCTGAGCACAGGATGTGCGCCCGGCGCCGCGGCAATGAGGCGGTCATGACCCGGCGCCCCGGAATCCGCAGCCGTGAGCATCAGTGGCGCAGTCATCCTGTATGTGCCACCTTCGAGAAAAATTGGAGCGTCTCCTGACGCGCGGCTCAGCTCCAGCGCATGCCGCAAGGTGAGAACTGGTCTTTCTGTGGTGCCGGGCTGGGAGTCAGATCCGTGCGGTGAGATGTAGACTTGTGCGGTGGCAAGCGGCGTAAACGCAGAGAAGGCAATAAGACTGGCAAAAATGAGATGTGAAGATTTGTGGGTAGGCATTTTTAAAGACAGACCAACCTCCAGTTTCATTCGGACAAGCACGGTGGCGCAAGAGCGCAGAGCCGCAAACTCAAAATTGCGCTGGCAAGAGTATACGGATACACTTTCGTGTGTGACAAGTTAGGTATCGCGCTTTGATCTCACGCAATTGGAATCGCCGCCGCAATTGGCAGTAGCCGGGCTTACACTATACCGTCCATTTCTTCGCCCTTGTGAGGATTATGTCTGACAATTGGAGTAGGATCGGATCTCCGCTGCGCCGATTGGCGCTTGTTTCTTTCTTTCTGGCGAGTTGCATGGGTTCGGCGCATGCTTCATTGCGTTCTCCTTGGAGCAGCTATACGGTCACACCGAGCAATATTCCCTATACCTGTCCTCCAGTTGTTCATCTCTCCCCGAATCTAACCACTAGTGGATTCTATTCCGATGCGAGGTCCTCAATCATTGACCCGGCAAAGATGGCAGCCTACGCCAGGACTTCCGGCCCGTATAAGAAACTCGGACAGGAGATTGTGAATGCCTCGGATTTCTGGAGGTCTACAGGCAGCCGGGAGGCAGCTGCTTGCGCGCTTCAGCACATGGAGGCTGGGGCTCGCGATGGCGTCTTTACCGGCCGGATGTCGTCGCGGCAGGCCTATTATGTTCAGGGCTGGGTAATCGGCGCGATTGCGATTTCCTGGCTTAAGCTCGCGGGCAGCGGCCAGGAGACGCCGGAAGCGCGGAGGCTGGTTCTGCCGTGGATCGTCCAGGTGGTGCATCAGACACAAGGTTTCTATGCCAGGACCCATGCCCGGAATAACCATCTCTATTGGGCGGGCGTTGAAGCCAGTGCCGCTGGAATCGCGGCCGGGAACCAGGAATTCTTCGACTGGGGAGTTTCCACTTATCGGACCGGCATCGCGCAGATTGAGCCGGATGGCTCGATGCCGCTGGAGATGAGACGCGGCCGGCGCGCTCTGCACTACCACCTCTACGCCCTGGCGCCGCTCGTCTATCTCGCCGACTTCGGAGCGGTGAATGGGCTGGACCTTTTTGCCGAGGGCGATCATGCACTGGCCAGGTTGGAGCGTCTGTGTGTGCTGGGGCTTCATAACAACCAGTTCTTCGTAAAGGCCACTGGTATAGCCCAGGACGCGCCTGACGGGGCGCCTGCCGCCGAGCAAATCAGCTGGGGCGTGATCTGGGAGCAGCGCTTTCCCGATCCTGGGCTCGCGGCTCTGCTCCGGCAGGCCACCTCTCTCAGCTACATGTATCTGGGAGGCCTGCCGCCGGGTGTTCACCATCTTGCGGTGGTGAAAAGAGTGTTAGCCCGGCCGGAACATTGAACAATCGCCGTCGGCTTCGCGTTCCCGCCGCCAGGTTCAGGCGTCGCTGGCATCGTTGTTGCGCAGCAGAGGCATGGGGGGTATAGACTGGTGGCCGGATGTATCCCGATACATTTCTTCAGCATCTAAGGGGGAATCCATTGAAGAATCCAGACGAAGGAACAGCCGGGACTTCTCTGCTGTCGCGGCGCGAATGGCTTGGGAAAATGGCGCTGCCAGCCACCGGGGCGGTCATCGCCGCGGCCATGCTGGACGGAAAACCAGCAGAAGCTAAACGCAAGTCCGAGCATAAATCTGAGAACAAGCCCGAAGCAACATCTGTCGATGCCGGCACCAAGGTTTACAACATCCGCGACCACGGCGCCCAGGGTGACGGCAAGACGATCGACACGGCCGCTCTTCAGGCAGCCATCGACGCCTGCAACAAGGACGGCGGCGGCACGGTGCTGATTCCCGCAGGAACCTTCGTCATCGGCGCCACGGAACTGAAGAGCAATGTCACGCTGCACATCGCGGCCGGCGGCACGCTGCTGGGCAGCGCCGACGGCAAGCAGTATCACGCCGTCGATGCCATTCCGCTCACCGGCGACACTACCCTGCGTGACGGCAACTGGGCTCTGCTGTTCGCCGTCAAGCAGACCAACATCCGCATCGAAGGGCCGGGCACAATCAACGGCCAGGGGGCGCAATTCCGTTCGCCGCAGCATGGCGTGATGGCGCCCAGTGGCCTGCGCGGGCCGCAGCGACCCTATTTCGTCCTGCTTTATCAGTGCGAAGACGTGACCGTAAGCAACATCAGCCTCATCAACTGCGCCTTCCACTGCATCCGGCCCATCGAGAGCAAGCGGCTTCACATGGAAAACATCTACATTCACAGCCGCGTCAACAGCAACAACGACGGCTTCCACTTCATAAGTTGTGAGTACGCCACGGTGAGCAACTGCGTTGTGCTTTGTGGCGACGATGCCTGCGCCATGTTTGGTTCCTGCCGCAATATCACGGTCACCAACTGCTTTTTCAGCACGCGCTGGTCGGTTTTCCGCTTTGGCGGCGGCCATGCCGGCAACATCGCGGTCGCAAATTGCGTGCTCAGCGTCGTGGATGGATGCCCGTTCAAATTTCAGGGCGACCCCGGCTCGCGGTTTGAAAACATTTCGTTCTCTGACATCGTGCTCGACCAGGTTACAGGCCCCATCAGCATCAGCGTGGGCGCGACGAAATCGCGCAGCGGCCAGGAATTTCCGCCCGTCGTAGTGCGTGACATTTCCTTCAGTCACATTCATGGCACGGTGACCACCAGTCCCGCAACAACCCTGCCGGAATCGGACCTGCATGTGGGCCTGCGACCGGGCGAAGCGCATTCGGCCATCGTGCTCAACTCGGTTAACGGCGCGGTGATTGAGAACATCTCCTTCAGCGATGTACACCTCAGCTTCGGTGGCGGCGGCACAGCCGAAGAGGGCGCGCGACGTGATGTTCCGCAGGTTTTCGGAGAGTATTTCGAACTCGGGCCGATCCCCGCCTACGGCCTCTATGCCCGCAATGTAAAAGGCGTCACCCTCTCCAACGTACGCTTCCAGACAGCGACACCCGATCTGCGGCCGGCCGTGGTTCTCGACCATGCCGAAGACGTTGCCTTCAACGGCTTCAGCGTCGAGGGCAATCTGCAGGCTGAATCGGTGATACGCATGACCGATTGCAAACAGGTGCTGCTCTCCGCCACGCGCGTGCTCACGCCCTCCTCGCCGTTTCTGGATGTGGAAGGCGCGGACAACGCAAACATCATCGTCGATGGCGGTGATCTGTCGAAAGCCTCGTCGCCAGCCATCTTCAAGGCCGGCGCATCGGCTGACGCCGTCAAACTGAACAACGTCACCTAGAAGCCGGCATCGATCTGATTTACTCAAGGACCCAATAAGCACCATACGGGCTTAAATCGCGATTCTAAGTGGTCTAACCACCAAACGGAGAAAAGATGAATTTTGAGGCACGAAGGAAGTTCTTGAAGTTGGCCGGCGTAGGTGCGGCCGGCGCGGTCGCGACGGTTGCGTCACAAATGTCAGAGAAGGCCGGCGCTCAGCAGCCGATCAGTTCCGGCCTCGCGTCCGGTTTTGACGTGCGGGCATTTGGCGCCAAGGGGGACGGCACAACCATCGACACGCCGGCCATCAATCGCGCCCTCGAAGCAGCTGCGTCTGCTGGCGGAGGCACCGTGCGCTTTCCCGCCGGAGATTATCTCTGCTATTCCATCCACCTCAAAAGCAACGTAGCCCTCTTTCTCGATCAGGGAGCAGTCATCATCGCCGCGGACCCGCTTCCCGAAGGCCAGCCAGGCGGCTACGACGACCCCGAGCCCAGGCAGCCCTGGGAGGCCTATCAGGACTTCGGACATAACCACTGGCATAACAGCCTCATCTGGGGCGTAGATCTGCATGACATCTCCATTTACGGCCCGGGGCGCATCTGGGGACGCGGCCTGGTGCGTAGCAACAGCCCTGACAGCCACAACCCGCGCAATCGGCGCATTCAGGGCGTGGGCAACAAGTCCATCGCGCTGAAGAATTGCCGCAACGTTTCCCTCCGCGATTTTCAGATTCTCAAAGGCGGATGGTTTGGCATTCTCGCCACCGGCGTCGACAATCTCCTTATCGATGGTCTGACCATCGACACCAACCGCGACGGCATGGACATCGATTGCTGCAAGAATGTCCGCATCGTCAACTGCGCAGTCAATTCGCCCTGGGACGACGGCATAGTCCCCAAAAGCAGTTACGCGCTTGGCTACATCAAGCCCACGGAGAATGTCGAAATCAGCAACTGCTATGTCACCGGCTGGTATCAGGACGGCACCATGATCGACGGCACCTGGAAGCCTTTCGACGGGTCTCGGCACGTCCCCCACACCGGCCGCATCAAGTTCGGCACGGAATCGAACGGCGGTTTCAAGAACATCACCATATCCAATTGCGTCTTCGACCGCTGCCAGGGCCTCGCGCTCGAGACCGTCGACGGCGCGCATCTGGAAGACATCACCATCACCAATATCAGCATGCGCGGGATTGTTACTTCGCCGATATACATGCGCTTGGGCCGGCGTCTGCGCGGCCCGGAGGGAATTAAGCCCGGCACGTTGCAGCGTGTGCTGGTCAGCAATATCGTCTGCTCCGACTCCGCTTCGCAATTCGGCTCCATCCTTAGTGGCATTCCCGGCTATGAGATTCGAGACGTGAAACTGCGCGACATCTACATCCAGCACCGTGGTGGAGGCACAAAGCAGGATGCCGAGATCGTGCCACCGGAAAACGAGACCGGTTATCCGGGCCCCAAGAGATTCGGCCCCATGCCTTCGCAGGGTTTCTTCCTGCGCCACGTGAACAACATCGAGTTGAGCGGAATTGAAATTGCCGCCATGACTCCGGATGCACGGCCCGCATTCGTGCTTCAGAACGTTGAGGGCGCAGATTTCTTTCACGTAAAAGTGCCCACATCATCGCCAGTGATCGAGTTGCGCGACTGCGAAGATGTAGAAACGCGCTGGGTTCGCGGCGTCAAGGAGGGAAGATTGAAGTGACCGGCGGCGAAGACCGGGGGCAGCGCGGCGCCGGTTACCGTAGGAGATTCTGATGGTTGATCCGACTGTTCTTGCGGAACGAAGGAAGTTTCTGCGCACCGCTATGATGGCCGCCGGCCTAGATTTGCTACCTGGCTGGCCCGCATGGGCTGCCCGCGACCAGAAAAGGGTCCTCTTCAACGGCAAGCATCTCGACGGCTGGATCCAGCAGGAAAACAGTCAGACGTCGATTTCCAGCGGCGACATCATCGATTTGCCTGCGCTCGTCAAGGCAGTTGCGGATCAATCGAATTCTGTTGCCGCTTATCTCAACGGTCTGCTCGATCACGCTGCGAAGACCTGTATTGCGTCCTTCGATGCCTCCGATGCGGCGAACGTGAAAGCCACGCGCTCCGCACTTGCCAAAAGTCTTACCACGGTTATCAAGGGCCCATCGATCTATGAAAGGAGCCGCTTCGCCCGCGTGAATCTGCACCCGGAAGCGGAAAAGCTGGTACACAGCCATGCGCAGGGACTGCGCCTGGTCGAAATGAATCGCATGCTGCTGGTCGACGCATTCCCGGGTGATTTAGCGCCGGTTAAACCGGGTTGGACGGCCAAAAACGGAGTGATCGCCAGTACCGGCTCCGGCCGCGGCGTCATCTACACCGCACATAACTATAGTCGCTTTCGCTGGATGTTTACTGTTCGTCACCTCTCGGGGAATCCCGACCATCAGGCGTGCGTGCTCATCTTTTGCGCGCGTCCCGCGCCCAACCAGATTCCGCTCGATGCGCTCGGCGGCATCCAGTTTCAAGTGCCCCGCGGCGGGCACTGGGACTATCGCCCCGGACAAAATAACGCAGGCAGAGGTGAGTTCCACGAGGTCACCAAAGTGTCTTTCGATCCTCACCACTGGAGCCGCGTCGAAATCGTCGCCGATGCCGGCAAAGGCACGGCGCGCATGGCTGTGGCGCAACCTGTGGGCAACAAAGCAGTCGAGGTGCTCGACTTCAATGACCCCACGGCAGGCAAATCCGGCCCGATTGGGCTGCAGATGCACAATTCAGGTCTCTTCGATGAGTACAAAGACCTGTCAATCGAGGAAAATCCCCGACGCCTTGACCTGATTAGCACTGCATAAGCGGCTCGGCGAAGGCCGTCGATACCTGCGCCTCCGAGTCTGAATCAAGGAGCCAACGCCAGTCCGCACGGCAGCTTGACGCGATCACTTCTCGGAGCCGCAACCGGTAACGAGCGGCATTATTTGTTTACTTCCGCCGGGATGGAGAGAGGCCTTGGCGAACGCTTTCAAATGATGCGGAGGCTCGCGTGCCGATGCTATGATTTTGCGGTTAAAGTCGGGTAA
>JASHOY010000037.1 GCA_030038435.1 Acidobacteriaceae bacterium | reverse complement strand
ATAGCCGCTATTGTCTGCTGCATCGATCCGCTCCTGCAGATAAGGCCGCATCTGTGCGCCCAGATCGTGCAATCCCATGGTCATCATCTCCACGTCAATCGTGTGACGCGACCGCGAGCACACGGCTTCCATTTCCCGCGTGAAGACTTTGCAAACGATCGCTCTAAGGTGCATAACTTCCTTCGGGGAACTTCTCGCCATTGTGCGCCATCCACGAGATTAAAGCCGTTGCCGAGATGGGTAACGCACGCTCAATAACTGCCGGCACGAGCTACAAACCGTAGCTGGCTTTGTCGTAAAGACTGCCATATTGTCCTTCCATCTGGAAGATAAGAGCGCCTTCGTCGTCCGGCAGAGCATCCAGCGCCTCATCGATACGCGCTAGCCACTGCTGCTCCTTGCGCGAGAGGTTCAGCTTCTCCCTGGCGACGCCGGTTTTCAAAATCTCCACGGCCGCACGGCCAGCGGCGAGAGTGCGATGATACGGAATGTCAGTTCCGACGATTGCGGTGGCGATCTTGATGGTCGCCGCCGGCGACAAGACCGCTGCCTGGGGGCTCAGCCACTCATCAGACGCCGTCATCCAGTCCCGCATCCGCAAAGCGCCGCCCTCGCTGGCCGCCGCAATGTTCATCAACCGGCAATCATAAGCCAGCAATTCGGTAAAGGCTTCCGGTGCATTGCCTGAAAGCAGGCGCACATTCTGCACTGACTCATTGCTCCACAGATCGCACATGGCCGCGGCGATATTTCCCAGCGGGCTGAAGTGGGCGCAACTGGCAGACTTGCCTTCCATCGAGATCGGCCGCCCCGTAATCGCCTTGAGAACCGGCCCCTCGTAGGCGCAGTCTTTCGAAGGGCCTTGCGCGCCCTGTTCAAACGCGGCCAGGCTGCGCACCGCGCTCATGGCTCGAACCACCGCGGCCAGGACTTCCGGAAGCATTTTCTGGTGAGCCAGTTGCATCGCGGTATTAGCAAATCCGCAGGCAGAATCGGCGCCGCAAACCACACTCGGATAGGAGGCGCATATCTCCTCAATCCGGCTCCACAACCACGAGGTGTCCCGTGGCGCAAGCACACCGAGGGCAAACACAATCCCCGCAACGTCTCCGTAAATCAGCGCCTGGTCATGTACTTCCTTTCCGCCGACCGATTCAATGGAAAGGATGTCGGCGCCTGCTCGCGCACACAGATCCAGTGAGCGACGGAGCCGTTTCCATGGCTCTCCAGCTCGCATCAGCGGCGGCTTTCGCTGATCACGAATATCGGTGGGAGTTACACGGAGTGCGCACGGCAAGCGGTGTTCCTCATGGCAGGCCGAAAGGCGTTGCTTAAGCAGCGACGTGATCTCAGCTCCCCATTCAGAACGCTCCGTCATGGGAGGTAGAAGCTCAAATTCAAGCACAATTCCCGGCACGGCCAGCGAAACCGCCCGCCGCAGAATCTGTTCAGCCATTTCCGAGTAGTGAGCCGTTACCTCGTGCCATGTCTCCGGAGCGATGTTCATGGCCGGCAATGTAAAGTTCACCTCGGGAAATACGGTCCCAGCGCCAATTTCCAGCCCCAGTCCGCACGCAACCGGATGCGAACTTATGCCATACAGCAAACGGTCCTCATTGGGAATCTCAAGTGCGCGGAATTGACTAACTCTTTGGGCTAACATCGTACTTCGATCCTTTGTCTTTCTAGCGGCTTAGTCGCACCCATGATTCAGCCCCGGTCTGACGCCCAAACTCCACCATTGCGACAAAGATACTCATCACGGCTCAACCGGTATTGTTTGTTTCGCAGCCGCCCAATACTGTTCTATTTCTTCCAGACGCTTGTTCTTGGTCTCAGGGATATAGACCAGCATAAAGATTCCTTGTATCAACGACATCAAAGCAAGAAAACTAAAAGTCAGCGCTTTGCCGATAACGTGAAAGGCGTAGGGGAAAAAGAGGACAACTACAGCGTTGGCAACCCACTGGATCAGCACCGGCACGATCAAGGCCACCCCGCGCACATCATTGGGAAAAATCTCGGGAATCAGAGTCCAGAAGACCGGGCCGACGCAGGAAGCGAAAAATGCGAGATAACTCAATATAACCACCAGGACAAGATTACCGTGAAAACGTCCTTCCAGAATCGCAATCACCAGCAACACCAGCGCTACGGTCATTCCCAGTGAGCCAACAACATAAAGCGGCTTCCGTCCATATCGGTCGATCATCCAGAGAGACACAACGGTAAATACAAACTCGGTTAAACCGACGATGAATGTTGATGCTAATGCGCCATCTATCTTCCATCCCGCAGACTGAAATATCGCCGGCGCGTAATCCAGGATGGTATTGATTCCGGAGACCTGCACGAGAACGGCCAGCCCAATACTGGCCGCGAGTGCGCGGCGCACTCCAGGCCGACGGAATCCGCTCTCGGCTGCCGGCCGTTTTCTGATGCTGGCATCGATCTGCGCAATTTCCGAACCAGCGCTCGCTTTTCCACCAATCCGCTCCAGCACCTCGAAAGCCTCGTCATCTCTGCCGGCAATCGCCTGAAATCGCGGACTCTCGGGCGCCATCGAAATCAGCAGCAGAAACAGCGCAGAGGGCAGGACCCCGGTCAAGAACATCCATCTCCAGTTATCCGGTCCCGTGTCTCGCAATAAGTAATTGATACCGTAGGAGACAATTACGCCAGTAATAATTGAGAGTTGGTAGAGAGTCCCCATGCGTCCACGGAGCGAGGGAGGAGCAACTTCGGCCACGTACATCGGCGAGAGCAAAGAAACTCCGCCAACGGCCAGGCCGCCAAGGAATCTCGCACTTACAAACAACGCAAAGTTACCTGCCATGGCGGTTGCAACTGAAGTCAGCGCAAAGAAGGCTGCCACCAGGACAAGCAGTTTCTTCCGCCCGTAGCGATCTGCCAGTTTGCCGGCCACAAAGCAGCCAATGACACATCCAAATAGAAGCGAACTGAATGCCCATCCGAGGCTAAGATCGCTCAAGTGGAACCGGCGCGCAATGAAGGGGCCGGCGCCGGTAATGATCGCGATGTCAAAGCCGAAAAGCAAACCGCCCAGCGCGCCTGTAATCGCCAAAAAAGCCAGGTAGCCGCGGTTGATGTCTCGATTGATCAAACCGCGCTCCCCGAATAAAGATTTGACAGATTCATCTTTCACCTGACCTTCGATGATGTACTTCCGCAACTCATTTCTAGAGCCTCGGCAAAGCACGCGCGAGCCAGGTCCTTATAGAGCAGCGCCTGAGCATAACGGTCGCTCTCCTCTTCGAGGCGCCCCAGGGCATCGGGAAATTTGCGCGCATAGTAATGTCTTCCGGACAAAAGCTCGGGCGCAAAGACGAGCACATCTCCCGGCTGAGCAGTGCGTAGAAAGCCCAGCATTGACCGGGTCCAAAACTCTTTAAAGTGGTCGAGAAAGTTGACAGCGCCAAAAGCCTGCGTCGGCCGCTTCGCGAAATTCGCCTCAATCGGTACCTGCATGC
>JASHOY010000295.1 GCA_030038435.1 Acidobacteriaceae bacterium | reverse complement strand
AGGTTGGGACCGAATGGCAGATAGTGATGCGTGATAACCAACCGTAATAAGGACGGCATTTCATCGTGCCGCACGTTCTCGAATGCGTTCCATGCGGCGGACCGCCTGCTCAAAATAGGTTGAGTCAAGCTCAATACCGAGATACTGACGCTTGCAGAGCATGGCTGCGGCACAAGTGCTGCCGCTACCCGCAAATGGATCAAGCACTAACTCGCCTGGAAGCGTGAAGCTCCGCACCAGCGGAGCGAGCGCCTGTACGGGCTTTTGCGTCGGATGCAACTTGTTGCCGCTATAGGGCATGTCGATGACATCCGGGATTACCTTCTCCGGCAGTGGCGGATTGCCTTTGGCGAGCAGATACGCCTGTTCGTGGCGATAGCTGAGAAATCTGGCCTTCGAAGCATACGTCTTGCGAAAGACGATATGACCGATCGCACGGAAGCCTGCATCTTTCCACGCCGCAAAGAATGCATCGACCTTCGTCCAGCCATAAAACATGATGGCCACGCGGTCCTGCTTGAGTACGCGATAGGCCTCTCGCATGGCAGGCCGTAGCCAGACATCATTCGTATCGTTTTGGATGGAGCGCCCGGTGCGGTCACGGTAGCTGACCAGATAAGGCGGATCGGTGAGGATCAAGTCTACGCTGCTGGCTGGCATTTCACGCATCTTCTCGATGCAGTTGCCATGAAGGATATTGTTGACGGGAAGTTGCTGCTGGATGATTTGGGTGTTCATGATGTCACTCCGTTTTTTGTGGTCTCCCGAAGGGTCGGGGCACACTGCGCGAAGCGACGTGAGAGGGTCAGGCTTCCAAGGTCAAGGGACGCTTTTGGGGAGGGACCCGAAGAAAGTTTTCGTGCTCTCCTGCGAAAAGTTTGTTGGGCGAGGAACCGGAAAAGCAGAGGACCGCCGTACCGCAGGACGACGGTAAAACCCCGAACGCGTGCCCGGCACAGCGGAGATCACGGTTGTTTAGGAAGTGAGCACTGAACCACAATCAGATCAGCGTCCAAGTCCATAACCTGGAATGGATATATCGGGAGCTGGAAGCGAGACACTGTTGTCGATATCGACCTGCGGCGTCGTTTTGTAGAGTGACTTGTCCTGAGCCAAGCCGAAATCATTCGAGGTGTAGATGCTGAGATCGCGAGTCTGGCCCGAGACCTGGGCAAGATCCTTTTGGTGTTGAGCGAGCTGCGCGGCTTCTCCGGTCAGGATGACTCGATCGACTCCACGCCGCGGCATCCGATCTGCGGCATACCCATATTCGATCATCCGAGCTTGCTCCTCAGACAACGCAACAGACTTTCCCTGGTCCGTGCGAATGCTCAGGGTGCTGTCGTCGCGGACTTGCTCGACCGCCGCAAAATCACCGGTACGAAGGTGGGCCTGTTGGACGGTCGCCGTGAACCGTATGCGCTCTCCCTCAGAGATGTCCCGTTGCTCTTCGCGATAGATTGAACTTTGGTTGGTCTGTTTGCGCAGGAGCGATGGATTGTAAGTGACCTCATTCCCGTCTCGGGTGACAACGGTGAGACGGTTTGCCTTTGCATCGACCAACAGGACCGCTACGTCGCTGTTGTCCGCGATGCCGAGTGCTGCAGGACTGCCCACCCGGTAGTGAATTTTGTCTCCCGGGTTGTAATTGGCGGCCACGCGCGGATTGTCGAGATGCTTTTCTACCCAGACAGGCAACGCATGGCTCTCTGGTGAGAGCCTGCCCTGCTGACGTAGCTCATCCCGGATGAGTCTGGTCAGCTCCTGCCTTTCCTCTGCATCAGGAGCGAGAACTACCGCGCGATCATGCTGGGAGGCGTAGGCGAGCGCAACCGAAGCCAGACGGTGCTCCGAATTGGCATAGATATGGACTTGTCCCTGCTCCTTGAGAATGGCCGTCCCGGTGACTGGATCATTTTCGCGGAAGGCGGAGACGGCGCGTTCTGCATCCGATCTGGTAGATTGCGGCGAAAGGTCTATTGCCGCCGTCTTCGAGATGTCGGTGGCGAGTCTTCTGCCGAGCCGTTCCACGTCGTTCGTATAAATTCGGGCATCTTCGGATGCGCGGGAGATGGCGACGTAAGCCAGCCGTGAATTTATCAAAGACCGCGGTCCTTCAGTGTCGAAATGGGCGATAACCCGGCCTGCGGTCAACCCCTGCGAACTATGCGAAGTCACCGCGTACCCATGATCGAACTGACGTACGGTGGCTGGATCGAAGGTGACTGTCCGCTTCTCCTTGCCGTCCATCAGCACTGTCATGCGCCCATCCTCGATCCGCTTGATGGTAGCGAGGTCGCGGTTGGCGACGCCAAGCTCCTTCAGGCTGGATGTGAACTGTAGCCGGTCGCCGATAGCGAACTCGCGTTGTTGCTCTCGGAAAACATTTACCCCGCGCAGACGGCGTGGGTCGTAAGCGAGAGTCGTTCTGTCCGCCCGCTCTACGACGAGGAGATTGGCGCGGGCATCAACAGCCTGGACGGCGGCGAAACTGCCGCGTTCGATCGCATTGGCTTTACTGCCGGAGGTGTACTGGATCACATCGCCGGGATTGTAGCGGGCAGCCCACGTGCGGTCCGCTCCGGTCATGTCGGAACGATGCGTGAGTGTGCGAAAGGTCTCTCCCTTGTCACCCAATTTGCCCTGTTTGAGCAACTCGGCGCGAACGGCCTCATTGATCTCCTGACGGCTTCGGTTATCGGGAGAAACCACAATGGTGTTCTGGGGTTGAGCGGCATAGTCTTTCGCGATCGCTGCGATTCGTTCGCGCCGGTCTGAGAGTTCCGCAATACGTCCGTGCTCACGAAGCAAGGCGATTCCCTCGCTGGTTTCATTCTTTGACAGGTGCTCGACCGCCTTCAGGAGTTCGGGGTCCTTTTGCCTCATAATGCGATCAAGCTGCGACGTTTTCATGCCTGCCTCCTGCATCTGTTGAAAGGGACGGCCAGCGTCAACGCCCTGATGCTGGGCGGTATCGCCGATGACCAGTACGCGATCATTCGCATTCAGCTTCGCGAGAAATTCCCGCATCTGGCGAGTGCTCGCTAAGCTCGATTCGTCGAGCATGTACAGATGACGCGAATCCGGTGACTGGCTTATGCGCCGAGCCAAGAAGCTCTGCAAGGTGGAGGCCTCGATTCCGGCCTCACGAAGCTGCGCCGCAGCACGGGAGGTGGGAGCAAATCCCTTGACAACGAATCCACCCTTTTCTCCTCCCTCGCGGATCGATTGGAGCACTCTCGTCTTCCCGGTCCCGGCCCGACCCTGTAGTCCATGAATGCGGTCGGTGGAGTTCAATACTTCCTCTATGACCCGCCGTTGCGAGTCGTTGAGAAGTTCCCCTGACCGCGCCTCTTCCTGTGCTTGCTCTGCACTCATGATGGGTGCGACAGCGTTCTTTCCCGTCTGTACCCGGGCGATGTTGGCGCGTTCGGCGGCGATGGTTTCCTGCGTTGTGAAGTTGCGGGCGGAGGCGTACTTGCGGCCTTCGACCGAAAGAAAATCGCCGCGCCGGTGACGTGCCTCGAACTCTGCTCGCACTTGAGAATATGTCGTCTGTCCCATACCCCGGCGGAGTGCATCGCGCAACAAAGCACGCTCGTCCAGGACAGCTTCGCGCTCAAAGAGGCTGTTTCGCGCGTAGGTGACCGCCTCGCGGGCATGGGCCACACGGTCGGGGTTGTGTTCCTGCGTCTGCGCTCGTTTGCGGGCCTCCGCAACGACGCGATGCGGTTGGTTGCCGAAGTCGGCGGCGACCTGCTGATGAGCGGCCAGCACCTGGGCGGGCGTCAGATTGTGTTTCTTTTCGCGGGTCGAACGCGCCGCGACTTCCGCCGCTTCCGGGCCGGAGACACCGCGCCGCTCCATCTCCTCTTTGATCTTTTCCCGCCTCTGGCTGGAGGCTTTCAAGTATTCCGGAGAATAGCCTTTAATTTCCGGTGCGCCGCTTTCGCCTGGCTGAATCTCATAGCCGAGTGAGCGGAGACGATACATCAATTCCGACTGATAGACGGCCGTCACGAAGTTCTGGCTCTCAAAGAATGGCTGCTCCTGTAAAGCCCGCGTCGTTCCGTCCGCACGGTGGGTGACATTGAAGATGACGGCGTGGGTGTGGAGCTGCGGCGCAGCGTAGCCGTCAACAGGACGAGCGGTGTCGTGCTCGAATTTGGCGACCAGGAATTGGCCCGTCTGTTCGGCTGGCTTGTTGCCCCCGAGGCGAGCATGCGTGTACTTCTCTAACTCGTCCAGTGCGACCGTGACAGCCTCTCGATGCGCCACGCGAATACGTTCATCACCACCAACCAACGCAGTCAGCGAGACGGACTTCGCAGGTGCAAACATCGCATCCCAACCTGCGCGATGTGCTACTGCTTTGGTGGTGGAACCATCGGCATTCTTGTACTCAGTAGCGATGCGATGACGCACCATCTGTTCATCGCTGATAGGGTGGCGTCCCTCGGTCAATCGGGAAAATTCCAGCGCGGAAACCTCGCCGGACAATCCCATCGGCTCCGCAAGTTTGCCCTGCCACTCACCTTTCACTGTGTCGCCCTGAGCGTAGTAGCTCTGGGTCGGCGAGGTGTAGTCGAGCTGGTGATAGCTCTGCGCCTGGGCGGCGTTCAGCGGCTTGGAAATATCGAGCATCGGTTACATCTCCCGAATAAGTTCTGGCCCTTGAGTAAGCTCTTCTTCCAACTCTTGTGATTCCTCGACGGACTCGGTAGGGACGGTTTCGACAGGGCTGATCGCGCGCTCTTGCGTCTCCGCTTGTGTAACGCCGGCTGGGGCACGTTGGCGATCAAACGGGCCGGAGCTCTCAGCGGATTCGACAACACTCTCCGATTGATCCGAAGCCACCTTCGACGCCCCGGGCTGGGGGATAGGCGCGAGGGTGTCGGGATCGAACTTCATGCCAGCGTCGGCGCTGACGCGCGGGACGAAAGCTGGAGTTGCTACAGGCAGGTCCATATAGTCGAAAGCGAAGCGAGCGACACTGTTTCCGAGCTTGAGATACGCGTGCCGATCATCCAGCCCGGTAATCTCAGAACCCATGACAAGGGATTCGACCTGGCGTTCTACCGTGAAGTTGTGACCGGAGCGTGTGCCATCGAACTTGGTCTCCTTTAGACGCTCAATTTCAACCTTGCCGATGGCTTCCGAGATCCATTCCGCCGCCTTGGGCTCTGCAGTCTTCATGAAGATTTTAGTGGCAGGCTGGGAGAGCATGACCTCGGCGAGATGGCCATAGATAACCTCAAGCTGGGACTTCCCCTGGAAGCCAAGTATCAGCGGATTTTTCGACTTTCTGTTTTCCGTTATCGCGGTGTGAAGCTGCGGGAGTTTCTGCAAGTTAGCGAGCTCGTCGATCACAAACCAAACTGGTTTCTGTCCAGGCTGCGGCGCGGTCAGCAGACGCATCACCAGCAGATCGATCCAGAGCGAATGCAGAGGGCGAAGCGTATCGCGCTCCGGTGGGCGGGACGTGATAAAGATCCAACCCTGCCGCTTCTTCGACCAGGTGCGTGCGTT
>JASHOY010000294.1 GCA_030038435.1 Acidobacteriaceae bacterium | reverse complement strand
CTCGCCCGCGAAGTTACAATCCACACGCTGCCCGCGCCCACCGCAATTCCGCCTTCCGAATCCGCCGGTCCCGCCGCCACCGTGGCCTGCGCCGCGCCCGTCCGCGCATTCACGCGCACCACCTCGTGATCGCCGCAACTGGGAATCCACAAGCTGCCGAATCCCACCGCCAAGCCGGCGCAAGGCCTGGCCACGGTCACAATCGTTCCCGGCTGGTTGGTCTTCGCATCCAGCCAGACCACGTGGTTGGCGCTCGAGCTCGTCACCCACACGCCGCCCCTGGCCACCACCATCCAGTCCGGATGTCCCGCTACCGGGAACATCGTTGCCTTCGCAATCAGATCCTCGATGTCATGTTGCACTCCCGGCGTCTGCACGCCGGTCTTGGGCGGAAACTTCACCCGCTCGCGGTGCCCCTGCGCGCTCAGCCCCGCGGCCGCCACCATAGCCATCGTCAAACCACACGCCAGCGCCGCAGAGGCGCGCCTGCTGCTCAATCTCATCTCTGCTCCCCGACCCGGATTTAAATTCACCTCACCGCACCACCCGCATCGGCTTGGGCATACGCAGCGGCGGCGGATAATCGGCCAGCGTCATTCCATTCGTCGCCGTATCGAAAAACGCCTGCGCGGCATGCGTCAGCGTGCGGTCTTTGCGATAAATGAGCGCCAGTTCCCGGCTCAATCGCATGCCTTCCACCTTCACAATCTTCAGCTGCCCCGCGTGCGCATCATCCATCACGTTGGCGCGGGGAAGAAACCCCATCCCCAGTTCCGCGCAGATCAGCCGCTTCAGCAGCTCGCTTGAATCCAGTTCCATCGCAATCCTCGGTTGCGCGTCAATGCTGTGAAAGAACGTGTTGAGCAGCGTCCGCTGTCTGCCTTGCTTCAGCAGCAGCATCGGATACTGCAGCACCTCATCCAGCTTCACCGTCTCCCGCCGTGCCAGGGCGTGCATCGGCGAAACCGCCAGCACAATTTCGTCGCGGTGAATCACCTTCACTACCAGCCGCGGATCCCTCACCGGCATGGAAACCACCGCGAAATCTACGTCGCGGTTCATCACCATTTCCAGCGAGCGCAGATGCTCGGCGCGCACAATGTTCAGATTCACGCGCGTATAGTGCCTCTTGTACTGCGCAAACACCGACGGCAATACATATAGGCTTGTGGCCTCGCTGGCGCTCACTGAAACCTCGCCGCGCGCCGACCGGTACAACTCATTCACCGCCACCACAATATGGCTTTGGCACTGCAAACAGTGCTCGGCAAAGGGCTCAAACAGCCTTCCTGCCGCGGTGAACGTAACCTTGCCGCCATCGCGGTCAAACAGCCGCGCTCCAACCTCTTTCTCCAGTGAGCGTATCTGCGCCGAGATCGCGGGTTGCGTCACTCCCAGCTTCTCCGCCGCACGCGAAAAGCTCTTCAGCCTGCAAACTTGCAAGAACGTTCTCAATTGTTCGAAGTCCATGCCGCACATCCGCTCGTTTCGCGCTTCGCCCCGTCCCGAAGGTCAAGTGCAAAGCCGTTGAGGTTCCCCTGATCTTGCGGGTCCATCGCGCCGGATGTGCTGCTTCAGCATACCGGCCACCACTGCCCGCACATCCCCGTCAAAAACAAATCGAATACCGGTTAGAAATTGCCTTTCTAACCCCCGAATTCATGCCCCGTCGCCCCGATTGAATGGCACAATGCATTTATCAATACCCGCATTGCAGTCACCTTCGCTGCAATCGTTGGAGACGTCTCTTGCCGGAGCCAGGATGAATCGCCGTTCATTCATTTCCCTTCTTGCAGTCTTCTCTTCTTGCCTATTGCCCTCGTTCGCCCAGAAACCGTCCGTCATAAAACCCGCATCCGCTAAACAGACCGTCTACGACTTCTCTCTCGTCGACATGAACGGCAAAGTCGTTCCCCTTTCCACTTACAAGGGCAAGGTCCTGCTCATCGTCAACCTCGCCAGCCAGTCCTTCTACAGCACTCAGATCGCCGCGCTCAACGATCTTCAAAAAACCTACGGCCCGCGCGGCCTTCAGGTCATCGGCATCCCTTCCGGCGACTTCGGCAATGAGGAGCTGAAAGACCCCGTGGCCATGCGCAACTACTACACCCAGACCGCTAAGGTCGATTTCCCTGTCTTCGCCAAGGCCACCATCACCGGCATCAACGCCATTCCTCTTTACCAGTTCCTTTGCAATCCCAAGCAAAGCGTGCCCGGTGGCCCCCTGCGCTGGAACTACACCAAATTCCTTATCAACCGCGACGGTCATCCCGTCGCGCGCTACGAGCTCGACACCGACCCTGCCAACATCGACTTCCACGTCACCATCGAGACCGCCCTCAAAGGCAATTTCCAAAAGCCTTCCGGCGGCGCCAGCCTTGCCTCCGGCCGCCGCCACACCCACGGGCAAAGCTGATTACGAAGCTGAGGCAACGAAATTCCTCCACCCGCCAAAGTGTGTGATCTCCAAAGCTCCCTCCAGTCCCGCCGGCTCGCACAGAAATCCCTTGGCCGTCGATCCATCTATCAGCCGCAATGTGCCCAGGCCCAGGGGAGGCGGAATTGCATTGAGAAAGCTCCCCACCGTCTCTTCCGGCATCGCCCACACTTCAACCTCAATTCCCTCGCCGCCAAATCCCGGCGCAAAGACCAGACCTGGCTTCGGCGGCGTTGAATTGGCAAGCGCATAGAGCCGGTAGTCCCCGTGCGTGCGCGTCTGCTTCACCAGCCGCGCCTGGCGTTCGGTGAGCTGCCAGTTCAACGGCTGCCCGGAAAGATGCGCACCCACCACCGTCATCAGCACGCACCCAGCCGGCGCGCCGCATGCCTTCATCGCGGGCGTTTCCGCCAGCAGCCGCTGCGACCCGCCCAGGGTCCGCGCCAGTTTCCGATGCAGCCTGTCTGCAATCGCCAGCAACCCATCGTCGCTGAACGCCCGCCCGATCAGCGAAACCCCGAAGGGCAATCCATTCGGCTTCATCCCCGCCGGCACCGCAACCGCCGCCAGATCCAGCAAATTAACAAAGTTGGTGTAATAGCCCAGATTTGTATTCAGCTCCAGCGGCGACGCCAGCACTTCCTCGACCGTGTACTGTGTAGGCGCCGTCGGCAGCAGCAGAAAATCCGCGTCCTCCCACGCCGCCGCGCACTCCCGCCGCAGGCCGGCGAGCGCATACTCAGCCTCAAACGCATCCGCCGCGGAATACTTCGCCGCCCCGCGAATGATCCCGCCCACTGTCGCATCCACCGTCTCCGGAGCGCCGGCCAGAAACTCCTTCAGCGCGGCCAACCGTTCGGCAACCCACGGCCCCCTGTAAAGCAGATCCGCCGACTTGCGAAACGGCTCGTAATCGAACTCAATTGCTTCGCCACCCAACTTGGTGAGCGCCCCAACCGCCGCGCGATAGCATCGCGACGCATCCTCATCGCCAAAGAACTCCAGTCCCGCAGCCGCGGGCACGCCAAAACGAAATCTCTCCCCGGCGCTCCACGGCGCCGCAGGCTCTCCCGCTCGCGGCACGCGTGAATATGAATCCTGCCAGTCAAATCCCCGCGCCGCATGAAACACTCGCTCCGCATCGGCGCAGGTCTCCGCAAAAATCGAAACGCAATCCAGCGTCCTGCAGGCCGGCAGCAGCCCTCGCGTGCTTAGCCATCCGCGCGTTGGCTTCAGTCCCACCAGTTGATTGAAGGCAGCCGGCACGCGCCCCGACCCGGCGGTATCGCTGCCCAGCGCAAAACTCACCAGGCTCCGCGCCACCGCAACCGCCGACCCCGAACTCGATCCTCCGGAGATATGCTTCTCGCTGAACACACTCGAACAGATTCCATAGGGTGTTCGTGTCCCCACCAGCCCGGTGGCGAACTGGTCCATATTGGTCTTGCCGATCAGGATCGCGCCCGCATCCAGCAGCCGCCGCACCACCGTCGCCGTCTCCGCAGCCGCGCGCGAAAATGCGGGGCAAGCCGCGGTCGTCGCCATTCCTTCCACGTCCAGGTTGTCCTTCACCGCAAAGGGAATCCCATACAACGGCAGTTTCCGCGCCGCCATATTGCTCTCAAGCTGGCTTGCCCGATGCAGATTCTCCCCGCGAGGCACAAGTGAAATCCACACCGGCCGCTCGCCCACGCGCGCGATCTCGTCGTACACCGCTGCCACCATTCCGCATGGCGTTAGTGCGCCTTCGCGATACGCTTGTTCGAGCGACCCAATATCCATGCTGTCTCCGCTCTAAGCTCTTTCTCTTCTCATCTCACAAATCACCTAAAGAATTCGTAGTCATTCGCGATGCGGGTGCCCCATGTCTTGTTTTTGGGACCCGGGAGACCATCCTCAAGCGCCGCTCCCGGCTCCGCTCACGCGGTGTCCAAAATCGCCAACTGCTGGCCCGCGCTAACCATCTGCCCTGCTTTGCAAAGCAGTTCCCGCACCACCCCGCCCGCGGGGGCCGCAATCACCATCTCCGTCTTCATCGCATCCAGCACCAGCAGTTTCTGTCCCGCGTGCACGCGCTGGCCCGGCTCGGCAGCCACCTGGAAGACGCTGGCCGTCATGGGCGCATGTACCGCCTCGCATCCATCCGGTACCGCTCGCTGCGCCGCATCCTCTTCGGGCATCTCCGGTAGCGCGGAAGCCGTCTCCAATTGCCCATTCACGCGCCAGCGCTCGCGCTCCTCATTGAACGCCCGTGTCTGCCGCTCTTTGAAGGCTGCAATCCCCGACGCAATCGAAGCCACAAACTCCTCATGCCGCGCCAGGTTGAATTCTGTCTCCTCAATCCGTGGATCGAACGCTCCGTGCAAAATGTCGCGCCGCAGCTCCTGCAATTGCTCTGTGGTCACCGGGTAAAACCGAATCTGGTCAAAGAACCGCAGCGACCACGGCGTGCCCTCCGCAAACGTCCGCGTCACGCGATTGGTGTTCCACACCTGCACCGTGCGCCCCACAAGCTGATACCCGCCCGGACCCTCCATCCCGTACACGCACATGTACGCGCCGCCAATGCCCACCGCGTTCTCCGGCGTCCAGGTCCGCGCCGGATTGTACTTGGTGGTCACCAGCCGGTGTCGCGGGTCGGCGGGCGTAGCCACCGGCGCGCCCAGGTATACATCGCCCAGCCCCAGAACCAAATAGCTGGCCTCGTGCACCACCCGATACACATCGTCCACACTGTCCAGCCCGTTGATCCGCCGGATGAACTCGATATTGTCCGGACACCATGGCGCATCCGGCCGCACCGCCTGCATATATTTGGCCTGCGCCAGCCGCGTCGCCGGATCGTTCCAGGACAGCGGCAAATGCACCGTGCGTGAAGGCACCGCAATCTGTGGCCGCTCCGGCAGCTCCGCATCGAAAGCCTCCAGCGCCGCCAGCAATGCATCGCGCTTCAGACGCCGGTTGTCATAGTGAATCTGCAAACTTCGCACCCCGGGAGTTATGTCGATAATCCCGTTCAGCGCCGCCGCGCGCAGTTTGCCTTCCAGAAGGTGCACGCGAAACCGCAATCCCAGGTCCAGCACCCGCGGCCCATATTCGACCAGCAGGTACTTGTCGCCATCAGCGCGATACACCGTCTTTGGCCCACGTCCATTGCTCCGATGCAGAAGGGCAGGCTCCGGCGCCGCAGGCTCCGGCAGTTGCGGCAGCACGCCTGCGAGCGTCGCAATCATCTTTTCAATTCCGGCTTCCATTGCCTCGGCCTGCTTCAGCGTCAGTCGCCGGAACTGCACCGCATCGCCGGCCTTCAACTGCCCCAGCTTCCACCGCTCCGCCTCCACCACCACCGCCGGACAAACAAAACCCCCCAGGCTGGGCCCATCCGGTCCCAGCAGAATCGGCATGTCACCGGTGAAGTCAATCGATCCGACGGCATATGCATTGTCGTGAATATTCGAGGGATGCAGTCCAGCCTCGCCACCATCTTTGCGCGCCCACTGCGGCTTCGGCCCCACCAGCCGCACCCCGGTGCGGTCAGAGTGGTAATGCACCCGCCACTCGGTCGAAAAAATTGTCTCGATATCCGCTGGCGTGAAAAACTCCGGCTCCCCATGCGGCCCATACAACACGCCAATCTCCCAACGCCGCGTATAAACCGGCTTCTGCCATGCCTCGAGTTCGGCCGGACGCCTTTCGAAGTTCTCCGCCGTAAGAAAATGCACCACGTCCCCCGCGCGCAGCGCCCGCCCGGCATGACCTCCAAACCCGCCCAGCATGAATGTCGCCCGGCTGGCCAAAAACTGCGGCGCATCGATGCCTCCCGCCACCGCCAGATAGGCGCGCGCCCCGCCATTTTTCACCGCGCCCATGCGCAACACGCTTCCCGCGCGCACTTCAAATGCCCGCCACATCGGCGCGGCTTCGCCATCCAACGTCGCGCCCATCTCCGCGCCCGTCAGCGCCACTATGGCATCCGCGTCGAAGCGCAGTCGCGCGCCCATGGTCGTCATCTCCAGTGCCGGCGCATCTTCCGCATTCCCCACCAGCCGGTTCGCCAGCCGGAAGGCCAGCGTGTCCATCGGCCCCGACGGCGGCACACCCACATGCCAGTAGCCAAGCCGCCCCGGATAATCCTGCACCGTCGTCTGCGTTCCGCCCTCGAGCACCTCAAAGGCCCTGCGTCCCACCGCAAAGGAGCCCAGAAACGCAGTTGTCATGGCCCCGCGGGTGAACGTCTCGCAGGCCGCAACCGCCCTCAGATAGCGAAGATTCGTCTCTGTTCCATAAATGGCGGTCTCACCCAGCGCCTGCCTCAATCTCGCCACTGCATCCGCACGATCTGTGCCGGTCACAATAATCTTGGCGATCATGGGATCGTAGAACGGCGTAACCTCGGTCCCGTTTTCCACCCAGGTCTCCACACGCGCCACATCCGCCTTGGGAAATTCCACCTGCGCCAGCTTTCCCGGCGCGGGCTGAAAATTCTTGGCAGGATCCTCGGCATATACGCGCACCTGGATCGACCATCCGTGCGGCTCCAGGGGCAAATTCTTGAGCGGCGGCAATTCCCCGGCCGCCTCGCGCACCATCATCTCCACCAGGTCCAGCCCCGTTACCTGCTCGGTCACGCCGTGCTCCACCTGCAGCCGCGTATTCACTTCCAGAAAGAAATACGCCTCCGTATCCGCGTCATACAGAAACTCCACCGTTCCCGCGGACGCATAATTCACTGCCCGGCCCAGCAATTCCGCCGAACTGCGAATCTGCTCCGCAACTTCCGTGCGCAGCCCCGGCACCGGCGTCTCTTCAATCACCTTTTGATGGCGCCGCTGCGCCGAGCAGTCGCGCAGTCCGAGAACGGCGATCTCGCCCTTTCCATCGCCAAAAATCTGCGCCTCTACGTGCTTCGCGCGCCCCACGAACTTCTCCAGGTACACGCTGCCATCGCGAAAGCTGTTCCGGCTCAGCCGCACCACGCTGTCATAGGCGTCGCTCAGCTCCACTGCCGTCCTGCACACACGCATCCCGATGCCGCCGCCGCCCGCCGAGCTCTTCAGCATCACCGGGTAGCCCAGCTCATCGGCGCGCTTCAGCGCTTCATCGCCGCCGCTCAGCAAGCCCGTTCCCGGCAGCAGCGGCACGCCGCATTTCTCCGCAATCGCCCGCGCCGTGTGCTTCAGCGCGAAGGCCTCAATCTGCTCCACGCGCGGCCCGATAAACGTGATGCCGCGGCGCGCGCACTCCCGCGCGAACTCCACGTTCTCGCTCAAAAACCCGTAGCCGGGATGAATTGCCTCGGCGCCGGTCTCCTGCGCGGCGGCGAGAATCCGCTCCACATTGAGATAGCTCTGTGCTGCCGGCGCCGGCCCCACCAGCACCCGCTCTTCCGCGTCCAGCACATGCCGCGCCTCGCGATCGGCCTCTGAGTACACGGCCACCGAGGCGATCCCCATCTTCTTCAGCGTCCGCTCAATCCGGCACGCAATCGCGCCCCTGTTGGCGATCAGAACCTTACGGAACATCGCCCTCCCAGATCAGTACCTGTAACGGTGTCGGATTGTATGCATTGCACGGATTGTTCAGTTGCGGACAGTTGCTGATCACCATCAGCACATCCATCTCCGCCCGCAACTCCACGTATTTGCCCGCATCGGAAACTCCGTCTGCAAACTTCAGCCCGCCTTCCTGGGTAATGGGGACGTTCATGAAGAAGTTGATATTGCTGGTAATGTCGCGCTTCTCCAATCCCTGCTTCCAATACTGGATCCCTTTCACGAAGCTCTGCCGGCAGGCGTGCATATAGCGCTTCTCGATCGCATAGCGCACCATGTTGCTTTCCTGGGCGCACGCGCCGCCCAGGGTGTCGTGCCGCCCGCAGGTATCGGCCACAATCGTCAGCAGCACGTTGCCTTCAGTCGATATCAGCCGCGTTCCCGTGGTCAAATAAGCATTTCCCTGCTCGCGAATCGTGTCCTGCGCACTGTAGCGATCCGAATAGTCGCGCGCGTTATAGAAAAGCGTGTCCGCCGACTGGTTGCCTTCCAGATCCACAATGCGCACGAATTGCCCCATGCGAATCTCGTGCACAAATGGCTCGCCGGCTTCAATAATGAAGCTCCGTACCGCCGCATCCGGCTCGAGCACACTCACCTGCAAATTGATCGTTGCCACGTCGTTGTTCCTCAGTCACCTGGAAGAAGAAAAAACCTACGCAATAACAGCCACCCTCGCCTGCCCCATCCTTTTCACTCTCTCATCGTGAAAAGGGTGGGAAGCCGCAACCGCCAGAACCCGGCAACCGCCGCCGCAACCGGCCTCACAGGAAGTAAAACTCCGTGAGCAAAAATCCCCGCGCATTTTCCCGGCACTGTGTACGGCACAGATCGTCCGGCCGCGGCGCCGGAACCCGCGCAATACTCAAACTCACCGGCTTCGGCGCATACTTGCGTGACGGATCCAGAGGATGCTGGCAGGTATTCAACAGCACCAGCACGTTCATCTCCGCACGCAGTTCCACATAATCGCCCGCCTTTGAATTGGCCGTCGAATAATGCAGATTGCCATCCTCGTCCACCGTCACCTTGCTGAAAAAATTCACTGTCGCATGCAGATCGCGCGGCCCCAACCCATATTTGCCGAGCTCGATGGCCAGCCCGTCGCGTGCATTCTGGTGCCACTCGTTGCGCGCCTTCTGGTAGCTCAACTTGCCATACTTGCGCTCTACCAGCTCGGCGTTCGACAGCCCGGCAATCGGATCGTGCCACCCCACCGTATCCTCGGTCATTGAACACAAGATTCGTCCCATGTCTGAATACAGCACGTGCCCCTTGGTCAGCCTCGCCGTATGTTGCGCCTTCAACGTGTCGGGCAAATTGAAGCGCTCGGCCGGCATATCGAAGTTCAGAAAATACGCGGCCACATTTGCGCCGCCCTCCAGGTCTGTAATCCTCAGGGCCGTTCCGCGTTTCAGCACGTGCGACCACGTGGCTCCGCCCGGAACAGCTTCTGTAGCAAGCAAACTCGATTCCATCGACACGACTCCTCCGCATCACCGCATTTCCTGCCAATCCCGGTGGATAGGTGTCCTGCGCCGATGCGAAATCGCCGCAGCCGCCGCGCGAAGCTAAACGCCTGCGTCCATCTCGCCGATGGCGCTTTCCTACCGAAATCGCTGGAAAGATACGGTGTGCTCGGCCCGCTTCGCTTGCGAAGCGATGCCGGATTGTCTCGCCTGATGATGGAAACGCCCGCAGATAAAAGGCGCGGCAGCGTCTCAATGCAAGCTGGGAGAGATAGCCTGCGGAGGTCCACAGCAAACGTCCATGTGGTTGATGCGCAGTTGCACCTTAATAGACGTCCGCCGGATTGTGCGCCGAGTGGTCACTTGCCCAAAGCCTAACCCCGGCAGAATAAGATTTCCATAAAGGAATTGATAAGTTGCAAATTTTATTCTTCCTTTGACCCAATAACCTGTTCCGACGATTCGTTTTGCCCGCATTTACGCGAAAGTGAAAGCCTTAATTTACAAATAATCTGCCGCGACTCTCACAATTGCCGGGTGGGCCTCGATTCTGAGACTTGGAAAATATCCACGGACCTTGCCCCGCAACATCAACCTTATCGGTTTTGCGCTCCTCACAACTTCCGTAGCCGCGCGCAAGCCTCATCCAGTTCGTCATCTCGCTTGGCAAAACAGAAGCGCAATAAATCTTCTCCGCGCCCCGGCCTGAAGAACGCCGATCCCGCTACCGCCGCCACGCCCGTAGCCGCCATCAGACTGCGCGCTTTCTGTGCCGCCGTCCTCCCCGGCAACCGCGTAGCCCGCGCCAGAATGTAGTACGCTCCCGAAGGCACCGCGGGCTCCATCCCGATCTCCTCCAGCGCGCACAGCAACTTTCCTCGCTTCACCTGGTAATCGGTCGCAAGCTGGGTGTAAAAGCTCGGCGGCAACTGCTCCAGCCCCGCCGCAGCCGCCACCTGAAACGGCGCGGGCGCACAGACATAAATCAAATCGTGAAAGTGCCCCATCGCCGGCATCCAGCGCGCATCCGCCGTTGCATATCCCAGCCGCCATCCCGTCACTGAAAACGTCTTGCTGAACCCTGATACTACAATCGTCCGCTCGCGCATCCCCTCGAGCGTCGCCGCGCAAATATGCTCGGCCCCGTCGTAGACGAAGTACTCGTAAATCTCATCGGTGATCAAAAACAGATCGCGCTCGATCGCCAGTCCCGCAACCGCCTCAATCTCCGCGCGCGTAAAGACCTTCCCGCTGGGGTTTGCCGGCGAATTCAGCAGAATTGCCCTCGTCCGCGGCGTAATCGCGGCCTTCAATGCGTTCACATCCAGCGCCCAGTCCGGCTCCGCCAGCGCCACCAGCACCGGCTTCACGCGCACTGACTTCAGCGCATTTACGTGATATCCGTAAAACGGCTCGAACAGCACCACCTCGTCGCCTTCATTCAGCAGCGCCATGATCGCCGCGTGCAGCCCTGCGGTCGCGCCTGAGGCCACCAGCACCTCGCGCTCCGCATCGTACTCGAGCCCATAGTCGCGCCGCTGCTTCGCCGCAATCGCCTCCCGCAGCCGCGTCATCCCGTCGCACCGCGTATAGATGTTGTAGCCGTCGCGAATCGCCTGGTGCGCCGCCGCTTCCACCACCCCCGGCACCGGCGTATCGCAAACTCCCTGCGCCAGGTTGATCCCCCCAATCCGGTCGCATTCCGTGGTCATGGCGCGAATCTCAGATTGAAAAGTGTCCGGCGCCAGTTCGCTCAGGGAAAGCCGCGACGCCGTCGCCGCGCCTGAAGTGTGTGTGCGTCTTTGCATCTCTGCCATCGGGGGAAGTCCTTATTACTCATCTTACATTTCACCGCGCCAGAGCAACCCGATCCCCACTCCAGTGCCGTAAATCACCACCCCCGCACCCTCCGCCGGCGTACCATCGTATCCGTAAGCCCCACACCCATGCACGAGCTGTCCATCGCCACCAGCATCGTCGAATCGGTCACCGAGTCGGCCGCCGCCTATCCCCATGCGCGAATTCTCGAAGTCCGCCTGCGCATTGGCACCCTCGCCTCCGTCGTCGAAGACTCGCTGCAGTTCTGCTGGACCATCGTCACTGAAGACACCCCGCTCGCCGGCTCCAGACTCGTCGTGCGGACACTTCCCATCATCGTCCACTGCGAAGTCTGTGGCAGTGACTCCGAGCTCGCCGGCGTGCAGAGCTTCCACTGCCTGCGCTGCGGCCAAATCACCGCCGACTTCCGCCAGGGCCGCGAACTCGAAATCGAATCCATCGAAATCGAAGAGCCGGATGACGCCGGACCCATCAGCGCACCTCCAGAGGAAGTCGAGGAAGCATTATGACAACGCGCATCGTCGAGCTCCGCCGCGGAATCCTCAAGAAAAACGACGAACTGGCCGCCGGCCTTCGCACCCGCTTCAATTCCTGCGGCCTGCTGGTACTCAACCTAGTCTCCAGCCCCGGCACCGGCAAGACCGCGCTCCTCGAACGCACCCTCCGCGAGCTGCGCACGCGCGGCGCAGGCGTTGCCGCTCTGGTCGGCGATCTTGAAACCGACAACGACGCCCGCCGTCTCGCCGCCAGCGGCGCACCCGTCCGCCAGATCAACACCCACGGCATCTGCCACCTCGACGCCGAGATGGTCGGCAAACACATCGGCGAGTGGAATACTCTCGACCTTGCCAACCTCGACTACCTCTTCATTGAAAACGTCGGCAACCTCGTCTGCCCCTCCAGCTACGACCTCGGCGAGCGCATCCGCGTCGTCCTGCTCAGCGTCACGGAAGGCGAAGACAAGCCCCTCAAATATCCCGGCCTCTTCAATTCTGCCGACGCCGCCATCGTCACCAAGATCGATATCGCCGAGCCCTGCGGCTTCAACCGCGAGCTCGCCATCAACAACATCAACCAAATCCGCCCCGGCATCCGCATCTTCGAAACCAGCGCCAGAACCGGCCAGGGCATGGAAGACTGGCTCGACTATCTCGCCGACCAGAGACAGCCCGCCGCAAGCTTATCCTGAACTCACCTTAAATGAACCCTGCCATGGCCAACGCGGCCACGTCGCCGCGCCAGATGAGAATCCTCTAACGCTCTTCCTCAAATGTGGAATTGCTATTGCTACTTCTGATCCTCATAATATGCACACTCCCAATCAGCGTTCCTGACTATATGAGGAGAAGCAGCAATGTCTGTCTTCTTGGAAGAATCCGTCTGTAACGAATGCTTCATTTGCAGCTCTGCAAGGTCGTTGCCGGCTGTCCCCGCTGCCCAATTCAGATGCTTTCGATGCCTCGCCCTGCTTGGTCTTACATTTCTAAGCATTCTCTGCCGCGGACAACAATCCAGCTTCAACACCGCCGCAGGACCTCCTATCAATGGTTCATCTGCGCCTGCGGGTTCATCTGCAGTTGCGCCCTCAGCAGGGGGCAGCTCTCAGGTTAAGTCCCTCTTCGATTCGCTCGGTGCGTCCGTCCAGCCGGTCACCGTCACCGTCCAAGTGCGGGGCACATCCGGCGATATCGAGACGACCTCCCCAAGGCCATTCGAGGCCGGCGCCGAACAGGTTATCAACTCTGCTGGAACCTACGGCGATATCAGCCGGTATCTACAGCTCTTTCCCGGCGTGGTCGCGCCCAGCGACTTGAGCAACCAGATCCTCGTCCGCGGCGGACATCCTATGGAAAACCTCTTCCTCGTCGACGATATTGAGGTCCCGAATATCAATCATCTGGCCGACGCAAACACCACCGGCGGCCTGGGACCGATGATCGATGCCGCGGCAATTCAGGGGCTGTCGCTTTACACCGGAGGTTATGACGCCAGGTATCCTGAGCGTCTTTCGTCAGTCACTGAGATTCGAACCCTCGATGGTGACGGCATGACATCGCATCTCGAGGGCGATCTGGGTATTCAGGGGCTGGGCGGCATGACTTCAGGAAAGCTCTTGGGCGGAAATCTGCTTGCTTCCCTGCATCATGGCCTGCTCAACCTGGTCAGCGGCGATACCGGAATGAATGGCGTCCCTTCTTACACCAATGAGTTAACCCGCTTCCGGCGGCGGAACAGTCGCGGAGATCGATGGACGGTTCTCAACCTCGCCGGATGGGACAGTATCGATATAGTGCCGTGTGCCTCAGACACCGCGGAAACCAGCACCATCGATTCCCAATACCGCGGCAGACGTGAGACAAGCGGTGGGCAATGGCAGCACATCTATTCAAAATCCTCCTTCGGCGTCTTTCAGCTCAGCGATTCGGAACAGATTGAACATATCCATCAGCAGGACCAGATTGAAAACCCATTAGACGCCTCAAATCCCAAAGCCGGCTGCCCGCTGCCCGCGGGCGCCATCCAGGCAATTCCCGTCTACCAGGAAGACTCGAATGACGCATTCACCACCGCCGGCTACAGATTTGAGTGGGCCAATTCAAGATCCGAGATGATGCTGGGGAGCGCCTTCTGGCTGCAACGGCCGCACTTCAACGTCCAGCAACCCACCGGAGCATTTTCGCCTTATTCCGCCTCGCCCGTACGCGCCGATTCAACTTCCTTCGCATCGGATTTCTCAACCGGAGAGTCCGGCACCTTCGCTCAATTCTGGCTGCATCCGCTGCCCGGCTTTTCCGTGAGTGCGGGCGCCCGGTTGCAGACGTTCGCCCTCGGAGCGCACACCACCCTCACCCCGCGCTTAAGTGCCCGGTATAGTTTTGGCGAAAAATCGGATTTCCACGTCGCCTACGCAACTTACGCCCAGATGCCGCCCTACGCTTATCTTCTCGCTTATGCGCAGAATCGGTCGCTGGCTCCCATGCGCGTAACTCACGAAGTCGCAGGAATGAGCCTTACCCTGCATCCGGCGCTGCAAATTCAGGTCGAAGCCTACAACAAGACCTATCACTCCACACCCGCGTCCTCGGAGTACCCTGCCGTTACCATGCACACCATGGTCGACATGGTAGGGGAGCAGATTGTCTGGTTGCCGATGCGCAGTGCCGGACAAGGAGCGGCGTCGGGCATCGAGCTTTCAGACAGCTCACGGTTCGGAGCGAAGCTGCAGCTGCAAGGTTCTCTGGCCTACTCTCGCGCAAAGTTCGCCGGCACTGACGGTGTGCTAAGACCGAGCAATTTTGACTTCCCATGGATCGCCAATCTCGAAGGCATTGAGTGCTTTGGGCGCAACTACACCATTTCCGCAAGGTACGGATACGCCACCGGCCGGCCCTACACACCCTTCAATCTCCCCGCTTCGCTGGCGCAAAACCGGCCCATCTATGACCTTTCCCAGGTCAATACGCAGCGGGCGCCTTACTATCAGCGGGTAGACGCACAGATCAACCGGCAGATCACGCTCTATAAACAGCATTTGGAGCTCTATGGAGGGGTCGACAACATACTCAATCGCTCCAATTTTCTCTCCTACGCCTGGATGCCTCGCTGGGGAATCAATTCCTCGCAACGCAATCCCGTCACCACCCTGTGGCAAACACCCATCTTCCCCAATTTCGGCGTGCGGCTCATCGTCCATTAGGCTAACTGCGTTGCGTGCACGTTACATGCCGCCCTTGCCCAGCAAAATTCCGATTCCGTAGGTCACCGCGCCTTCCACCGCCCCCACCATGGTCATCTCCAGCCCCGACGACCACCACGACCGCACCGTGATCAGACTCTTTGCTGCGCCCACGGCAAAGTGCGCCGCCAGCGAGACCACCGCCGCCGCAATCACCGCCGGAATTCCCTGCATGAAGAAGAACGGAATTACGGGAATGATCGCCCCCACCGCGGTTGAAAGCGCCCCCGACGTGGCCGAAACCATGGGGTTCGCCAGCGCCTCCTCCGATGATCCCAGCCGCTCGCTCGCCAGCGCCCTCAGCAACTGGTCCGGATCGCTGGCAATGTG
This sequence comes from Acidobacteriaceae bacterium, assembly GCA_030038435.1. Lineage (GTDB taxonomy): Bacteria > Acidobacteriota > Terriglobia > Terriglobales > Acidobacteriaceae > Telmatobacter. The sequence goes on along the minus strand of JASHOY010000294.1, from coordinate 14,847 downwards.
ATTCACCATGTGCAGCGCGTCCGCCTCCGGCAATCCCTTCACCTGGTAGTAAAGCGAGAGCAACTCCCGCGCCTCGGGCTGATTCATCTGGATCGCCTCGCGCTCGCGCGCCACCTCCGCCAGATAAATCTCCCGCTCGCTCTTGGCCGCCAGGTACGCGCCCGACCCCATCGACAGCGCCGACGCGATCATCCCCGACAGCCCCGCCAGCAGCACATAATGACTGGTCTGAGCCGGATCGCCCAGCGTCGCTCCCGACACACCAGACACAATCCCGAAGATCGCGCCCAGCCCGTCATTCACGCCATAAATTGCGTCGCCGATCCACGCTCCCGGCTGCTTCCGCCCCCGGTTGCGCTTGGCCAGCATCTCTTCCAGCACCGCTTTGGCGTCAATCTTCGGCGCAGTCGCCGACGCCTGATAGTGACCGCGCAACAACGATCCCAGCTCGCGGTAATGGTCCTTCTCGTCCTCGATCACGTGATCGAGAATGGCGATCGATCCCTCATCCCCCAGCGCCTTCAGTTGCTCGCCATAATTGGCAATGTGCCGGCTCTCCTCGATTTCCAGCCGCCGCAGCGCCATGCGGATGCCGCCCGCCCGGTTGGCCAGCGAATTGGCGTCGCCTCCGGGGCTGCCCGCGTATTCCGGCTTCGTTCCGCCCAGCTCTTCCATCCGCCCCGCCCACAGCGCTGCGTGTTCCAGTTCGGCCTGCGCCAGGTGCCGCAGCACTCGCGCGCGCACCGGGTCTTCATCGCGGTCGGCCAGGGTCTGGTAGGTGTGATATCCCTCCATCTCCGCCTGCCAGTTGCCTTCCAGCGCAGCCAGAACCTTCTTCAGCTTGGCGCCGCTCAACATTGAAGTAGCCACCGCATTCTCCTTGCGTTCCTACCTGAACTTTGCGCTATGTATTCTACGAGAATAAGCCATCCTTGCTTCGCCCCGCTCCCTGCTTCTTCCCGTCCCAATCCCGACATTCGCCGGCCCGCAACCTCCGCGTCCATATCCCTCCTCTACCGCACTCTTTTCCCGTATAGTGATGAGGGCGGCGCGAAACCCGCTCCGAATCACGTCATCAGGCAAGCGGAGAACCGTACCCTATGCCCAGGCAAGAAACGCAATCCTCCAGGCTCACCTCGCCCGGTTACCTCGCCCCCTTCATCATTGTCACCGCGCTGTTTTTCATCTTCGGATTCATCACCACGCTCAACATGGCGCTGGTGCCCCATCTGAAATCCGTCTTCGACCTCGACTACGCCTGGGCCATGCTCGCCGATTCGGCCTTCTTCCTGGCCTACTTCGTCTTCTCCGCGCCTTCCGCCAAGCTCATCGAGTGGATCGGCTACAAGGGCACCATGGTGGTGTCCCTGTTCATCCAGGTCGTCGGCTGCCTGCTCTTCATTCCTGCCGCCAGATTCGTCAATTTCCCGCTCTTCCTCGCGGCAATCTTCATCGTCGGCGCCGGCATTACCGCCCTGCAAACCGCGGCCAATCCCTATGTCGCCATCCTCGGACCCGAGCACAGCGCCCCCGTCCGCCTCACCCTCGCCCAGGCGTTCAACTCCATAGGCGCCCTGCTCGCACCCCTCGTCGGCGGGGCGCTCATCCTCGCCGCCAGCCCCGGCTCCCAATCCAAGGCCGCTCTCGCCGATACAGTTCGGGTTCCGTATCTGGTCATCGCCGGCGGTCTTCTGCTCCTCGGCATCGCCGTTGCCTTCTCCCATCTGCCTCACATCGAAAGCCCGCTGGGATCCCAACTCTCCACAGAAAAAGACCCCATCCAAAACCGCAGCATCTGGAGCTTTCGTCACACCCTCCTCGGCGCGGTTGGCATCTTCCTTTACGTCGGCGTCGAGGTCGGCCTCGCTTCGATTGCCGTCAACTACTTCAAATCGCAGGGCATGAGCTCCCTCAAAACCGCGTCTTACCTGGTCTCGCTGTATTGGGGCGGGGCCATGGTCGGCCGACTGCTCGGTTCCTGGATGCTCACCAAGATCCAGACCGGGCGCCTCGTCGCTATATTCGCCACCTCAGGCGCCATCCTCCTTGTCGCATCCATGCTCACCAGCGGTCCGGTCGCCATCTGGACGCTCGTCCTTTGCGGATTCTTCAACTCCATCCAATTCCCCAACGTCTTCGCGCTGGGCATCGCCGGCCTAGGGCCCCTTACCAGCCGGGGCGCGGGCCTGATCAACACCGCCATCGTCGGCGGCGCAATCATCCCCTACCTCATCGGCGCTCTCGCCGACAAGATCGGCATCCAGGGCTCCTTCGTCCTGCCCATGGCCTGCTACTTGTACATCGCCTGGTATGGATTGTGGGGCTCGAAACCCACGCAAAGAATCGCCTCGTAGCTCCGGGTTTCACATAAGCACGGGGTGCCCCGGCTTCCGGGACCGGGAATTGCCAGTTTCATAATGAAACGCAAGATCCAATCCAGGCACTCTACGACACAGCGAAATCAAATCGCTCTCATCCTCATCTTCGTCGCCCTGGTCCTGCTGCTCCTCTTCCTCCGCCTCATCGTTTTCGTCCATGGCGTTCATGCCCGCCACCCTTTGCGGTGATCGGGCCTGATGCCCAGCCGCCCGGGCCTTCAATCCAGCCGCGTCAAAAACGCCACGCCCTGGCTCGGCCGCAGATTCCGCGCCAGATACACTGACCAGGCCCGGTCGCCGTCATGCGGCGTAATCCGCACCCAGTACTCGTGCCGCTCCGCCGCAAAATCAATCACCGTCGCCGCCGGATATTTCCGTATCAGCTTCTCTTTGTAGTGCGCCGCCTTGCGCTCGCTGGTGAACGCCCCAATCTGCACGCACCATCGCCCACCCGTCCAAATCGACTTCGGCGTCTCGTAAACATCCAGCCGCACCCTGTCGATCCCGTCGCGGTAAATTCCCACCGCTTTCGCAGAGGCGATCGACAGGTCCACAATCCGTCCGGCAATAAATGGACCCCGGTCGGTGATGTGCATGGCCCCTGATTGCCCCGTCTTCAGATTCGTCACCACCACCAGCGATCCCAGCGGCAGCGTCCGGTTCGCCGCGGTCATGGCGTCATTGTTCAGCGGATCGCCGTCAGCCTGCCTCCGGCCGTTGTACGCAACATACCAGGTGGCGAACCCCTCCTCGCTCAACACCGGTTTGTGCGTCTCTATATACTCAAGGTCCGCCCCCGTAATCCCGCTCCGGCGCGATTCCTCCTCCGGCGGCGGCTGCGCAGGATACGTCTCTTCCGCCTGCGGAGCAGGTTGTGTCGTTTGCGCCGGCGGCAGTGCCTGAGGCGGCGGCTGATAGACCGTCTTGTGCCGGCAGCCTGTCGCCGCCAGCAGCGCCAGCGTCAGCCACGCCAGACCAAGGCCGCAGCCCTGGCCCCGTTTGCCCTGATCCGCCGTCAAGGACGCCGATCCTTGGTTTCCGGATCCTGGCCCTGCCCTGATCCGCGTTCCATCCGATCCGCCAGATGCCCCAGCGTATCGGCCATCCTCCGCATCGCTGCAATCGACTCCCGGCGCACCTGCGGCACTACACGGTCATTCATGAAGTCCACCGCATTTCGCAGTTCGGCCTCAATTCTGTCGATGGTTTCCTCAAAGAACCGTCCGGCGCTGCCGCTTCCGGGAGGGGGATAAGTGCTCATCGTTCCTCACCTCGAGACTCTAATCTCAGACCTCAATCGATTTGCCTTTCCCCCAGTCTGCGACCCGCTTCCTGGCCAGTCAACGGTTTCGAGCCGCTTACGTGCCGCAAGCGTAAATACACCTTTCCCGCTATTGAAACCTCCGTGACCCCTCATCCATGCCCGCGCCGCATCCTTTCCGCCGTCCCTGGCCGAAACTGTGGGAAGCCTCAACAACCCAACCGCCAAGAATGCATCCCACCTCGAAACGACCATTCTTCCCGTTTTAACGTCTGACCAAAAGAGCGACACGCTACGGTCCCGATGCTCTTTTCAATTCGCCTCCGGTTTCGCGGTTCGCTTCAGACATGCCGTCAGACTTGCAAGGTGCGAGGACAGAACCTTTTGTTAAGCCGCTCTGTTAGGCAAAAAGAAGAGCAAGTTTTCAGCTCACGAATCAGCTTTTCAGTCCAATTCTCTTGGATGCGGTCCCTCTGCCTCGCTGTTATCTTCACCACGTCCCTTTCTGCCGCAGCTAACGCCCAATCCACACAACAATTACCCCCTAATGCCCCCCAGCCCCAAAATCCGCCCTCTGCGCCATCTGCGACTCCTTCCCTCGGTCCCTGCCAGCTTCGCAATGCCGGAGCCGCCGTCGCCGCGGCTGCCGCCATCCGAGCGTTCGATGTTTCCGGCGTTCCCCAGACCACTCCCCCCTCGATCAAACCCGCATCCTGTCCGCCTTATATTCCTGTGATCAACTGGTATGCGCGTTTCCTAAACGGCCCCCAGGTCAAGCGACTCACGCCCAAAGAAAAAGGCTGGCTCGCCATCCGCAATCTCGCTGACCCCTTCAATTTCGTCACCATTGCCGGCAACTCCGCCATTTACATCGCCTCCGACTCCCACACTCCCTACGGTCCGGGCTTTCCCGGTTTCATCGACAACATCGGCATCAGCTACACCGAGGATGCCACGGGAGAATTCTTCGGCACTTTTCTTATCCCCTCAATTGCTCATCAGGACCCCCACTATCACCGCATGCCCGGAGCCACCATCCCGCGGCGCATCATCCACACCATCGTCCAGATCGCCTGGACGAAGGGCGATAACGGCCGCAACATGGTCAATTACGCCGACCTCTTTGGCTTCGCCATCGACGACGAAATCGCCGACCTCTATGTTCCCGGCGAACAAACCGATCTCCACGCCACCGCTTCCCGTTATGCGATCGGCCTCGCCACAGCCCCCTTCGACAACATGATCACTGAGTTCCTCCCCGACGTCGCGCGGCGTATCCACGTCCGCATTGTCCTCGTCCAGCGCATCATCAACCAGGTCGCCACCACGGAATCCTCGACCAACCCGTAATCACCGCCGGTGAGCCGCCGCTTTTGAGAGCAGCCGGCTTGCTGCTGTTCCTGGAAACTCCGGTCAATCCACCTCAGCATTCTCGTCATTTGCCCCGCGCTCGCGCCGCCTGCACAATGCTCAACGGCCTGCTGGCTCACTCCCATGCATTAAAATCGTTCCCGCACAGCCATGCGTCCCATCAGAAAGATCGCGTCCCTTCTGGCGCTCGCCTTTTCCTTCTTCGTTATCTCCTCCGCGCTGTCCCAGCCGCCCACCGCCGCTCTTTCTATCGCCGGCCAACCTGTCAGCCTGAGCTTCTATTCCGCCGGTCCGCAGGCCATCCGCATCATCCTGTTACCCACCGCCAACCCCGCAGCCGCAGCGCAACTTGCCGCCAGCCCCGCAATCGTCTTTCCCCCATTCGCCATCCCCGCGGTCCAATTCACGTCACTTGACCATCCCCAATCCTTCCAGCTTGCCGGCCTCCACGTCAGCATCATCAATAGCCCGCTCCGCATCGCGGTGACCACGGCCGGCGGCAAATCTGTCCAGACCCTCGACTTCGACTCCGCCACCGGCGCTGTCACTTTCCCGCTCGGCTCAGGTCCGCTTCTCGGCCTCGGCGAAGGCGGTCCGCAATCCCCAGATGCCTCCACAACCTCCGCCGGCCAGTCCTTCACCCGCCGCGGTCAAACTTATCCCATGCGCACGTCGCAGGACACCTATGACAAGCCTCACTTCGGCGGACGCCTCCCCATCCCCTGGCTCCTCGGCAGTGGATGGGCCATCTTCCTCCACGATCCCCTCGGTTCCTTCGACCTTCGAGGCCCCGAGGCGAGCTTCACGCCCGCCGCCACAGATCCCCTCCCCATCGACATCTTCATCGTCTCTGCTCCCCAGCCCGCCCAGGCTCTCGAAGCCTACGCCCGCATCACCGGATTCCCCTCCATGCCGCCGCTCTGGGCCCTCGGCTACCAGCAATCTCACCGCACCGTCGATAACTGGCAGGCGCTCTATAACATCGCCCAAACTTTCCGCCAGAAAGATCTCCCCTGCGACGTCCTTATATATCTCGGCACCGGTTTTGCCCCCTCCGGCTGGAACACCGGCCCGCGCTCCTTCCAATTCAATCCGGTAGTCTTCCCCGATCCACCTAAAAATATCGCGCAGCTCCACGACCTCCACTTCCATGTTGTCCTGCACGTCGTCGGACCGCCCAAACACCTCGCCGGCAGCGTTCATGACGCCCCCAACCCCGCCGATCCGGATTCCGTTGCCACCTACTGGTCGCTCCACGCTCCTGTCGAGCGCCTCGGCGTCGACGGCTGGTGGCCCGACGAAGGTGAAAACCTCAGCCGCGCCTCCCGCCTCGCCCGCATCCGCATGTACTGGCAGGGCCCCCAGCTCATCCGCCCCAATCTCCGCCCATTCACCCTCAACCGCACCGGTTTCTCCGGTATGCAGCGGATCGGTGGCTGGCTCTGGTCCGGCGACACCAACTCCACCTGGCAAACCCTCGCCGACCAGATCCCCGTCGGCCTCAACGCCAGCCTCTCCGGCATCCCCTACTGGGGCACCGACATCGGCGGTTTCTTCTCCACGCCTCAGCTAAGTGGCGAGCTCTATGCCCGCTGGTTTGAATTCGCCGCCTTCACCCCGCTCTTCCGCTCCCACGGCCGCCCTTCTGCGACGCGCTACCCCTGGAGCTGGAACTCCGGCGCCATCGGCAACCCCGAACTCAGCCCCAATGTCCCCGGCACCGCGCCGCCAAGCCTCTCGGAAATGCACAACCCCGCCGTCGAGCCCATCTGCCGCAAATACCTCGACCTTCGTTACCGCCTCATGCCCTACCTCTACGCCGCCGCCTGGCAGACGCACCTCACCGGCCTGCCCATCATGCGCGCCCTCTGGCTCTACTATTCAAGCGATCCGGAGGCCACTGCCCGCACCGACGAGTACCTCTGGGGCCGCGACCTCCTCATCGCCCCGGTCACGCAAAAAGCCGCCTCCACGCGCATCCTCTATCTACCCAGCGGCCTCTGGTACGATTTCTGGACCAGTCGCCCCATCCGCGGCGGCCGCGATCACACCCGCCACGTCGACCTCGCCACCATCCCCATCTACACCCGCGCCGGCGCCATCATCCCATCCGGGCCGGTGAAGCAATACACCTCAGAAGAAGTCCCCGGCCCGCTCACCCTCACCATCTACCCCGGCGCCAACGGCCACATCCTGCTCTACGACGACGACGGCATCACCTTCAACTTCCGCCAAGGCCAGTACACCACTGTCTCTGTCGACTGGAACGACCACGCCCGCCGCCTGACCCTTACCCTCGAGCACGGCTCCCAGACCTGGAACGAACTGACCCGCACCATCCGGATCAGAGAAGCCACCGGCGGCCCCACCCACCAGATCACCCTGGGCCCCAAGCCCCAAACCATCCAGTTCTGAAAAGCCAGGCCAGCCGCAAAACTCATTCTCACCCCTTCAAATCACTATGCCGGCCCGTCATAATCCGCATTCCGCCGCTCCTCCCAAGCTGACAACCCGCTGCCGGGCTTCGGCATCTCTTTGCCCCGCAACCCATTGAATTTCCAAGCCCCAACCCCAAATGCGCACAACCATTCGCTGCCCCAATTTCCCCATTCGCCGCCCCGTTCCGCCGCTCGCTGCTCCCCGCTGGTTACCCCTACCCCAAAAGGGCTAGCCTGACCATGCGTTTTTCTCGCGCGCTGCCCTGCCGTTTTGCGCCGCGTGAGGTTCAGGCCCGGCGGTCAACCAATTCCCGCTATTGCCTACTCCAAACTTGAGGAGCTGAGTTTTATATGTCCAAAGCCGTTAAATACGCTGAGAAAGCCGCCGTCTTCGCGGCTCAGGGTGCCTGGGCCGTCTTCGAGCGCCTCAACCGCATCAGCCCCAATCCCTCTTTCACGCCCAAATGGAGCGAAAAACCCCTCCTCAAGAGCTGGCAGAAGGAAAAACCGCCCCTCGGCTGGCCCCGCACCACGGACTCGCTCTGTCCCAAGTGCGTCCCCGAGATCCGCAAGCAGATCATCGACGGCAAGCTGCCCCACGAGATCCTGCTCAACGAGAAAGTGGGCGAAATCAAGGCCCAGATCGTCGAGCGCGACGGCAAGATCCTCATGGTCAAGGACTGCCCCAAGCACGGCCACTTCGAAGACGTAATGTCCATCGACCCTGCCTTCTTCAAGCACCTCGAAGAAAGCTTCCCCGGCCGCGATATCCGCGCCCATAGCGACGATAAACTGCACAAGCACGGCACCAGCACCGTCACCCACGGCCGCGGCTCGGTCCTCACCATCGACCTCACCAACCGCTGCAACATGATGTGCGATCCCTGCTTCATGGACGCCAACCAGGTCGGCTTCGTCCACGAGCTCACCTGGGACGAAATCAAGCAGATGCTTGACAACGCCATCACCATCAAGCCCCGTCGCCAGATGAGTGTCCAGTTTTCCGGCGGCGAGCCCACCCTCTCGCCTTACTTCCTTGACGCCGTCGCTTACTCGCGCAAGGTTGGCTACAACAGCGTCCAAGCCGCCTCCAACGGCATCGAGTTCGCCAAGAGCAAAGAGCTCTGCCGCGCCGCCGCAGAAGCCGGCCTCCGCTACGTCTACCTCCAGTTCGACGGCATCGGCAACGCTGCCAACTCGCACCGCAAAGTCGGAAACTTGTTCGACGTAAAGCTCCAGGCCATCAACAACCTGCATGAAGCCGGCGTGGAAATCGTTCCGGTCACCACCATCGTCAACGGCATCAATAACGAGCAGGTGGGCCGCATCATCGAGTTCGCCCTCGACAATCCCCGCAAGATCAGCTTCCTCAGCTTCCAGCCCGTCAGCTTCACCGGCCGCGACGAAGAGATCACCGACGAGCGCCGCCAGGCCCAGCGCTACACCCTCTCGCACATGGCCCACGACATCAAAGAGCAGTGCGGCTTCGGCGTGCCCGAGCGCGACTGGTTCCCCATCTCCTTCATGTCCACCTTCTCTGACTGGGCTGACCTGATTCACGGACCCAGCGCCGAGTGGGGCCAGCTCTCCTGCGGCTGCCACCCCAACTGCGGCATCGGCATGGCCATGATGATCGACAAGGAAACCAAGGAAGCCGCTCCCGTCACCGCCTTCCTAAAAATGGACCAGGTGGCCAAGGACCTCGCCAAAGTCAACGACGCCGCCCGCGGCAAGTGGCTCTCGGTGATCGGATTCGGCCTCGCCCTGTTGCGCAACTACGATCCCTTCCAGTCGCCTACCCACTTCAAGATCACCGACATGCTCAAGAAGATGGATAAGACCTTCAACGCCACCGGCCGCAATTACGGCAGCGTCAAGGGCGACCGCACCATGGAAGACATTCAAAAGCGCCGCCAGGACCGCTGGAACTTCCTCTTCATCGCCGGCATGTGGTTCCAGGATCTCTTCAACTACGACTTCCGCCGCACCGAGCAGTGCATCATCCCCTACGCCACGCAGGAAGGCGAAATCAGCTTCTGCGCGTACAACACAGGGATCGGCTGGCGCAATATCATTGAAAAAATGCACATGACGGCCACGCTGACCAAGTGGTACGACGAGCACGGCCGCCACGAGATCTTCGCCGGCGGCAAGAAGGTGGGCATGAATCAGATCGGCCATGACCTGGTGCTCAACATGGAGCACGTCAACGCCGAAGCCAACCACACCCTCGACAACCTGGGCATCGCCAAGAACGCCCGCGAAGAGCGTCTCCGCGCCCGCGACAGCAAGGCCAACGAAGCCAAGCTCAAGCAGGAGGCCGAGAACGCCAAGATGGCCAAGCTCTACAATGAGCACATTCTCGGCATCAAGCCCGCCGAAACCGGCCTGGTCTCGCTGGACTCCATCAAGCCGGCCAGCAACAACGCCGCCAGCCCCATCAACCGCCACCGGGAAGAGAAAGCAGAGCCGGTCGCGGGTGACTAACCCTGTAGCGCCGGTCTTCAGACCGGCTGTAGTGCGGGTGTCCACACCCGCGCGCTGACGGCATCAGCAATCGCGTCTGCAGCGCATTTCAACTTGTACTTGGTTCTCTCAACGAAGGCCGCCCGGAAGGGCGGCCTTTGGTGCTTTTTACTGCTGAAGCATTCCCCGACTTTTGCTCGTTCGTCGAAGCCTCACAATATCCCAGGCTCTCCTTCGGGCCCTGGGTAGGCAGAAACTTGAACCACTTGAAAACGCAGCTCAGACTTATGCCTGCTCAGTCAAACTTCGGACTGTCTTACTGAAGAAGTTGAAACTAGGCGATTGATTACGATCAAGTTCCATCACCGGCGTAATGTTCGCTGCCCAACGACTCTTTTCAGCACCTACAGCTTGGTAACCTTTTGCTTCGAGCGCCTTTGCACCACCTGTACAAACGGCGTCTGCCAGTAACTCCCATGTGCCACAGATGCTGTCGTTTATGTACCCGTGCAAGATTTCTCGGCGCGCATGCGGATACGCGGCCAACACTGCGACCAGATCGCCGAGGAACCACGCCTCGGTCTCCTCAATGGCAAGGCAGAATCGAGTGACGGGAGCGGGGCTACATGCATTCAGAATCCCACTCAGTTCCCTCAGGAATTCGAAGAAGTTGCGATCATCTAAGTCGCAAACGATGATCACTGCTGCAGGTGTATTTGAGGGGTACGCGGCGAACGTCCTACCGTACCCCTTCAGCAATTTGGGTAAATTGTCTAAGAGGATCCTCTTGCTCGCATTACGCGTATCCCTCATATCCGGTGGGATGTGGCCTATGCCTTTGTATGGATGTACGCGGAAGGTATCCTGAGGCTTCGCGAGCTTTGGGATCAGAATGTCGAGCGCTTTTTTTCCAGAAATATCTTCAACAAGAATTTCGAGATGCACACTTACCTCGCGTCCAAATAGTCGCTGTACCAGAGGCTGCCGAGAGGCAGCCCCTCAGTCACCATGTTCTTGACCGTTAGATCGTCGCTCGCTCGCCTAACGACCGAAAATCCATCTTGTCCCTTTTCGAGGACCCAGACCTCTTCGGGTGAGAGTGCGTCGACAAAATAGGGCTGATGCGTTGTGACGAAAACCTGAGATCCGGATTTCTGAGATGAAGCGTGATCGCGAAATTCAGTAGCGAGGGACTCTAGAAGCTTGTGATACAAACCGTTTTCTGGTTCCTCGACGCAAAGAAACGGCGGGGGAACCGGGTCCTCCAACAGGAGCAGGTAAGCAAATACCTTCAGGGTGCCATCAGACATTTGCTGAGAGTAAAAAGGATCTTCAAATCCCTTATCGTTGAAACGAAGCAGTAAACGACCATCGGGACTCCGCTCTGTATCGATTCTTTCAACTCCCGGAATTTTGGCCGCGATACGCTCAAGAATTGTACGAAATTTCTTAGCATGCTCACGTTCCATAAATTGAACGACATTCCCTAGATTGTCCCCGTGGATATTCAGGTGTTTTTGGGGACCTGCCAAGGGAAGGCTTCGGGCTGCATCCGGGCTAAAGTAACTCAAATACCACCCTTCAATAAATCGCCTGAACGCTGAAATACGTGGATGTTGCTTTAACGATCCCAAGGTGGCTATGCCAAGTTTACGGTAGTCATCAAGTTCTACGACATCTGTCTCGCGGCTCTCTTCCTCGCTATCGCTATGCTCGATCTCCTGGATGAGTTCGAGGATATCTAATTGCTCGGTATTCTCGTTGATTTCGTGACCTGCCTCTTCACCCTTCCAAGCGATCCCGTGACCCTCATTGAGGATCAGGAACGAGAATGGCCACCCGTGTTTCTGCCCTTTGCGCCTCTGACGAAGTCGCTCTTTCGATACATAAGGGCGCCCAGAAGAGTCCTTGTCGATCGAGAGCTCGTAAGTTATGGGGCGCGCATTGCCATCTTCCTTGTAGTAGACCTCAAGTTCGATTGGCCCGGCCGTTCCCTGCGATCTGACCCGATCGAATCCACCCCGACCTCGTGCATCGAACGCATCCTCTACACCGCTCTTGAGACAGTCGGCCAGAAAGCCGAATGCGTCAAATAACGTGCTCTTTCCCACGCCGTTCTTCCCGATAACCGCAGTCATTGGTGTCAACGGCTCGGGGCTTTGCACGCTCAGGACTTTCCCCAAGGTGACATCGCGCAACGAACGAAAATTACGAATGCGAATTCCTTCGATTCGAGCCATTTAGGTCCCCGCGTTTACTCTTATCAGTCTACATGCGCTTTGGTATGCCAAATCATCTCAAACTCCTCCGGCTGCCGCGGTCCCGATGGTCCAGATTCTCGGTTCCGGAAGCACCTAGGCGCGCCAACCGCCCAAACGGCGAGCAGCCCATCAACTCAGATTCTGCTATGCTCAGGTGGTCCCGACAGGGAGTGGTCCCCTGCCGGGGTTCGGCTACCTCATCAGTAGCGCCAGGTGAGAGGAATACAACCGCCAGCACAAATCGCCAAGCAACATCCAATGAATTGGGACGATGGTGATGGAAAATCGCATCCAGGACGATTTCTCATCCATGTCCTCACCTCCTCGGCGTTAGCACGGCCCGCGGGTCGTTGCAGCGGCCTGCGGACAGACGGCCCGATCTTCCAGGCTGATCTTTCGCTACCGCCTCCACATACGCTCAAGAAGGTGAATCAATCTACGCCAATGGAAACAGTCGATGCGGCCCATGCGCGCCGTAGGCGCAATGTAGGTTAGCCCCGCGCTTCAGCGTGGGGTCTGATGCAAAAAAAGGATGACCGGAGTCCCGTAGGGACGGCGTGGCTTCGTGCAACTACCCCGCGGATTCTTCAAACTTGGGCCGTCCCTTCACGCAACACCCGCCGAACGAGTCTCGCCCTCTCGTCCCGTAGGGACGAATCGAAAATAGCCCGGGATGAAATCCCGGGAAACCCGCGCCATCAACGCCGCCGTCCCGTAGGGCCGGCGCGAATCACCACACTTCCAGCCTGAATTCTCGATACTCACGGACCAATTCGAAGTCCGTGCGATTGGGGGCTGGCCCACCCTTCCTCCACTCTTTCAACAACACCATGGGCTGCCCCACCCTGGCCGCGGATTTTTGCGGCGAGGGTGGGATGAACCACCTCCCGCGCAACCTCCGCCCGTCGCTCACAGCATGCACGCATCTCCCCGGAGACCCCCACACCGCATCGGATAAAGCCGATTTCCCAACGCCCTCAGCGCCGCATCAATCCCGTCGGTCCCGGTGGCCTATGCCGCTGCGTGCTTCAGATTCGCCAGCTGTTTTGCTTCCTGCCGCGCCCCGCCGACCCCCGCGCCCCATTCCGCCCGGAGCTTTCAGGAACGTGGTCGGAGCCTCAGACTCCGCAGGCAATGGCATTGTGGGAACGCTCGCGCTCTTGTGGCGAATGCGGGCGCATGCGGGCGCAATAAGGCGGCAGTCGTTATTAGCTTGTAGCTTTTCTTGCTGAGCTTCGTGAGGAGGGCACCGGTTCCCGAATGCCATCCAGCCGTTCGTGTGCCCGGTGCAGAGTTTGGATCAGCCCCACCCTTAACGCAAAGTACGCGTCAAGAGTGGGAAACTCGCGTCGGTGTTGGAACGGTATGACGAAAAGCTTGAGTGGTCCGCACCTCGTTCAATGGGCAATCGTGGAGACACAGCGCATGCCGCTCAGGCCGCCGGGCATGAGTAAGTTGGCGTTCTGGCCGGATAACTCCAGATACACCACTAATGGCGTGCCATTGACTACGATGGGCGTGTTGCTGATTTCCAGAGGATAGGCCAGCCGGCCGGGGTTACTCGCATCGGTGCGGCCTTTGTCCATCAAGTGGAAGACGGCCCAGGGGCCGCTGAATTGCAAGAGCGGCAAAGTGCCGGTGCCGTAGTTTGCGATAAGTTGCGACTGCTGGCTGGTGGCTAAGCTCCATGTGAATTGCTTGCTGACATTGGAGCCAGTCAGCTGCTGTGTGTCAATTCCAACAGTTACGGTATTAATTCCCTTGGAGGGGAGAATCTTAGTTGTGAAAGTAAGTCCCGGAGCGCCGGGTGGCGGATAGAGGACATTGGATAACTCGGCGGCGCGGTTGAAGAAGCGAACATAGTCGGGGTTGACCTTCATGGGCGCGTTGGAGGCGGCCACGTATTGGCTGCCGGCCTGGACGAGGATAGTTTTCAGCGTGGAGTTATAGAGCTGCCAGAGCGAGCCGGTGCCGGGCTGGAGCAGGGCGGCAACTTCAGCGGGGCTGGCTTCGACGGTGGAGTTGGGCGAGAAGGGGAACTTGGCCATGAGCGGATTGAAGGCGGAGCAGAAGGAAGCTCCGCCGGCGTTGGCCTGCGCGGGGCCGCGGCCGCGGACGACATCATCGACGGAGTTGATGGGAGCCTGGAGCAGCGCGAGCACAGTTTGATCGACATGGCCGGTGGGATCGAGGGTGAAGGCCTGGGCGGTCTGGCTGGCGGCGGTGTGCGCGGCGGCGGAAGCGGTGACGATGGGGGCGACGGCGTTGGGGTCGGTGGCGGCGGCGGGATTTTGCGCGACCTGGGCGACGGCGGCCTGAAGGCCGAGGAGTCCGCCGATGTAGGACTGGTTGCCGGGGCCCATGTATTTATCGAGGGCGGTGGGCGCAACTACGGCCTGGGTGGGCTGGAATTCCTTGGCGAGATTGGGATCGGCGACGGCGGTGTTGTGGGAGGCGACGTAGAGCAGCGCGAGGAGCGGGGAGTTGGGGTTGGAGAGCAACTGGAGCTTAGCGGCGGCGTCAGCGAGGGTGCGGTATTTAATGACGTTGGCGGCCTGGAGGAATTGGCGCCACTGGGTGGTGAAGTCGGTGGAGTAGCGGGATTCAAGCTGCGCGGTGAGGGTGGTGCGGTCGAGCGAGGGCGGCGCCTGATTGCCGAGGACCCAGACTTC